>CAJOJI010000006.1:44345-47166 GCA_905234715.1 uncultured Saccharofermentans sp.
CTTAGAAGCTTTCTCTTGCGGGCGCCGCCCAATGTGGCCTGCTTTTCCGACAGGCCCCACTTATCCTGCATGTCTTCGGCACTTCCGTACTGTTCCTTACCCTCATCAAGGTCTGCCAGGAAAGGCAGCTTAACGGGCCTTTCGAGGTGCCTTATGGTCTTAGGAGCAACCTCCTCGCCTACCACCTGCTTCGGTTTCTTGCGCTCGAAGATCTTAAAAATGCCGTTGCCGTTTTCTTCCTGTTTATCGCGTCTTTTCATCTTTACTTCTCCAGGAGCATAACGCAATAAGCACCGGCAACACCGCCGTCATGTGTAAGACTTATCGATACGGAGCTCATCCCCAGTTCTTCGGCATGCTTAAGAGCACCGCCGGAAAGCCTAATGCCCGGAGTGCCTCTCTCATCTTTTACGACTTCAATGTCATGCATGCCTACACCTTCACTTAAAAGTCCGGTGCCCAAAGCCTTTCCGACAGCTTCTTTCGCTGCCCATCTAGCCGCAAAGCGTTCAGCCTTTTTCTTAAGGTCCTTGGATGAACTGCAGTAAGCAATCTCACCTTCGGTAAAACACTTGTCGAAAAAAGCCGTGTTACCGTCTTCCAAGTTCTTTACAAACCTTGTGATATCAACGATATCGATTCCGCAGCGCACATCCATCTTGGGGATATTACCTGCCTTCTTTGGATATAAGCTTTGCAGAAGAAAGCTTGCCGCTGATCCTCATGTCGCACTTGTTTACCAGCTCGTTCTTGGGGAACGGCGTAACGAGTACTGTCGGGAGCTTGGAAGCTGCCCTTATCTCGAGGATGTTATTCAGTATGGAACCGACGTTATTTGTCATGGTTACGGAATCAGCAAAATCGTCGAGTACGAGGAAATCGATCCTCTTAAGATCTTCCAAGGTGTCCGTGCCGATTACGGCCAGATCCTCACACTTACAGTAGTAAGCGCTCTTTCCGAGGTTGATCGCAGTCTTGCAGATAACTATGGCAAGAAATGTCTTTCCGGTCTGGGGAGCAGCGGAAAAAATGCATAATGATGATTCATTATCTTCATTTTGACCTGACATGAATCTTAACAGTTCGCTCCTGATCTTTTCGCGTTTCTTCGGGTCTCCCAAATAATCAGCTCTGTAATTCTCGATCTTATATGAAGTATAGTCAGCCATTCCGCTGTGTTCATAGCATTCAGCCAGCTCTTTGCTTCTGCACTGACAAACTTTCAGGAAGCCTTTGCTGTTAGTATAAAAGCCTGTGTCGTTACACTTTTCGCACAAACATTTCTCAACATCAAACTCAGGGTCGATATTATTTCTTGCAATGACCTTGTCGCGCTTTTCGAGGAGCTCTTCTTCAGCAATATCAAAACGCTTGATCAGTCTCTCGTCGTTATCGATAACTGCAATAAATCTGTTGTTGCGGACATCTAAGATCTGATCATCTATATCCTTCAGTTCAGGAAACTGCTTATATACGCGCTTAATGCTGTCCTGCCTTCTGATATCCTTTGTGGCAGCGACTTCGGTAAGGCTCTCTCTTATAAGTTCTTTAATCGTCTTCATCTTAATCTCCAAACATGTTGAGGATATCATCGTCAGGGCCATCGCTGTCGTCTGTATCCTCAGAAGCCTTTTCCTTATCGGGCGTTTCAGTATCTGATGCGTCCTTATTTACTATGCCGGCCTCTTCACCTGTAGCCCAGACAGAACCGATATTTGACTTTCTTCTTGTAGCCTTGCGCTTATTTTCTTTGTGTTCTTCCTCGCTGAACCTTGAAGCCTCTTCAGCGGTCTTAATACCCTGGTCGTGCCATTTGGCAAGGGTGTCACCGACATTCTTAAGCGTTAAGTTGCTTCTGAATTCATTCTCTTTAAAAGCAAGGGTAACCAGTTCTTCCGTTGCATCAAGATCTTCAGCCCAGCTCGTTACACGGTCGATATCAAGACCGTTGAGTCGTTTACGCAGGAGCTTGCCCGTAAGCTTGATGAGCTTCTTGGTGCGCTTGTTTATCTCAAGCTGCTTTTCGAGACTCTTGATATCCGTATAACCCTTCTCGTACCAGGAAAGAGCCATCTTCTCCATCTGCTGCAAAGATCTGTGGATAGACTGCTCGTAACCCTCTTCGAAAAGCTTGTAGCATACTCTTGATTCGAACTTATAGTCGTTTAAGCACTTATCTATAAGTCTGTAGAAAATATAAGGGAGCTCACCCTGATAGAAGGTCGAGGAAATGGAATCTGCAAGGAGCTTTCTGTCCTTCTCATTGCTCATGAGGCCGGTCAGTTCGGGATCGTTGCCTCTGGCGATCGCACTTGAGATGTAATCGCTTATCTCTCTTGCCTTGATGTCTTCGAATGAATATGTCTTGTCCTTGCGGTTGATAAGGCTTGCGGCAATGAGCTCTGCCAGAGCAGGTTCTATCTCTTCTTCACGGACGATCTTAAGTTCCTTGATGTCACTCTCGTCAAAGCCGTTCTTCTTGCCGGTCATGTTAAGCCACAGATATATGAGCAGAGCATTTTTGCTCAGCTCCTGTGCGTATCTGACGAGAAAAATATCAGGCAAAAGACTGTCGTTTATAAGCAGTTTGGAATAATCTTCCGCGCCTTTTGAACTCTTCATTCTTTATCAGGACTCTCTTCCTTAATTTGCTTTGCTAATTATAGCATGGATTATCCTGCCAAACGGGTAAAGCTTAAGGCAAACTTCCCTTTTTTGAGGACAAAAAACCTGCTAACAAAAATCAAGAGTTTGTTGGCAGGTTTTTCTTTGGTGCATTTTAGGCATAGCAAACAGACCGGAGTCAAATCCGGTCTTTGTT
>CAJOJI010000007.1:0-29497 GCA_905234715.1 uncultured Saccharofermentans sp.
ACAGGAACTCAAGAATACTCCTCCGATCGTATTCGGTGAGGATATCATGACTCCCAAGTCAGAACCCGTTCCTTCTGAAGAGGTTTCTTCAATTCCCGTTCCCGAATACGAGATCAATGAAGAGAAGCCCGAACTCAAGGAAGAGGATAAGCTCAACGTTGACTTCCCTGTAACAGAGAAGCCTGCTGAAGCAGTTGAACAGCCTGCACCCGCACCTGTTGTTCCTGCAGCAGATGAGGTTCCCCAGGAGATCGTTGATGCTCCCGCTCAGGATGACGTGGTTCTCCCGTTCGGTAACAACGTATATGTCACGGGCGCAGAGGAAAGCGCTCCGGCAAAGGCAGAAGATATTCCCCAGATGCCGCTCTATGATTCGGATAACTACAATAATCCGGTCAATGCGGTCGGTTCAGAGCAGAACGTTTCACAGCCCTTCGATAATGCTTCCGTATACGGTGATTATGCGGGAAGCGAAGCACAGGGCGCCGCAGAAGTTCCTCCTTATCAGCCCTATGGCGCAGAATCCTTCTCTGCAGCTGATCAGAGCAGCTTCGGAACATATGGTGATCAGACTCCAAATATGCAGGGAGGTATACCTATGGACAACGACGGATATACCGATTATGGCAACGGCGACAACGGATATGCGTCCGGCTATGATCAGGTTCCCCAGGGCGGATTCGGTGAATATTCAGAAGCCGGATATCAGGATCCCAACGCAGGCTATCAGCAGGATGGCTACACGGATCTCTCACAGCAGCCCCGGGAAGGCTTCGGCGATGAGTATGCACAGCCTCAGGCTTCAGCATCTTCATCAGCTTCTCTCGACGACGAATGGTTCAACAACATTCTCGGTGTAGATGAGAGCGGTCAGACTTATACCGGTGAACAGAGCTATGGATATAACCCTGCAGGCGCTGATGCACAGGCTGCAGTTCCTGATGCTCAGCAGCAGGCCCAGTATACAAATCCCGGACAGGCTTCTTACAGACCTTCCGGTTCCGGTCCGAATAACGTCAGCAGACCTACAGGCAGTGCACCGCGCACAAGTGCTTCTGCAGGCAAGGGCGGAAACGACGGCGGAAAGAAGATGAAGCTCAACCGCAACGGTTATATGTTCATCGCTTTCCTTGCAATCCTCCTTATCTGCATCGTTATCGTTATCGCATTGATCGCAAGAGGATGCAGCAAGAAGACAAAGCCGACTGAGACAGTACCTTCACTCTCTTCCGAAGAGATGACAACAGAGACAACGCCTCCGTCAACACAGGCTACATTGCCGGATGCTTCAGCTCCTATCGGTTACTTCGTATTCTCCGATTACATCGGATACAGAACATGGTGGGATGTATTCCACACTGTATACAACATCGATATCGAGAACTGCAGTGACCCGAGAATCGCAACGATCATCACATACAATAAGCTCGATCCTGCTACATACACAGGACCTAACAGCGGAGACAAGCTCTTACTGCCTCCTAAGGGCGTATTGACAGGTGAGATCCCGATCACATTCAATGCCGGCGGATCAGCCACCGCAGAGTCAACAGGTGAGACCAACCAGGGCGAGATCACAAGTTCCATTCACATCACCTGAGCGTCAAGCGAAAATCATTAAAAATTTATAGGACCGCCTGCTGTGAAATCCACGGCAGGCGGTTTGTTTTTTGGCTATTTAGTCAACTGATTTTGTAACAAAAAAGTAAGATACAAGTATATAATGCTATTGCTCTATAAATACGCGCGCGAAAAGAGGTAAATAACCATGCATAAGAAACTGTTTATACCTGGTCCTATCGAGGTTTCGCAGGATGTTCTTGATAAAATGGCTACGCCCATGATCGGACACAGAACCAAGGACGCATCAGCTCTTCAGCAGTCAATTTCTGAAAAGCTCCAGAAGGTAATGATGACCAACAACACCATCGTATTGTCAACGTCATCAGGCAGCGGACTTATGGAAGGTGCGGTAAGAAGCTTTACAAAGACACGTGCCGCAGTATTCTCAATCGGTGCATTCGGTAAGAGATGGCACAAGATGTGCACATCCAACGGCATCGCAGCAGATCTTTTCGAGTCTGAGCTCGGACAGCCCACAACTCCCGAGATGCTCGAGGCTGCACTTTCAACAGGCAAATACGACCTCATTACAATTACACAGAACGAGACATCAACAGGTATTCATAATCCCATGGATAAGCTTGCTGAAGTTTATAAGAAATATCCCGATGTTATCGTATGCGTCGACGCAGTATCCTCAATGGCAGGCGATTACATCCCCGTAGACGAACTCGGAATCGACGTTTGTATCACATCAACACAGAAGTGTTTGGGCCTGCCTCCGGGAATGGCTATCGCTTCAGTTTCAGAGAAGGCAATCAAGAAGGCGGAGACAGTTGAGAACAGAGGTCTTTATTTCGACTATCTCGAACTCGTTAAGTTTGTTAAGGAAAAGCCTTATCAGTATCCTTCAACACCTTCCGAGTCACACATGTTTGCACTTGATTACCAGCTCGACAAGATCCTTGAAGAAGGCGTTGAGGCAAGATATCAGAAGCACTGCAAGCTTGCAAAGATCGCTCAGGACTGGGCAAGAGAGAACTGTGAGCTTTATTCAAACCCTGAGCACCTCTCAGTTACTGTTACCTGCGTAACAAACACAACAGGAATCCCCACATCAGACCTTATCAAGGCAATGGGCGAGAAGGGTTACCTCATGAGCAACGGTTACGGCCCGCTCAAGGACAAGACATTCAGAATCGCTCACATGGGCGATCTCACAGAAGAAGGTCTCAGAGAATATCTCGATGATCTCAAAAAGACCATTGATGAACTCAAGGCAAAGGCCTGATCAGATTTAAGTATTTAATTAACGGGGGAACATAAATATGAAGATTC
Source organism: uncultured Saccharofermentans sp. (assembly GCA_905234715.1). GTDB lineage: Bacteria > Bacillota > Clostridia > Saccharofermentanales > Saccharofermentanaceae > Saccharofermentans. Next base: position 2,902 of record CAJOJI010000007.1, read on the forward strand.
TTATTACCGAGAGCATTGCAGAAGAGAGCGTTCAGTACTTAAGAGACAGAGGATATGAGGTAGAGGAATACCTCGGCCATTCCCAGGAAGAGATCGAACAGTACATCAAGGGCTTTGATGCCATCATCGTAAGATCAGCAACAAAGATCAACGAGACACTTCTCAACAACGCAGACTGCCTTAAGGCTGTCGGAAGAGCCGGAACAGGAATCGATAACATCGATGTTAAGGCATGCACAGAGCACGGCGTTATTGCTCTTAACACTCCTACAGCAAACAACATGGCTGCAGGTGAGCTTGCCGTAGGTCACGCATTCTCCATCTTCCGTAACCTCTGCACAGCAAACGAAGGCGTACACAACGGCGACTTCAGAAGAGGAAACTGGACTGGTGTTGAGCTCGAGGGCAAGACAGTAGGTATCATCGGTCTCGGCCGTATCGGTTCAATCGTATCCAGAAAGCTCAAGGGTGTAGGCATGAATGCAATCGCTTACGATCCTTATATTCCCCAGGAGAAGTTTGATAAGCTCGGCGTTACAAGATGCCAGACTCTCGACGAGCTCCTCGCTCAGGCTGACCTCATCACACTCCACACACCTAAGACAAAAGAAACATACAACATGATCGCAAAGGAGCAGCTCTACAAGTGCAAGAGAGGCGTAAGGATCGTTAATGCCGCAAGAGGCGGTCTCGTTAACGAGCAGGATCTCGCTGATGCACTCGCAGAGGGCCAGGTTGCTGCAGCCGCTATCGATGTTTTCGATAAGGAGCCTTCTTACAACAAGGCACCCGGCGAGCAGGATTTCGACAACGTTCTCCTTCACGCACCTCACTGCTACATCACACCTCACCTTGGTGCTTCCACTGTTGAGGCTACAGCAAAGGTTGGTCAGGGAATAGTTGAGCTCATCGACGGCGCTTTGAAGGGTGAGCTCGTTGCAGCTATCAACATGCCTCAGTTCTCCGGCAGCATCGAAGAGATCAAGCCTTACTGCTCACTCGCTGAGAAGATCGGCCGTATGTACTATCAGGCAGAAGCAACACCTATCAAGAAGGTTGAAGTAAGATACAGAGGCGAACTCGCTGAGAGCTCCGGAACAGGCATCATCACACTTTCACTCATGATGGGTCTTCTCGAAGGCATGGGCAACGATCACGTATCTTACGTAAATGCAAAGGAGTGCATGGACGAGTGCGGTATCGAAGTTGTTGAGACAAAGACAGAGTCCATTCAGAAGTACAACAACCTCATCAACGTTAAGTTCTGCACAGAAGACGGAAGAGAACTCAAGATCAACGGTACGGTATTCGGACCTGACACAGAGGTTATCGTTTCATTCTTCGGTTATGAGATGAACTGCCCTCTTTCCAACACTGTTCTTGCACTCAAGAACAATGATGTTCCGGGCGTTATCGGAAGAATCGCAACTATCCTCGGAAAGCACGATATCAACATCGCTTCCATGCACTGGGGAAGAAAGAACCAGGACGGTTCAGACAACCCGCATGCACAGGCATTCGTTGCAATCGACCAGCCTGTATCCAAGGAGATCATCGATGAGCTTTCATCTGCTGAAGGTGTTCTCCGTGTATCTCTCCTTGAGCTTGCATAATATAAGTAACAACTAAACAAAGAGTTTCAGACCGCAGAGGTTAGTACCCGTGAAATACCATTATTATAGAAAAGAAGGTTGGCTGGGAAATCCCTGCGGTCTTGTTTATTTCAAAGGAAGATATCATCTTTTCTTCCAGTTAAATCCCGATGCTCCGCGCTACGGAAGAATGCACTGGGGACACGCGGTATCAGATGATCTGATCACCTGGGAAGATCTTCCCGTTGCCATAAGTCCTGAAGTTGAAATGCATTGCAGTTCAGGTTCTGCGATTGTTCACGAAGGAAAGATCTGGCTGTTTTATATTTCGGTTTCAGAAGATTATAAAGAGGTTGTGTGCGCGGCTTTCTCAGAAGACGGAATTAGCTTTGAAAAGTGTGAGAATAATCCTGTTGCAACCATTCCTCTTGAAGGTGATGTTAAGTTCAGAGATCCGTTCGTTATGAAGTGCGGAAAAAGTTTCAGGATGATCACCGGAGCCGGTCAGAACGGCGTCGGCAAAGTTCTTCAGTTTGAATCAAGTGATCTTATAAATTGGAACTATAAGGGAGAACTTGTATCCGATGCAAGATTCGGAAGTGTTATCGAATCACCTCACATTATTGAAGTTGACGGCAAATGGGTATTCATCATTCAGAGCGAAAAGCACGTGCCTACAAAAGTGCTGTTTGCAACGGGTGATTATGACGGTGAGAGTTTTGAATTCGAAGATGCCGACGATCCTTTTAAACCGGTTGATTCGGGTGATGATTTCTATAGCCCCGTGACTTTTGAAGATGAGAACGGAAGTGCAGTATTGATGGCATGGATGTTCTCCATGAAGATGAATTCTTCTGCGGTAAGCTGCCCAAGAGAAATAACGGTATCACGCAAAGGTGAAGTATGCCTTGTTCCTTACGGAGAATTAAGAAGCAGACTTATAAAAGAAAGCCGTTTTGTAACTTATGCTTCGGGCAGACTCAGAGTGTTTTTTGAAGGCCGCACGCTTTTCGATAAGGCATATAAAGAATGTCCTGATACGCGTGTTCTTGAAGACGTCGGAACAGTCGAGGTATTCCTTGACGGAGGACGTGAAAATATAACTTTATTTATCTGCTAAAAGCTTATGACTAAGATACTTGCTAAGGGTGAAGGATATCAGATCCTTTATAAGGAAAGAGGAGAAGACAGCGAGAAGATCGCGCCTTCAGGACTTAATGTTTTATCGAGACTGGACCTTCCGGTGCCCGGAATAATCGCAGCAGCGGATTCAGGAAAAAGGATCAGAATCTTAAGCAAGAAATACTTCCTTGTCTGTCAGGGAAAACTTGATGAAAACGAGGGCGTTATGGAAGACCTTCTTTTCCATGATTCAAGAAGCAACCGGACATTCCCCGTAAAGAGAATGAGAAAAGGTGTTAAGGAAGCAAGACTTAACTTTAAAGTTCTTTCATATAACGAAGAAAAAGATCTTTCATACGTTGAGGCTGTATTGGATACGGGCCGCACTCATCAGATAAGAACGCAGTTCAGTTCAAGAAAACATCCAATTGCAGGCGACGGCAAATACGGCAGCAGGATCAAGTGTCCTATTGCTTTGATGTGCGGTGAAATGACATACGATGAAGGTGAGGGAACAGCTCCCGTAACCGTTAAGGCCGATCCTTTAAAAGAACTTCCCGAAGTCTGATATCACTACACCGTAACAGGTATGACTTTATATACGGTAAGGTCTTCGTACTGGAAGACGACGTTGCCGAGCTCAGCGAAAACAGCAGAATTATCGTAACCGTATCTGTGACGTTCAAGGTCACCGATGACGATGTATTCGATCTGATATTTATTGATAATGCTCTGAACATCAGGAGCATAGCTGCTTAAGTAAACGACATCAACATCGTTATGTCTGGGTGTAATGTAAAGCTTCCAAACATCCTTTTCGGGATCTGATTCAAGAAGGTCTGTTTCCTGGTTTACGATGCCGTGGAAACGCCACAGCCATTCGTGAGTCTGCCATCCGAATACCGTGGGAAGACCCGTATAAGCTGAAACGATGCAGCAGTCTGTATAACTGTCACCGTATGTCTCGCAGATGACCGGACTGTCCTTAACGTTTTTGTTGAACCAATTGACGCAGGCCATATAAGGAACGAGGTTTCCTGAATAGTAATCGTCGACATAAAGACTTGCATGAGTCTCGATGTATGCTGTACCGTCAAGTGTCTTATAGTTCTCGCGCTTCAGCTCGCCGCAGCGCTGCTTCAAAGATACCATCGTGTAGTGGGAAGGTACCAGAAGGAATATCGCAAAGACGATTCCGAATACCAGGAAAACGACATTCTTTTTACCGTCATTTCTGATGAACCATAAGAGTCTGATGATCGAATAGATCATGGTGGTCGAAAGGATAATGATCGCTGCAAACGCGAATTTAAACATCGTGTTTGAACGCAAGTATCCGCCGGTATAAATGTCTCTTACATAGAAGATTTCAGGTGCGATAAGAAGCATGAGTCCTACGGCTGTCATGCCGCAGCAGTATATATCTATGATGTTGCGCTTTGCAAAATAAGCCTGGATGGGATTGGTGTAAGAGTGATCTCCGCCGATGATGTTTGAAGATTCTTTTACTTTGGATTTCTTCTTTGATTTAGTAGTGGAAGCATCTCTGTAGTTTCTGGTCGCGAAAACGACAACCATAAAGAATACGCTGATAATTACATGTGTTCCGTAAAGGATAAACAACTGGAAAAGGGAAGAGTGGTTCTTACATTTTCCGAGTGTATTCGAGATCATGTCGAAATTGATGTTGAACGGAAGTGCCGTAAGTGTTGCAACCGTGAAAAGGAAACTCATCTGGAACGACGTTCTCGGAAGAGCAGTCGGGCTTACCACGCAGAACAGGAAAGACGCTACCATCAGCAATGTTTCAAGCGCAAAGAGTACAGGCGGATTGCTGCCTTTGGCAAGGTAGATCATAAGGATTCCGCCGACGTTGACGACGAATACGATGGCGCCTGCAATGTTCGTAAACTTAGGTGATCTTATCGTGTTGACGATCAGAACACCCATTGAACAGAATACGAAGTAGATAAGGAAATCCCAGTAGTTCGTCATCTGTGCGCAGCCGAGAAGAACGGCACACAATACGAGGTGAAGTGTGATGGTCGATTCAAATTCGGGAAGAAGTCTGGACTTCTCTCCGCTGAGATTATCAAGACCGTGAACTACGTTTATCTCATCCTTTGAAGGAAGCTTCACGGCGCATACCATTGAAAGGATAATTGCCGAGATGAGAAGAACGATGATCATCGAGATAACATGCGCATGAAGATCTCCTACGAGATAAGAATAAAAAGGAAATTCCTCTATCGTATAATCGACGCCGAGATCAGGGTTCCATCCGATGAATCTCGTACTGTCGGGATAGAAGAATTTATCAGTTCTTCCGACGTCAATTCCCCAGGATCTGAATACTTCGAGAAGCTTGTTTCCGACGCTTTTTTCATCGTAGAAAAATGAATGCGAATTACCCCAGACAGATACTGCGCAGCCTGTGAAAAAACCTGCGATGTACTTGATGATCTTATTGTTTTTGAAGCCTCTTTTTGAAGCTGCTTCGATCATGAATTTTCCAATGGAAAAACTCATTGCGCAAGGAACTGCAGTTGCCGAACACATTGCGAGGTTATAACCGACTCCGGAAGGAATGTTGGTTGCCTTGATCACTACTGTCCAGATGTACTGGCCGAAGTAATAGTAGTTTATGGATTTGCCTGAAAGCCACATGTCGTTTGCAGGAAGACTTCCGTTTCTGAGCATCGACATTATGAAGCCGTAATCCATGAATTTTTCCTGGCCGTTTATAGCAGGGAGGAAGCCCTTGAAATAGCACATCAGGAAGAAGACGACAAGGAAAGCTGTTTCCTCGATAACTGCTGCTTCAACGAATCCTTTGCTGTTGAGTTTCTTTTTAAGAGATTCTCTTAATGTCTTAGGAACATAGCAGCATAGAGCAACGATTGCGGCACATAATATGATGCAGAGAAGATTTATCTTGCACAGTTTAAGATGTGTAAGTGTCCACAGTAAAAGACATGTGAAGATAAGTCCCATCGGCTGCGAAAGGAAAAATCCTCCGGAGGAAAAATCACCCCAGAGTTTTGCTGCAAGCGGCAGTGTGATAAGGCCTGTAAGCAGAAGGAAAAAAGACCACCACAAACACATGAATGTGTCGTTTGTTCCCATGGTGCTGAAGCCGAGTATTGCCGCGATTCCAAAAGGTATAAGTAAGAATAAAAAACGGAAAGGAGAAGTCTCGATAAGTGATGAGGAATTCCTGCTCATGAAAGAACTCCTTCGACAGGATCCTTAGAGTTATTCTCCTGGATATTAAGCTCGGTTACCGTTGTGGATTCGGCTGTTCTTGTAAGTGAAGCTTCGTGAGATCTGATGATCTCGGAGCTGATCTTTCCTGCAAGACTGACGACTGAATCCATGTGGTTTTCCGGTGTGTCATTTGTGGCATATTTGGTAAGTCCCGTTGAGCATACAAAAAGATTCTCGCAGGGGTTTGTAAGATCGATCTCAGGGTACTGTGATGTCAGAGCATATCTCGTCTTTGTAAGACGCCATGACTTAACGTCTGACTTACGAAGAGACGGATAGAGTTTTCTAAGGCCGGCAAAATATTTGAGCATGATGTTCGCATCAGAGTCGATCCACAGAGAATCGGTGATCGAACAGGAGCCTACAAGATAAACTACATGACCGCCGTAATTGCGCTCACCGAAAGCACTTGTATGGTTGATTATCGCCTTGAAAGGCAAGTCTGAATCTTTAGGCGGAACCTGATAGAACATCTGTGATAACTCGTGCTTCATTACCATCATGGCAGTGATCTTCGCACTGTATGTGACGTTCATTAAGATATCCCTGTCATCCATTGCGATAGGGAGACCGTGACTTACGTTTACGAATGTTCTGCAAGAACCCGTGAAGATGACGTAAGCGCTGTCGATTACGACTCTTGTTGAGTTTGAAAGAATGCAGCTTGTGCGGTACATTCCGCTTCCGAGTCTTGCGATCTCGGCAACTGTTGTCGAGTAATAGATATGTCCGCCGTTATCCGTTATTGCCTGCATAAGGCTTGAGATAAGGCATGCAAAACCGCCGTCGTAATAACCGACCTTACGGTGTGATGCTTTACCGGACCATGCGGAATCAAACCAGTTGATCTTATCGTCGACACCCATCTCCTTAGATAAAGCGAGCAGAGCCTTGTCGCTCTTTCTTAAGTGGTGGGGGAGGAGTTCCAGATATTCTCTTCCGATTCTTGTATATGCGAGCAGACCGCCGGGAGAAGCAAGCTCTTCAACGACAGTAACATTGAAGCCTGCTTTCGCAAGCTTCATTCCGCATGTCAGACCCGAGAGACCGGAGCCGATAATGCAGACAGTTTTGCTCTCATCTACAAAGATATCGTTATCGGAATCCATCATTCGATAATCTTAGCCTCAAGATAAAATCTCTTCTCAAAAGCTTCACCCATGGAGAATGTCTTTCTGGGGAAAACTCCTTCTTTTTCAACTGTTCCGAAGAATGTGTCCTTGCTTATTGCAGGAACAAGGATTCCCGTATTGCCTGCTGTAGAAAGCTTTCTTACGGAATCCTCACCGTGGATGTAGTCGCACTCAAGACCTAATGCGTCGATCATCATCTGGACTGAGCCGACTGCAAGAGTGTGGGGAGGATTTGCAAGAGAAACCTTAACGTCCTCCTGTCCTTCGGTAACAACTGTAAATGTCTGTTTTCCGTCATCAGAACCGTTAAGTTCAATGCCGGAATCCTTGAAATATTCTTTTGCCTTTGCGATGAATTCATTAGCGCTGATATTGAATACGACTCTGTGAATGGGCTCGAAATCAAGTCCCTTGTCGTGAATGTTTACTATCTCTGCGAGAGCATATCTTGCCGGATGATCTTTCTTCTCATCTTCGGAAAGTGTCTCTCTGATGTTTTCCCAATGAGCCTTTGCGGAAGCGAGTGAGTGGTTGCCGTCGCCTACCAGGAAAAGAAGTCCGTCGGAGTTTGCTGCCTTAAGTGAAGCGAGTCCGTTTACGATGGATTCGGCAATGGCGGAACCGTCGGGAATGAATGTGCCTGTGATGTGGCCTGAACCGAGCATGAGATCGGTGTCGTACAAAGGTGCAAGACCTTCTTTTGCAGCCATGTCAAAAGCCTTTTCGATCGTGATGCCTTCAGGGTCATCGATGAGGATCATGATGTGGGGAAGTTCAAGAGGAGAATTAGCCCTGATCCTTACTCTGGGAGGAATTCTTGAAAGAACCGTTCCTTCCGTTGCCCTGCAGATATTCTTGTTGCCGGGTTCGAAGCTGTAGCCTTCAAGATCGATTGCAGCCATGAGGCCTCTTCTTGAAGGGTGAAGGGATGTTGATCTGTCTGTCAGAATGAATCCCGTGCCAAGTCCCTGAAGGATTCCTTCATTAAGATACTGACGTGCAGTCTTTGCGATGGAACCGAGCTTTTCAGTTTCCTTATCGGTATTAAGATAAACTTCGGGAAGAACGAGATTAAGTGTTGAAGGAGCGTTTCCTGCCTCGTCTTCAACATTCTTCCAATACTCGGGTTCTGATGTATATTGGTCGCAGGCAATTACTGCCCATTTCTTAAGGTCTGTACCATTCTGCGGAATAAGGATGTCCGGCACCGCAAAGCCGAGATCGCTGATAGTTCTCACCTCTAATTACCCCTGTGAAACAATAAAGTGCCTATAATTCTATCACGGTCAGAGGTCGTTTTGGGGATAAATACAGGTAATTTTTATCTTTTTCAGCGCTTGCAAAAATATGTTTTTCGAAATTTGCGTATTTTAATTGTTTTTATCAGGAACAGGCCAAGGGCTTGTTAACTCTGAGTACATTTAATGGTACTATAAACACATTGAAAAATGATGCGGAGGTATTATTATGGCCAACAGTGATATGTCTAAACTTAAGATACTGTTCATGTATGATTTTTTCAGGACAAAACTCAATGCTTTTGATGAGAACAGTACGATCTCCGTAAACGAGCTCATCGGCTATCTTGAGATGAATACCGGCACAACATTCGAGCGCAAATCCATATATGCCGATATCAGTAAGATCAACGAATACATCGGCATGACCCAGACTGTAATCGGCGATGACAGCTGGATAGTTCCGGAAGGCAAGAGATACTGCAAAAACCAGCTCAAAGACGAGATCACGATAGATGAGGCAAGACTTATCGTTGATGCCATAAGCACGACTTATTTCGTCGATACGGATCTCTGCGAGAAGATCACCAAGATGTTCCCGACGTATTTCGATGCGAACTATACAAGAAACACACTCTATCCGCACTACAGGAAACTGAATAAGAAGAGCTCGTTCATGTTGAACAACATCAGACGTGGCATAGAAAACAGGGAGGCCATAAAGATCAGCTACGGCTATAAACTCGGAAACGAACTGACCGAGAAGGCTGAAAAACTCATTTCGCCTATGGCTCTCGACTGGGACAACAACTGCTATTACGTTGTAGCTGTAGACAACCAGGCTGCCAAAGGCTTGGAGCGCGACCAGGAACTCACAAAAGCCCTAAGGCGCTACAGGTTTGACCGTATCGCGCACGTCTCGATCGCAGGCAATTCATCTTTTATCGACTATAAGAGCGAGAAATTGAGAGAACAGGAATTAAAGAGATTCATCGATAATTCGGTTTCGGCTTTTTCGAGCGACAAACTCATCATCGTGGAAATGACCATCAAGGGCAAGACCAGGAAGGATGCTCTCAAGGCATACGGCGCTTTTGATTCAAGAGTCCACAACAGCATTGAGAGCGCCGACGACACCAAGCTTAATAAGGGCATTCTCAAGATCTACGTCACGACGGGACATGCGCCGACTCTTTATACGGATCTGTTCGAACTGTCGACCTTCGAAGACGTTGAGATTGAGATCCATAACGAAGAAGTATGCCGCGAATACGGCGAATACATAAGGAAGGCGGCCAAGGCGGCAAAACTTAACAACCTCTGATTGCAAAGAGGTATTAAACGATTTATAATTTCTAAGTTTTATTTTTATTTAGGAGCATCACCGTAATGAGACAATTTACTTCAAAAGAGCTAAGAAAGACCTGGAAGGAATTCTATATTGAGAGAGGTCATGTTGATGTAGGTGCCGTATCACTGGTATCTGACGGTTCAACCGGAGTATTATTCAACGTTGCGGGAATGCAGCCTTTGATGCCTTATCTCCTCGGCGAGAAGCATCCCATGGGAACAAGACTTTGCAATGTTCAGGGCTGTGTCCGTACAAACGATATCGATTCAGTAGGCGACAGAAGCCACGTTACATTCTTTGAGATGATGGGAAGCTGGAGCCTTGGTGACTATTTCAAGGAAGAAAGATGCAAGTGGAGTTATGAACTCCTTACAGATGTATTCGGATTTGACAGAGATCACCTCGCAGCAACTGTTTTCGCAGGCGACGAGAATGCTCCCAGAGATGAGGAAGGCGCACAGTTCAGAATCGCTTCCGGATTCAAGCCCGAGAACATCTACTATCTCGGTGCTGACGATAACTGGTGGGGCCTTGAGTACGGTCCCTGCGGTCCGGACAGCGAGATGTTCTATATCGCAGACGTTCCCGACTGCGGCCCTGACTGCGGCCCCGGATGTTCATGCGGCAAGTACACAGAGATCGGCAACGATGTATTTATGCAGTATGAAAAGCATCAGGACGGACACCTTACACCTTTGAAGCAGAAGAACGTTGATACAGGCTGGGGTCTTGAGAGAATCCTCGCTTTCCTCAACGGAACAAAGGACGTTTACAAGACAGACCTTTTCACGGATGCTATCGCATTCATTGAGAAGGCATCAGGCGTTAAGTACGATTCCGACGAGAAGCTCACAAAATCAATGAGAGTCCTCGCTGACCATATCCGTACAAGCGTTATGCTTATTGGCGATGCTGCAAAGCTCGTTCCGTCAAATGCAGGTGCAGGCTACGTATTAAGACGTCTTATCAGACGTGCGGTAAGACATGCAAGAACACTCGGCATGTCCACAGAGCAGATCCTGGATCTTGCAAAGATCTATATCGACAGCGTTTACGATGACAGCTACCCGCTTCTTGCAAAGAACCGTGAGTTCATCCTTAACGAACTCGACAAGGAGATCGCAAGATTCGAGAGCACTCTCGAGAACGGCATCAAGGAATTCAAGAAGATCCTTGATGACAAGAAGGCAGCAGGTTCTTCAGAGATCGACGGCGATTCCGCATTCTATCTTTACGATACATTCGGTTTTCCTATAGAGCTTACGGTCGAGATGGCTTCCGAAGAAGGCCTCAAGGTAGACGAGGAAGGCTTCAAGGCTGCAATGGAAAAGCAGAAGGAAACTGCAAGAGCAGCTACTAAGGCAAAGGGTGATCTCGCACTTTCAGTAAACGAGATCCCTGATGAAGTTGCAAAGGATTCCAACGCTACGGAATACGACGGTTACGATAACCTTCAGTGTGATGCAAATGTTGTTTATATCCTTAAGTCTGATGAAGACGGCATCAAGGTAGTAGACAGCGCTTCCGAAGGAGATGACATTATCCTCGTTACAGATAAGACAGTTCTTTACGCTACGATGGGTGGTCAGATCCACGACGAAGGTAAGATATACACATCCGGTTTTGAAGCTGAAGTGATTTCAGTAGACAAGGATGCTGCAGGCAAGTATCTCCATACTCTTAAGGTAGTTAAGGGTTCTGTTTCCGCAGGCGAGACAGTCAGCATCGAAGTTGATAAGAAGAACAGACTTGCAATCGCAAGAAACCATACAGCTACACACATCCTGCTTTCAGCTCTCCAGAAGGTATTGGGAGATCACGTTGAACAGGCAGGTTCTTATGTAGGCAATGACCGCTTAAGATTCGACTTCAACAACTCCCAGGCAATGACAGCCGAAGAGATTGCCAAGGTCGAAGAGATGGTAAACGATGTTGTTCTTCAGGCTCTTCCTGTTGAGACAAAGGTACTTGCAATCGAAGACGCGAAGAAGCTCGGCGCTACGGCAATCTTCGGCGAGAAGTACGGCGAGGTCGTAAGAGTCGTTGCAGTAGGCGGCTTTGATGCTCCTTTCGATCTCGAGTTCTGCGGCGGTACACACCTTACAAACAGCGCTCAGATCGGCCAGTTCAGGATCGTATCAGAGTCCGGTATCGCAGCAGGCATCAGAAGAATCGAAGCTGTAACAGGTGCAAGATGCTACGAGATGAACAAGGCTGACAGAAGCCTTATCGACGAGGCAGCAACCGCACTTAAGACTCCCAAGGATAAGATCGTTGAGCGTATCGATGCTCTTCACGCAGAAGTTAAGACTCTCGAGAAGGAACTCGCAGAGATCGAGAAGGCTAAAGCAGGTTCATTTGCTGACAGCGCTGTTTCCGGTGCCAAGGATATCGGAGGCGTAAAGGCTGTTATCGCTTCCTGCGATGCTGCTGATGCTGCAGCTTTGAGAGATACAGCAGATAAGATCCGCGACAAGCTCGACTGCGGCGTTGTATTCCTCGCTGCAAACGGCGGCGACAAGCTCCTTTTCACAGCCATGGCCACAAAGTCTGCTAACGAGAAGGGCGCTCACTGCGGAAACATCATCAAGGAAGCTGCCAAGGTTGCAGGCGGTGGCGGCGGCGGACGTCCCGACATGGCTCAGGCCGGCGGTAAGGATGTAAGCAAGCTCGCTGATGCTCTTGCAAAGGCAGAGGAAGTACTTGCTTCACAGGTTAACGGTTAAGGAGAAATACCATGTGCATTTTTTGTGACATAGTCGAAGGCAAGATCCCTTCAACAAAAGTATATGAGAACGATTATGTTCTCTGCTTCAACGATATCAATCCCGTAGCTCCGGTACACGTTCTCGTTGTTCCGAAGAAGCACTTCGATGACATGAATGGACTGGCTTCAGATCCTGAGGGAGCTCTTTATGCAGGCGAGGTTACAAAGGCTGTTGCTGAGGTAGCTAAGATCAAGGGCGTAAGTGAAGCTTACAGAACGATCAACAACTGCGGCGAAGGCGCAGGTCAGACCGTTAAGCACGTTCACTTCCACGTTATCGGCGGCACATCACTTACGGAGAAGCTTATCTGATCCTATGGCTAGAATGAGATCTAAGCGCAATATTCCTGCGCGTATGGAAAAATGCCATGAGCGCTGGTTTGATGCGCCCATGTTAAACCGCGGAAAATGGAGAGAAGCATGCGGCTTCGATGAGGACGTTCCCGTCTGGCTCGAGATCGGATGCGGCAAGGGAAAGTTCTGCACGGAGATGGCATTAAGACATCCCGAAGTCTTATATATCGCAATGGAAAGAGATGCTTCGGTTACTCTTGCTGCAGTTGAAAAAGCACACAATCTTGAGCTGCCGAATCTTTTCTTCATAAGAGGTGATGCAGGCATCATCGAGAATTATTTTGCAGAGGACGAAGTAAACCGTATCTTCCTTAATTTCTCGGATCCCTGGACAAGACAGAACAAGCCCAAAAGACGTCTCACTTACAGAGACTTTTTAAACAAGTACAAAGTGATGATGAAAGAGGGCGGAGCAATCGAATTCAAGACAGATAACGACGATCTGTTTGACTTCTCACTTAACGAATTCACAGAGACAGGATTCACACTCGATGAAGTAACGAGAGATCTTCACAACAGCGAGTGGGACAAGGATAATATCCGCACGGAATTCGAACAGAAATTTGCTGATCAGGGAATAACTATCAAGCGTGTAGTCGCTAAGATGTGATCACCATCAGATATCATCAGATGTTTCTACGGCCGGAGTTTCTTCGGCCGTATTTTGTTCACCCATTGAATCGAGTGTCCAGGCAACTCTCTTGAACAAAGTGATATTGTAGGATTCATAAACCATTTCATAATCAGAGTCACAAAGGACTGACTCATATATGTAACTGTCCATATCCTTATCCAGGATCAAGTAATTGAACCCGTATTTATTCAGGAAATCCTTGTAGTAGATTCCGCCGTTGAACAGGCAGTAGTATTCTTCAAACACGTCGTAATACTTGTTGTTCTCTTTCAGAAAGACTTCGGCTCTTCCGTCGATATAAGGACGGAATCCGTTAAACTCAAGATACTGCCCGTCGTTGAAATTAGTGTAAAGGAAAACAATGGGATAATCACTGTTCTGTAAGAGTTCGATACAGCAGTCTAAATCATGACGGTGTAGCAGCATTGACGTGTTGGCTTCACGTGTTTGGTTAAGTCTTGAAACACAAAGATAAAAAAACGCGCTCGCAAAGAATATTATCGTCAGGATCTTGAGACGTTTTGTCGCTATCTTCTCAGTATATTTGGTTATGCTGGAAAGCTCGAAATCCTTGATCATGTAAGCAAATGCAGGTAAACCGAACATAAAGAAATAAGGAATTCCCTTGACCTGCATAAGACCTAATACGAGAGTGCCCGCATACAGCAAAAAGAACCTGACGGTTACTGCTCTCTTTTTGATGAACAAAACTATGATTCCTGTTAATGCTATGGCGACGAAGAACATTATTCCTTCCGTTGCGTTAAGGCTCGTGGGCTTCATCTCCAGGATCAAATTAAAACTGCTGTGTCCGTAAGATTTGGTCAGATACAGCATGTTTTCGATACCGTAAGGATTGATAAGTCCCATGACGATGGAAACAGCAAATGAACCAAGCAGGAACAGGCAGTTTCCGTTGGGTTCCTTCTTGAATTTTTCAATCTTGAGCGGAATCGAATCAAGTATGTACGGCAGCATGAATACGAGCAGCATCGGCCACATTGCCGCATGAAGATTGATCAGCAGCAAAGAAAGAACGGGAAGGCATATAAGATAAGCTGTCTTCTTTGTCTGAACGTGCTTTTCGAGAAGACATACTGAAGCTAAGAGAATCAGATATGTGAATACCTGAGGTCTGGTTACGATGAAAGGATCGAACATAAAGAAGTTGATCAGTCCTGTAAAAAGAAGCGATATCAGATCGTTTTTGGTGATCAGCTTAATGAAACGGTATGTAAGAATGCAGATGCCTGTATTGCAGACATAGACGATACCGATGACTCCGTACTGGCCTAAAGCATTGTAGGCGTAATAGTAGATTACTGCGCTGAGCCACTGCTGTACAACGATCTTCATGGAAGAGTGCATTGAGAGAATGTCGGTATAGGGGAAACCGCGGTGGACTATATATTCGCCTATCTTGTAAAGGAAATAGAAATCGTTATCGAGAATGCGGACCTGGAAAAAAGAAATGATGATCGGAAGAGAGAGAAACAGGATCTTACACCATAAAGGCATTTCTTTTGAATTAAAAGGTTTGATCTGGCTTGCAGTTTGTTTCTTAGACATTATCTTTAACTCCGCAAATAAATTTAACCCATTATAGCATGGAATAAATACTGTGAAATAAATTACAGGGGGTCTAGGGCAATCTTGGGGGAACGGTTTTACAAAAACGATAAGTAGGTTAAAATACTCTGAGTAAAATAATAAAAATAGGAGATTATTCGAATGATCTACGTTGATGAAATGATTAAGAACACTTACCGTGTACCCCAGCCCGAGGGAAGAGGCGCATATATAAGACTTGACCAGAACGAGAATCCGGACGGAGTTCCGCAGTGGCTTTTCGATTCCGTAATGGAAAAGGTTACACCCGCGTTCCTTGCTATCTATCCTGAAGAGACGATCCCTACGGAAAAGTACGCTCATCTTCTCGGGCTTGAGAAAGAGAACGTTACTCTTACAGCTGGAAGCTCAGTAGGTATGGGTTATGTCATCAAGACATTCGGTGAGCCCGGCAAGAACATCATCACGGTAACACCTTCCTTCGCTATGTACGAAGTATATGCCGAGATGATCGGAATGAAGGTCGTAAACATGCAGTATGAGAGCGATTTCACATACAAGGTTGAGAATACTCTTGCTGCAATTAACGAAGATACGAGCATCGTTGTCCTCGTTAACCCCAACATGCCTGTCGGAAACGTTTACGCAAAAGAAGACATCAAGGCTATCGTTGAGAAGGCTAAGGAATTCAACGCACTGGTCATCATCGATGAGGCTTACTACTATTTCTACGACCAGACATCAGTTGATCTCGTTAAGGAGTACGACAACGTTGTTGTTTTGAGAACATTCTCCAAGATGCTCTCGATCCCTTCAATGAGAGTCGGTGCGATCATTTCTAACGCACAGAACATCCGTTACATGGATAACTACAAGCCTCACTACACGGTAAACTCTATCGGTCTTCTTTTCGTTGAGGCAATCGTAGATAATCACGAGAAGCTCATGGCTGAGCTCAACGCTTCCTACCTTGAAGGCAAGAAATACATCACAAAGGCTCTCGCAGACAACGGTTATGAGACACTTCCTTCAGAAGGCTGCTATGTCTGCATCAAGCCGAAGTATAAGACATCAAGAGAGATCACTGATCTCCTCGAAGAGAACGGCATCCTTATCCTTTGCGGCAAGCAGGGACTTACAGGATGGTTAAGACTTACCATTGCTCACAAACAGTACATGGAAAAGTTCATGGAAACACTTCTTAAGATCGACAAGGAATAAGAAGACATGAAGAATTATGTGATCCTGCTTGCAGGCGGTGTAGGAAAGAGAATGGGTTCGGATGTTCCGAAGCAGTTTCTTGAAGTGAACGGAAAACCCATCATTGTCTATTCGATTGAAAACTTCCAGAGAAATCCCCAGATCGAGAAGATCGTTGTCGTATGCGTCAAGGACTGGATCGACAGAACATGGGAACTTATTAAGAAGTATTCGCTTACAAAGGTTGAATGGATCATCGAAGGCGGCAGCACAGGACATGATTCGATAAGAAACGGTGTATTCTTCCTTAAGGATAAGATTGATCCGGATGATCACATCATCGTTCACGATGCGGTAAGACCCGTTCTGCCCCAGAAGGCTATCGATGAAGTTATCAGAGTATCTCATGAGAAGGGAAATGCCTCATCATCCATCGAGTGCCATCCGCCCATTGTTTATACCGAGGATCACGAATTCGGAATCACCGATGTCGACAGGGAACACGTCATGCTGACGGCATCCCCTCAGGCTTTTAAGTATTCTCTTGCTCTTAAGTGCTATGAAATGGCTGAGGAAGAGAACTATCACACTTCGACATTCACGAGCTCCCTTCTGATACACTGCCATGAGCGTGTGTATTTCGCAAAGGGAACATCCTGCAACATTAAGATAACCAGGAAAGAGGATCTGGCATTGTTCGAAGCTCTCCTGAAGATACCTGAAGAACATCTATACAACTAAAGGAATTATCTAATGAATTGTTCAGAGTACTTGGTTGATTTTTTGATTAAGAAAGGCATCACCGACGTGTTCGGATACGCGGGCGGTTATATCGTGCCTTTCATGGATGCACTGTATAAGCGCCGTGACGAGATCACGACACATGTCTGCTATAACGAGCAGGGATGCGCGCTTGCAGCCGACGGCTTTGCCAGAACTTCGGGCAAGCTCGGCGTATACTTCACGACATCAGGCCCCGGTGCCGTCAACGGCCTTTCAGGTCTTGCAGACTGCTGGTTCGACGGCTTTCCCATCATGGGCATTTCAGGCAACGTTCCCACACATGAGATGAAGGGATTTTCCGGCATCCGTCAGAACGGATTCCAGGAAATGGATCTCGTCTCAATGACAAGGAGCGTATCCAAGTATTCAGTTACTGCGAACAGCGGGGCAGACTTCCCCGAGATCGTTTCCAGAGCCTACAACATGGCTTTACTCGGAAGGAAAGGAGGGGTTGTAATTGATTTTCCGCTCGACATACAGCAAGCCGATATTATTGGCGGGTAACGGCATCCGCACATCAGGCGCCGTTAAGCTCTTACATGAATTTGCAAAGAAGACCAACATCCCTGTCCTGACTACCATGAACGGTGT
Organism: uncultured Saccharofermentans sp.; assembly: GCA_905234715.1. Taxonomy (GTDB): domain Bacteria; phylum Bacillota; class Clostridia; order Saccharofermentanales; family Saccharofermentanaceae; genus Saccharofermentans. The sequence goes on from CAJOJI010000007.1 coordinate 20,503, forward strand.
GGATCTCGCGCAGGACGATCTGCATATCGGATTTATCGGAACACACGGCAACCGTGTTGCCAACATGATAATCAAGGAATGCGACGTAATCATCTCTATAGGTGCCAGACTCGGCATCAGACAGGCAGGTAAGGATACGAGGAATTTCGCCCCTCAGGCTGACCTCATCCGCTGCGACATAGATGAATACGAGCTCGCAAGAACGATTAAGGAAGACGAGAGAAAGTACCACTCTGACGCAAGAGACTTTCTCCAGATGCTCCTTAACGAAGATATTCCGGACTATTCCGAATGGAAGAATAAGTGTTTGGAAGCAAAGAAGCTTCTCGAATCCTACGACAAGCAGCCGGGCAACATGGCTGTCGAGAAGATCTCATCACTTCTTCCCGAGAATCCTGTTGTATCAGTCGATGTCGGAATGAACCAGTGCTGGTGCGCGCAGTCCCTTCACCTCAAGGGCTACGACGGAAGGATCCATATCAGCGGCGGTTACGGCACAATGGGCTGCGGACTTCCTTTTGCTATCGGATCTTCAATTGCACAGGGAAAGGCTAAATCTTTCTGCGTAACAGGCGACGGAGGATTCCAGATGAACATCCAGGAGCTTGAGACTGTTCACAGAGAAAATCTCCCGATAAAGATATTCATCCTCAATAACCATGTCTTAGGAAAGATCTCCGAGACACAGTATTTCGAACACGAGGGAAGATATGCTGCCACTGCGATTTCCGGCGGATATACCGTTCCTTCATTCCAGAAGATCTCAGAAGCATACGGCATTAAGGCCGTTACGCTCTCATCTTATGAGGAACTCGATAACTACAAGGAATGGATCGAAGACGACGAGCCCTGTCTTTTCGACATCGCATTGCCCGAGGCATCTTTCCTTACGCCTAAGATCAAATTTGAGACAGGCAAGATGAGACCTGAACTGGATGATGCTATAATCTCCCAGGTCAAAAATGTTTTGAGAGGTTGATCTGATTTGCTCGACAGTAAGAGAATGTATTCAACATATTTCAAGGAGTATATCCTGGATGACGCGATGTTAAAGCGCCTTCAGGAAGAACTTTTTAAGATCCTCCTTGATATCGATTATGTGTGCAAGAAGCATGACATCAAGTATATGCTCTGCGGAGGCACACTGATAGGCGCAATTAGACACAAGGGTTTTATCCCGTGGGATGACGATATCGATCTCATGATGATAAGGCCTGAGGCAGAAAAGCTCTGTGCGAAGATGCGCGAGGAATTCCCTGAGAAATATCTTGTTGCAGAACCTCTTTGCGACGAGCAGTTTGTCGTCAAATCAATAAAGATCTTCAAGCGCGGCACGAAGTATGTTGAGATCCCTTATGCCGGTCTTGACCGCTTCGACATGCTCTTCATCGATGTTTTCGTGATCGAGAATGTACCTGCGAACAAGTTTGCGAGAACCATCCACAGCAAGTACTACAATTTCATCTACAAGGCAGCCAGTGTCTGCGTTGACTATAAGTATCCGTCTCCGGTAATCGAGGAGAAGGCAAAGGATTATCCGGAGCTTGCGAAATACTGGAAGACGCGTAAGAGACTCGGAAGTTTTTTCTCACATATCGGCGGAATGAAGTTCTATCTTAAGCAGTGCGAGAAGGTAGGCAACATGAAGAAGCACACAGGCTGGCTCGGAATTCCTTCAGGCGGCTGTGTTGTCGAGAATTTCCCCGAGAAGATGTATCACGAGCTTACTACGGCTGAATTCTGCGGAAAGCAGTTCCCGGTTCCCAAGGATTACGATGAGAATCTCAGGGTTGTTTTCGGCGACTACATGCAGATCCCTGAACCTTCAAAGCGCGACTGTCACGTCGCATACAAGATCGAATTCTGATCAGTCCTTATATCTTGAGCAGATGCTGTGCGTCATTCTGTCCTCTTCAGCGGGCAGCTTCATGTAATCTCCGTACTGCATCGTAAGATATTTGTCTGCATTTCGCGGGATATAGAATTCTGCATCCTCAAAAGGCACAAGAACAGGGTTCTCCACATCCTCACGGCTCATTATCTGCTTTTCAAAAGGCGGTTCCTCTTCGCAGAGAACACATACTGTCTCTGAATCTTCGTATCTGCTCTTGGCACAGAGCTTTGAGAGCTTCCTTTCATATCTGTGGTTCTTGTTGGGCATGAGCTTGATTATGGATCTGCGCACGAATGCCTTAGCTCCGCTCTCGCTTTCCTGAATGTACATCGTGGCATTCATCATCTTCAGATAGAAATTGCGGAGAGGCTTCTGGTATACGAGCTTTGATTTGATGTATCCGTCCATCGGGAAGATATCTACCCAGACGCCCATGTCGTCGATCAGTTCCCTCAGATAAGTGGGCTCAACGATGGTTTTTGTATTGCAGGCGCGGACAATAGGGTAGTGGTAGTTGGCATCTGTCGTGTAGTGGAAGAGCCTGACGTTTTGGCCGATGGGGTCGGTCTTGTTGAGCTCAACCAGCTTCTCGACGTCTTCTCTGGGCATGATGACGTCCATGTCATTGTCCCACGGGATAAAGCCTTTGTGGCGGATCGCTCCGAGCAATGTGCCGTAACCCAGGATGTATCTGAGGCCGTGCTTAACGCAGTAAGCGTGCAGTTCCTTCATTACCTGGAGTTCTGCCTGCTGTTCTTCGGCTATTGAGAGATATCCGTCGGATCCGTTCATTTCCATGCCCCCGCTCGAGTTTACATATGCGGAGATTATAGCATTTAGATCGGATCGCACCAAATAAACACCTATCCGTGACTTTTAGTGGAGGTTTCGAAAATCGTTATTGAAAGCAAACAAAAATCGTTTGAGGGAAAAAAGGGGCAATCCGCCTCTTTTTTATTAAAATTTACAATATTATGACAATTATTCTGTGGAAAACAAATTATCAGTGGAGTAGAATTCTTACGGTGCAGATCAAAGAGCACTATTTTAAGTTTAATAATCCCGGTTAAGGGAATTTAGGAGGAATTCAATATGGCAGTAAAAGTTGCGATTAACGGTTTCGGTCGTATCGGTCGTCTTGCTTTCAGACAGATGTTCGGTGCTGAGGGTTATGAGGTAGTTGCTATCAACGATCTTACAAAGCCTTCAATGCTCGCTCACCTTCTCAAGTATGACACAGCTCAGGGTGGTTACGCTGGTGTAATCGGCGAGAACAAGCACACTGTATCCGCTGATGACGAAGCTAACACAATCACAGTAGACGGTAAGACACTTAAGATCTACAAGGAATCTGACGCTAACAATTGCCCTTGGGGTGAGCTCGGTGTAGACGTTGTTCTCGAGTGCACAGGTTTCTATACATCTAAGGAAAAGTCTCAGGCTCACATCAATGCTGGTGCTAAGAAGGTTGTTATCTCTGCTCCTGCAGGAAACGATCTCCCTACAATCGTTTACAACGTTAACCACACAACATTGACAAAGGATGACAAGATCATCTCTGCTGCTTCTTGCACAACAAACTGCCTTGCTCCTATGACAAAGGCTCTCAATGATTATGCTGCAATCCAGAGCGGTATCATGACAACAGTTCACGCTTACACAGGCGACCAGATGATCCTCGACGGTCCTCAGAGAAAGGGTGACCTCCAGAGAGCAAGAGCTGGTGCTGCTAACATCGTACCTAACTCTACAGGTGCTGCTAAGGCTATCGGCCTCGTAATCCCTGAGCTCAATGGTAAGCTCATCGGTGCTGCTCAGAGAGTTCCTACACCTACAGGTTCTACAACAATCCTTCACGCTGTTGTTAAGGGTGAAGCTACAGTTGAGGGCATCAACGCTGCTATGAAGGCTGCTGCTAACGAGTCATTCGGTTACACAGAGGAGAAGCTCGTTTCTTCCGACATCATCGGTATGAGATATGGTTCACTCTTCGATGCTAACCAGACAATGGTTTCCAAGATGGATGACGGTAACTCCCTCGTTCAGGTAGTTTCTTGGTACGACAACGAGAATTCTTACACATCTCAGATGGTAAGAACAATCAAGTACTTCGCAGAGCTCGGCTAATAGCTGACTTAAGCAAAGAAATTCAGAGGCTGTCTCTTATGAGGCAGCCTCTTTTATATTCTTTATATATAATATGTAATTTAAAAATACGGAGATATCAGAGATAGATCTCTGTAACGGTGGCTTCAGGAACTGACAGGAATCTGAAAGGCATTACGCCGCAGCCCAAACCTCTTGAGATAAATACGGTAGAGCCTCCGATATTGTAGACACCCTGTACGGCGCCCATGTTGGGAAGTCTGTCGTGTCTTCTAAGAAGGCAGAACTCGATCCTGAAGGGGAACTTCATCTGTCCGCCGTGTAAATGGCCCGAGAGCATGAATTCAGGCCTTGTCTCAGGATCAAAGTGAAGAATGGCATCAGGATCGTGAACAACCAAAATTACGGGGTTGCTGCCCTCAAGTGCAGGCATCTTATGCCATACGCGGTTCTTTCTTCCTGTATCGGATAAACCTGCCAGAACGGCCTCAGCGCCGCTCGTGCGCGACTTGATCGTTATCTGGTTATCGTCGAGGCTCGTAAAGCCGGCCTTTTCGGGAATACTTCTGTCGTAAATATCGTGATTGCCCGAGACACCGTAGAAGGGAATTCCCAATTCACTGCAGCAGTCCCTTACAGTATTAAGGTATTTAAAGCCCTTGGCCAATCCGCCCTGATATGAACTCATGTCGCCGCCGAAGATAACGGCGTCCAAAGGAGAGCTTCCGTTTGCTTTACGGATGTAATCGCAGATTCTGCCGGCTGTTACGGGACACCATTCAGCATGCGTATCCGAGAAGAACATAAACCTGAAATCGGGAGATTTTCCTGATACATCCTGTATCATCGGAACCTTTTTGACTTTCAGGTCATCAACAGGACAGGGATCTTTAGAAGGTTTTTTCAGTACCGCCCTGTCGCTGTCGAGGAAGAACGGTTCCAGAAAACACCATAAGATATACAGCAGTGCAAGTGCCGCAAGTATGATCAAAACTACATATATCTTATCCATTATCCGGACAGTTCTCCTTTTTTCTTAATTATATTATATGAAGATATCAAACGTGTGTTATAATTCATACAACGAAATATGATTTTGCAGGAGGAATTTTAGGATGCCTAAGACAGAAATCACATATGAGATCGTCCAGCAGATCGGTATTCTCAAGGAGAATAAGTCCGGTTGGCAGCGTGAGCTTAATATCGTTAAGTGGAACAACGGTAAGCCGAAGCTCGACATCCGTGATTGGGGCCCGAACCATGAGAAGGTAGGCAAGGGTATTTCTCTCGATTTCGAAGAATACAATACTCTCAAGGCTTATCTCGAAGATGGCGACTTTACTTCTCTTGACGAGTAATTAATTCGTTTTAAAATCAGTTATTTGTTTTTGAAATATAGAAGGCGCGTTACCATGCGTCATTATTCAGTATGAGAAGCGAAGAACGAGCGGGTATTATTTCAGTACTAATGCTTTTTTTGTGGGGGACTCTGATTGCAGAGCCCTTCCATATTTTTGCGCGGTATATTGCGAAGGCTGTAGGGTACGCTTTTAAGGGTTTAGGCGAGGACAGCATAATAAGATCACTTATCTTATATGTGGTCGTTTTAGCGGTCATAATCCTTCTTCAGCTGTTGTCCCAGAGCAGGATACGCAACTTTATGCCGTGCATTTTATCCTGTGGATGTATAGCCTTGCTCGTTATAAGGAGTATCGTCAGATCCTCAGTGGATTTCGGCGATGCCATCTGCCTTGCGATCCCGGCAATCGCAGCGATCATCTTATACCTGACCAAGTTCGAAAAGGGACTTAAATGGTATACGGATGTTTATACCTATTCGCTTGCCATCGCTCTTATCAATTCACTGCTGTTTGTACCGCTTTCAAAGCTTAACGGCATAGTTGATAAGATCCTCTATATTACCAATTACAATGACATTAATATCACTGCCGCTTTCAGCGGCCTTGCCGGAATACCTGAAATAGTTTGGGGTTTGTTTTTAACTGCATTTGCAGTGCTTCCGATAATCTATCGTGCTACTTCAAACAGAAGGAAATGATATGGAACAGTTAGATTTGTTTTCTGCGATACAGAGTGAAGACCAGGTAAAGAACGAGTATCTTGAACTCGTAAAGAAACTCAATTACTTTGCCGAACTGTATTATTCCAAGGACGAACCTGAAATATCGGACTACGAGTACGATACCATGAACAACAGGCTCAAGGAGATCGAGAAGGAACATCCCGACTGGATCGTTCCCGAATCGCCGTCCAAGAGAGTCGGCTGGAAGGCAGAAAAGGGCGTGCTCGTTAAGCATAACGTTCCGATGCTTTCGCTCCAGGATGTTTTTGAAAAGGAAGACGTATACGAATTCGTAAATTCCATGAAAGAGGAATTCGGCGACGAAGCAGAGTTCCTTGTCGAGACAAAGATCGACGGTCTTTCGATGGCGCTCCGCTATGAGGAAGGCGAGCTGAAACTTGCAGTTACCAGAGGTGACGGAATCACCGAAGGCGAAGACGTCACGATGAACGCAAAGCAGATCCCTGACGTTGTAAGACAGCTCAAAGAACCCGTTCCTTACATTGAGATCAGAGGCGAGGTCTACATGACCAGGAAAGCCTTTGAGAGCGTTAACGCAAAAGCTGAGGAAGAGGGAAAGAAGACATTCGCCAATCCCAGAAACTGCGCTGCGGGAACACTTCGCCAGATCGATACGAGGATCACAAAAGAAAGAGGTTTGTCCCTTTTCATTTTCAATGTCCAGGAGACAAGAGGAATCACATTCAATACTCATCTCGAAGGATACGAATACCTTAAGCGCAACGGCGTAAAGGTAATCGAGAACTGCTACAAGTGCAAAACTGCCGATGAGGTTTGGGATGCCATTCAGAAGATCGGCAACATGAGAGGCGAGCTCGAATACGATATCGACGGTGCCGTTGTAAAGCTCAACAACCTTTCCGAAAGAAGCAAGCTCGGCAACACGATCAAGTTTCCGAGATGGGCTGTTGCCTATAAGTATCCGCCGGAAGTAAAAGAAACACGTCTTTTGGATGTAGAAGTTAATACCGGAAGAACCGGAAGGGTAACGCCCGTTGCCGTATTTGAACCTATCAGCCTTTGCGGCACGATGGTATCGCGCGCAACACTTCACAACCAGGATTTCATTGACCAGTTGGGACTCGGAATAGGTGATACGATCCTCGTCTACAAGTCGGGCGAGATCATCCCTAAGGTCAAGGACGTTAATAAGGATAAGAGACCTTCTGACTGGCAGCCTTATAAGATGCCGGAGAATTGCCCTGTATGCGGCCACAGGCTCGTCAGGGATGAAGGCGGTGTCGATCTTAAGTGCGTCAACATGATGTGCCCCGGCACTCTCGTAAACCGCATCGTAAACTTTGTCTCACGCGACTGCATGGACATTAAGGGATTCGGTACGGAGTACATCAGAAAGCTCACAGAAGAAAAATACATTAAAGATATTGCTGATGTTTTCGAACTGAAGGACAAAAGAGACGAGCTTATCGAAGGCAAGCTCTTAGGCCTCGAAAAGAACACGGATAAGCTTCTTGCAGCAATTGAGGAAGCAAGAGTCCAGACACCTGCAGACAAGGTCCTGGCAGGCCTCGGAATTCCCGGCGTAGGCAAGGCAACTGCAAAGGAACTTATAAGAACATTCGGTTCCATTGATGCGATCGCCGAAGCTGATAAGGATGCGCTCCTTGCCGTTCAGGATATCGGTGAGATATCCGCGGAAGGAATCTTTAATTTCTTTCATGATGAAGGCAATAAGGAACTGATGCAGCGCCTTAAGGATATCGGCCTTAACTTTACAAAAGCTGAGAGTGAGGTTCAGGGCTCTGCTCTCGCAGGACTTACTTTCTGCATCACGGGCACTCTCGATGGAATGTCCAGAAGCGAAGCTGAGACTCTCATTGAGAGCAACGGCGGCAAGCCCGTATCTTCCGTATCGAAGAAGACTTCATATCTTCTCATGGGCGCGGATGCGGGTTCAAAGGAACGCAAGGCGCGCGAGCTCGGTGTTCCGATAATCGGTCTTGAAGAACTTAAGAAAATGATTGCAAAGGGATGAGCACCATGAACGTCAGCGAAGAGAAAGCAAGGATAAGAAAAGAGATCCGCAGAAGAAGATCGCTGTTATCTTCCGAAGTGTTAAATGATATCGAAAAGTCGCTTCCGGAATTCATTTCCGCGATTGACGATGACGAGCTCAAGAAGAAACTCGGCAGTGCGAAAAGGATCGCTCTCTACAGATCATTTAACGGTGAAGTTCCCGTTGACGGTCTTGCGGAGTATTTCATTTCGAAGGGTATCAAGTGCTGTTTCCCGAGGATCGAAAACGATGCCATGGTCTTTTGTGACTGCGAGAGCCTTAATGATTCTGAGTTTACAAAGTCATCCATAGGCATTAATGAACCTGTCAGTTCGAAGCCTGCAGTCGACCCTAAGGACATTGATGTTGTAGTGCTGCCTGCGGTTGCATATAATGAAGAAGGTACAAGGCTCGGAATGGGCGGCGGTTTTTATGACCGTTTCATTGGTTTATTAGGCTCAGACAGACCTTATCTTTTGGGTATCTGTTATGAGTTCCAGATCTGTTCTGACGTACCCGGAACGGATAATGACATAAGTGCTGATTTTATTGCGGTCATACCGGAAGAAACATACGGGGAGTAAATAGCAGGGGATGCGGTATTTTATTGTTAATCTGGCAGTCCATTTGGCGGTTACGATATTGTTTGTCGTACTGACCTGTGTGCGCGCCGGATATAACAGAAGGAAGAAGACCAGACATATCGTTTCATACTTTTTCCCGATCGCATTTGCGCTCATTGCGATAGTCGATATCGTTTTATATACGGCTCCCAGACTGATGGATATCAACAGTCTTATAAACAGCAATTACTACTACAATACCGGTGCTGTCGAAGACATTAGTTTTATGAGAAATTATTTCGTCATCGACG
>CAJOJI010000007.1:29507-38797 GCA_905234715.1 uncultured Saccharofermentans sp.
CTATATCAATCCTCTCCGCAACAAGCTCACAGAAGGCGATGTCGTCAGAGTTAAGCACACACCATATTCAAGATTTACGGTCGACATCATGACGATAAGTGATGCAGTGGATCCTGAAGAGAGCGGTTCCGCACAGGAAACCATCTGACGGTTACTTAGTCTCAATTTTTGCGAAAAAGTCTCAAATATCGGCCTTTATTTTCAATTTGCGGCACTTTGCCCCCACAAACATGTTTGCAGGTCGTAAACTCTCCTTAAAACACAGACGGAGGTAAGTGACCTATGGAAAACAGAGTTTTGAATCAGGGTTCGGTGGAGATGTCGGTTGTGTGCAGTGACTTGAGTCTTTTGGAAAGCATCAATTCACTGTTAAGACAGAAGGGTGTTATCGCCGTTGAGGACGAGTCGGGTGTTTTGCATTACATAGTGGACGGAAGAAGCGACAGAAGATCTGTCGCAGGAAGAGTCACCGCAATTAATCCCGCAAAGACTGCCGAGCAGGAAAAGCAGGAAGCATACCTTGAGCTTTGCATAAAGACAGTCTTAAGGGAGTATGGTTTCGACATGGCACTGATGGGAACCATGCTTATATATAAATCCATATATATTTCTTTAAAGAGATGCATGCCGCTGCCGGCTACCATGAAGAGTCTTTACTGCGAGACGGGAAAGGAACTGGGCTTAAGTCTTGAGCAGTCCGAGAGAAATGTCAGATATGCAATTACCAAGAGCAGTCTGAAGAATATGAGAAGCCGTGCGGCGATCAGGTGTATCCAGGCAAGGATAGAGAGAAGACTGGGATTAAGGGATCCTTTGGACTGACATAAAAAAGGCTCCGGTGAACGGAGCCTTAAGAAATCAGATTTGCGTAAGAATTACTTCTTCTTGCCCTTCTTAGCGTTAACCTTATCCTTGAGTGACTTACCAGCCTTGAATGTAGGAACTGTGGAAGCCGGGATCTTAAGAGCAGCGCCTGTAGCAGGGTTACGTCCGCTTCTGGCTGCGAGCTTCTTTGTCTTGAAAGTACCGAAGCCAACAAGAACGACTTTGTCATTCTTTACGAGTGCGCCTTCGATAGCACCGAGTGTTGCCTTAAGAGCTGCTTCTGCATCCTTCTTGCTGAGGCCGGCATCAGCTGCGATCTTGTCAATAAGCTGTGACTTGTTCATGTGGTTTCCTCCTGTTATTTAGCCGCTGAAAGGCTTATTTTTTCGTAGTTTCATTATTGATTTATTACAAAAAGATGTCAATAGTTTTCGGACAGAAAAAACGGGAAATGTTTGGATAAATTGCATATAATTAGGGCTTTCCGGGGTGATGGCAGGGGGAGATGACAGGTTGGATAACTGAACAGGCATGCAAATCGAAATAAATAGCCTTTTTATTACAAGATTTATTCGCGACGATAGTGTATGATTTGTAGTGCGAAAAACTAATCGGAGGTAACGAGATGATAGTTACAAAAGATACGATTATCGGAGATGTTGTAATGCAGGATGAAGGCATTGCACCTATCCTTATGGCTTCCGGACTTCACTGCCTCGGCTGTGCAATGGCTTCCGGTGAGACTATTGAAGAGGCTTGCATGGTTCACGGTATGGATTGCGATGCTCTCGTTGAAGAGATCAACAATTATTTCCAGGCTCAGGGCTGATTCAAGGATTTAAATTTTCTGATAAAGAAAGAGGTTATCCCGTTTGAGATAACCTCTTTTTGTTTTCGTTGTTTCAGGGGATCAGTAAGAAGCAGACATTACTATCTCGAACTTGGTTCCTTCGCCCAATGTACTCGTTACGTTGATCTCCGCATCGTGCTTATCGCAGATGAGCTTTACGATGGCGAGTCCCAAACCTGTACCCTTGATGTTTACGCCGGAGTTATGAGCTCTGTAGAAACGGTCAAAGATCCTCGGGAGGTCCTGCTCGGGAATACCGATACCGTTATCTTCGACTGTTACGTGGATCTTTTGTGTTGCAATATGGGATACGTCACCGGAACGCCAAGCGCTTATTTTGATCTCTGCCTGAGGATTGGTGTAGTTGATTGCGTTGGAGATGAGATTTTCGAAGATACGTGAAAGCTTTGCAGGGTCTGCTCTGACTATGAGTGAGTCGCGTGAAGGGAGATCCAGAGAAAGGTGCTTTGAATACATGACTACGAGCTCGTCGAGCATCTCGGCGATCGATACGGAAGTGAAGTGGAAATCCGAGTCGCTCGATTCCATTCTGGTGAGCTCCATGATGTCGGAAACGATCCTTTCCATCTGCTCGGAACGGCGGACGATATTGCTCAGATATGAGTTGCGCTGTTCAAGACTTAAAGTGTCCTGTGCAGAGAGCAGGAGCTCGGCGTATCCTCTGATCGCGGTGATAGGCGTTCTTAAATCGTGAGATACGTTGCTCAGGACGTTCTTACGTGCAACTTCGCCTTCGAGAAGTCTCTTGTTTGTGAGAACGAGGTCGCGGTTGATCTCGGAAATAAATACTGTCTTTTCTCTTACCTGGCGCTTCAGTACGGCAGCGTTTCTCTTGATCTCTCGCTGCTGGTTGATGTACGTCGATACGAGCGTGACTTCGGCTATCAGTGAGAAGATAACGAAGATGTTGCTGTATGTCGGGATCGTGTAAACGATCATGCTGTCCATGAGTATCGTCAGATAGAGAACAAGGAACATGAGGCTGAATAACAGCGCCCAGAGAAGCACTCTCTGGTTTTCCTTGTTATAGAAGAAGAGATCGATAAAGATGGAAAGCGTAACCGTTGCGAGAGCGAACATCAACGCGACGAATTCCGGCAGAAGCGTTCCGGTAAAGATATCGAAGATATAGTAGATGACCACCATCGTAAGACCGACTACAAATACAATGTAGTGGGCTTTCCTGAGCAGGGCAAATTTGCTCTGTGCCTTCGAGCTGGAGAAGTATTGTGAGTTCTCGAGGAAAGCGGTGGAAGATGCGAGTATCAGAAAAACGAATCTTAAATCAGCTCTCAAATGGCTGTCGACCGAGATGAAACGGCAGTCCGTAAGATAGTAAAGAAGTATGGCTGAAAAGCTGATAAAGAATGATACGAAGAGCCATCTGTTTTTTGTTGAACTCAGGATGATGTTTGAACCTACTATGATCGCAACGAAGAAGATAAGAATTACGATGGAAAAGTGTCCAGCTGTTACGACAGTGCGGACATCGTTGGCTGTTCCCGTCTCGATGATGGGTTCGGAAAGAAGGCCGGGGTTTGCTACCTTAGGAGTGCAGGTAACTACGATCACTATGTCGAGTTTTCCGTCTTCCGGAATTACCGTACAGTAATCTGCAAATGCATTGAGATTGAATATAGGTGTTCTTGCGCCGATCTTGTCGATATATTTTCCGTTGCAGAAAACCCATGCCGTACCGTTGAATTTATGGAAGGTGAGGGATAAGGACTTGATGTCTTCATCGCATTCGAAATGTCCGACATAAGCAGCGCTGATCATCTCCTCATCTTCGATCTCGAAACGCTGGTAGCTGACAGTGCTGTCGGTGTTATTCCAATATGCCGAATAGTTGTAGTCGAACCATCCGCGCCAGGTGTCACGGATCCTTACGTTTTCCGCATATGCTCTGTGACTGACCAGAACAGATGAAGGCCAGTAAACATCCTCGGACATGTCAGTTGTTTCATGTTCAAGAGTTGCATTTGCCATGTCGGGCGATACGTTCGGAACAAAAGTCCAGCCGGTGTTGACGTGGCTGCTGTAAGGTCCGTCGAGAACCAGTGAGTCACTTAATTTCAGCGTTCCGTTTTCGGCATCGATCTCAGGTGTCGAATCGGTTATGAATGTGATTCCGATGCTGATGATCCCTGCAGCAACAAGCATAAGCAGCATCGCAAAGATAAAGGCGATCATCGTTCCACCGAATGATCTGCCGTGAGCATCAGAGCCTGTAAGCTTGATCCTCGCTAATCTGCTGTGCTTGTATTGTGCCATTTATGTATTTTCCCAAAAAGACAAGCGGGACTAATACTCTAGTCCCGCATTGATCATTTACGATTGTATGAGATTAGAACTGTGTGTTCATGCTGTTCTTAACCGGCGGGTAAGCGAATGAATAGCCGATACCCCACTCGGTCTTAACGAACGTGATCTCAGGTGCGATCTTCTCCATCTTCTTTCTGAGGTAGGAGATGTTAACCATTACGAGGTGGTTGTCGCACGGAGAGTCATCGCCCCATACATGAGAATAGATTCTTGTGAAAGGAACGATAACGTTAGGTGTCTCAGCCAGGAGGCAGAGAATATCGAACTCACGGTTTGTAAGATGCAAAGGCTTCTCCTTAAGAGTAACCTCACGAGTCTTGATGTTGATTCTGAGCGGCGGATACTCTACGAGGAATCCTTCGCTCTTCATATTACGCTTGATGTGAACGTTGATACGAAGGCTCAACTCAGGAAGTGAATAAGGCTTTGTGATGTAGTCATCAGCACCAACCTTAAATCCGTTGATTACATCCTCCTGCTGATCCTTAGCTGTGAGGAAGATGATAGGGCAATCCGTGAACTCCTTGATCTTAGGTGCAAGATCAAATGCGCTTCCGTCAGGAAGCATAACGTCGAGTACGATACATGAGAAGCTGTGAAGCTTGATCTTTTCGAGTGCCTCGGCACAGTTTGTTGCCGTTACTACATCGTAGCCTTCGCTCTCGAGAAAATCACGGTTCAAGACCAGGATATCGCTGTCATCGTCTACAAGAAATACTTTTTGCTTAGCCATTAAAATACCTCCCGTTGCTTAATAATGCTTGTTAGTTATTTCCCCAATGACGTCACGTGTTCTGTCGTGACAGTGTTTTATATAATTGTGATTTTTTGATTTTTCACAACGATAGTATACAACACGTCAAAGTGTTTTTATATAGTTAAATGCAATAAGTTACAATTTATTTAGAATATAAAAGGCTAACATTTTGTCATTATAGAAAATATGTTCGGTAAATGCTATCATAAAATCCATGAAGCGAATCATCTTTCATATAGACCAGAACTGTTATTTTGCATCGGTCGAAATGATATCCAGGCCTGAATTGAGAAACGTTCCGATGGCCGTGGCCGGCGATGCGAAAGTGAGGCACGGAATAATCCTTGCCAAGAATGAACCTGCAAAAAAGTACGGCATCAAGACCGCCGAAGCAATATGGCAGGCTCAGGCAAAATGTCCTGACCTGGTTCTTGTTGATGCGCATCACGAAAAGTATGAGTATTACTCCAAAAAACTCAGGGAAATGTATTCCGAATATACCGACAGGGTGGAGCCTTTCGGCCTTGATGAATGCTGGCTCGACATGACAGGTATCGTCAGTGATTACGATGAGGCAGAAGGACTTGCTCTTGAGATAAGGAACAGAGTCAAAGAAGAATTCAAGCTTACGTGCTCTGTCGGAATAAGTTTTAATAAAGTGTTCGCAAAGCTTGGAAGCGACTATAAAAAGCCGGATGCCACTACCGTGTTTTCCGACACCAATTGGAAGGATAAGATCTGGCCTCTGCCCGTATCCGATCTTCTTTTTGTCGGTAAGCATACCGCCGAAAGATTATCCAAGATCAACGTTAAGACAATAGGCGACCTTGCTCAGACTGACGGTGAATTCATCAGCCGTTATCTCGGCAAAGCGGGAATTGCGCTGTGGGAATATGCCAACGGTCTTGACGATGCTCCGGTGGCGGAATCGGGTTATAAGAGGATACCGAAATCGGTCGGCAATTCCACGACAACTGCAGAAGACATGACATCTGACAGGCAGATAGAAAAGACGTTTCACATGCTTTCCGAAAGCGTTGCAATGAGACTTAGAAAGCATTCGCTTAAAGGCAGTGTCGTACAGATAACGGTAAGAGACTGTGACCTCAATATCTATGAAAAACAGAGGATACTTTACAAAGTAACTGATGATGCAAAAGACATCTATGCTGCAGCAAAAGAATTATTCAAAGAATCTTACGACTGGAGTAAAGGTGTAAGGAGTATCGGAGTTAGATGCACAAAGCTCGTTAGATCAGACAGCGGTGAACAGCTGTCGCTTTTTGCAGAAGCCGAGTCATCAGAGCGTGACAGCAAACTCAATAAAGCAATCGATGAGATCAACAGGCGTTACGGAAAGCACGTAATAAAAAGTGCAGTCGAAGCAGACAGTTATAACAACAGGTATAAAGCTGATAATATAGTAGATGATCCTTTCCATCCGGAGGATGAATTCTGATGATCACCGCCAATCAGTATTTTCGGGAAACGTTCGGACACAAGATGTACAAAGCGTCAATTGCGCTCGATGTAACATGCCCGAACAGAGACGGAAGCAAAGGAATCGGCGGTTGCATTTTCTGTTCTGAAGGAGGCTCGGGAGAGTTTGCTTCAAAGTGCAAAGGATCAATAAGAGAACAGATCGAAAATGCCATCGAACAGGTCAGGGAAAAGGCCGGAAAAGATGCCGGGTACATCGCATATTTCCAGAGTTTTACGAGCACATACTGCACTCCTGATTATCTCGAAAAAGTTTTGGCTGAAGCGTCTTCCTGCGACGGCATTGAAGCAGTGTCTGTTGCAACAAGACCCGACTGCTTAGGCCCTGACATTCTTGATGTGCTCAAGCGCCAGGCAAAAAGATTGCCGCTGTTCGTTGAACTCGGACTTCAGACATCGAGTGATAAGACGGCGGAGATCATCAACCGCTGTTACAAAACCGAAGAGTATATCAAAGCCGTGGAAGCATTGAAATCGATCGGCGCAAATGTAATCACTCACATTATTTTCGGACTTCCCGGCGAGACAAAAGATATGATGATGGACACCGTAAGATTAAGCGCCAAATCAGGCAGCGACGGTTTTAAATTCACATGTCTTTATATCCTTGAAAATACTCCGATGGAAAAGCTCTACAGTGAGAATAAAGTTGAGATACTTGAGTTGGAGGAGTATTTTGATATTGTTGAAGAAGCAATCAGGATACTGCCTGATGAGGCCGTCATTCACAGGTTTACCGGAGACGGTCCGAAGAAGATCCTTATCGCTCCTGAATGGACCAAAAACAAAAGACAGGTCATTAACTACATCAACCGGAGGTTCGGCTTATGAAAAAATATGTTAAGCAGACTATGGATGCAGTCCGCAAATACATGAATGAAGAAATGAAGAACGCTCCCGTTGAAAAGACAAAAGAAGTCCTTGCCGAGTTCGAAACAAAGATCGCATACTTCCAGCACGAACGTCTGATCCATCTTATGGTCACGCTCGCATTTGCAGCATTCCTTCTGTTTGAGATCGCATGCCTGTTCTTCCTGCCCAGTGCATTCATCTATGCCGGCATTCTCTTAACTCTTATCTTTTTCGGTCTTACGATCGGCTATGTAATGCATTACTATTTCCTCGAAAACAGCGTCCAGGAAATGTATCACATGAGAGACGAGATAAGATCCTTCCTTAACAAAGACAAAGTAATCTAAAGCAAGTTGCTTGAAAGTTTGCAATATCCGCTCGCTTGGCTCGCGGTATAACAAACATCTCGCAACCCTTACTTCGCGTAAGTTCGCATATATTCAGTCCTGGAGCAAGCTCCGGACTGATAATGCTCACTTTCGCAAGCAAGTTGCTCGAAAGTTTGTTATAATGAGCGCCGGTGTGGAGGGACTTATGCCTACTATTGTTAAATACATACTGGTGTTTTTTATTTCTATGGTACCGATTATCGAGCTGCGTGGCGCGGTTCCGATCGGTGTCACATATTTCGGTTTGAATGAATACGTAACTCTTGCCGTATGTGTTATCGGCAACATGATCCCCGTTCCGTTTATCTATCTGTTCGGAAGAAAGATCCTTGAATGGGGATGCAAGCTTAAGCACGGCAGCGGACTTTTCAAGTGGGTTCTCCAGAAGGGTGAGAAGGCAGGCAAGAAACTTACTGCAAACTCTAAAAAGAACGGTGCGTTTATCGCGCTCATGCTGTTTGTCGGAATCCCGCTTCCCGGTACAGGCGCATGGACCGGAACACTTGCTGCATCAATGCTCGACTTCGGTAAAAAGAAGAGTGCAATAGCCGTTATGTGCGGTGTTCTTATGGCCGGCGTGATCATGCTGGTTATCAGTCTGCTGGCAAAAGCCGGTATTACTTCCATTTCGGATTTATTCTGATTTGTAATCTAAAATACATATAAATAAGCGTTTTTGAGTTATTGTTCATAAAACAGTAACACTTTGATATGCAAAGCGTTGTGCATATTGCACAACCAAATGATTTTCATTTGGTATCTCTGCGATATTGCTAAGTGAAAGGTCCCCCTTTATCATTAGGGTAGCTCCAAGGAATACGGAAGCGATAACTTCCAATCCGAGGAAGGCCGCCCGAAGCAAAAGTCGAGCAGGCGCAGGGAAGAACCAGAGTTGAAATATACTTGTGGCGAAGCCGGAGAAACGAAGTTGGAGATTACATCAAAGGCGGATACGAAGTCCAAGATCTGAAGCTAAGGGAGTGACGAGCGAGTGGTTGAAGGTGTCCCAGACATGCAAGCCACAGGTTGTAACAATTAGTTGATTCGGTATTCGGAACCGCGAGTAGGTGAGATGTCACCATCGACAGGAAAGAACCGGTGCCGCGGCGGATGTTACACCGGTTCGTGCAAACCGAGTAGCCGGTACGGCTGTCGAGCTGTTAGTAGCAAAGTCTTCGGGCAGATGCGAAGCAGACCTGAATCGAATAGCGTAAACGTTCGGTGAATGGAGACATGAGTTGCACGGTGTGATGGATGGTCGCAGCAGATCGATTAGTTGTGACGATATCACATAAAGCTCGGGTAGTTGTTGGAAAGGGCCTTTTGTTAGGAAGGAAGTACGTAGGAAGATGAGCGTGAATGCGTGGTCTTCGGAAGTGAATCTAATTTGGTTCGTTGGAGCGAAAATAAGATCCCGGTGATTCAGGTCACCGGGATTTTTCTTTGTATGACGGGCATGTCCCGAACCTCGGGTGAAAGTCCTGAGGGACGTAGTTGCCGACGAACCCTATAGCGACTTGCAAGGTTTGTATCGTGAGATGCAGGCGAGAAGAAGCAATAGCGAAACCGTGGCTCGACGGACAGAAACCTGATATTAAGGCGTATTGAGCGGATGAGATGGCAAAGAGCATCAAAGTCCAAAAGGCAACCGTAACCTCAATGCGTAAATCAGGCGAGTAAATGGGGAAAGGTTCGGGGCTTATCCCGTGAGGTCTCACAGACGGAGCACGATCCGTAGTAACAACGAACTGTGAGAAGTCAGCAGAAGCCA
>CAJOJI010000008.1 GCA_905234715.1 uncultured Saccharofermentans sp.
AGATAGATCCGATCGCGACTGAATTCTGGCCCATGAGATTGAACCTGTACATACCTCTTCTGACGGTGATATGTCCGCCGAGGCCGCTTCCTATTGCAACACTCTTATTGGCATTGACGGAGATCTCGATCCTGCCGTCCTGGTCAAATACGAGATCACCATGATAGGAATCCATGTCGTTTCCGATACCGAATGTCTCAACTCCGGTAGAAGTGATGGACAGATTTCCGACACCCTCAATCGTAAGGGTGGACTTGGGTGATACCTTGATTCCTCCGCCGCTGAGTGTATTGTCACCTGCAAGTGAGAGAACAACGTCGCAGTCATCACCTATTGTGATGGCGGCATCGTGCATCCTGCCCGTGAAACAGCAGTTCTCGATAGCGATCTTCCCCTTGTAACCGCTCTCTATCTCAAGGCTTATGACAGCGTCATCACCCGGAACACCGACGAAGTGAAGATCCCTGTGCGTAACATGTTCTGAAGTGACATGGATCGTGTTGTAGCCTTCCTTGATGAGTATCGGGAGGGAAACTCTTGCTTCTCTTCCTGCGACATAGTCCCTTCTCGTGCGGTTCTTAGCCTTGCTGTTGCTGTACTTAACGATCTCTTCCTTAACCGAAGAATTGATCTCCTTGATGATGCTCTCGGAAGGACGTGCGGTGTAATAACCCTGGATGAGATCTACGCCGAGATTGATTACTGTCTCGATCTCTTCAGTGGTCTCTATACCCTCAGCAAGTGCAAGGATATTGTTATCGTGTGAGAACTCAATGATGTCCTTTACGAAATGCTGCTTTTGAGGAGACTCCTGGATGTTTGCAAGGAGCGCCCTGTCGATCTTAACGTAATTCGGCATGTAGCGCAGGAGGTTGCTGACATTGGAATAACCTGTGCCGTAGTCGTCTACAGCAGTCTCAAAACCGAAACTCTGGTATTCCTTCTTCATCTCGGCAAGTTCCTTGTCATCCATCTCGGACTGCTCGGTAAATTCAACTACCAGTCTTCCCGAAAGATTCTTTGCCAGTTCTGAGATCTTTTTCATATCA
Organism: uncultured Saccharofermentans sp.; assembly: GCA_905234715.1. GTDB lineage: Bacteria > Bacillota > Clostridia > Saccharofermentanales > Saccharofermentanaceae > Saccharofermentans. Next base: position 1,050 of record CAJOJI010000008.1, read on the forward strand.
TCTTTCTTCAGGTGCTGGCCCGGAATGGAATTGATGAAGATCTTGGCGTCAGACTTGAACTTGTCAGAATTCTCATTAACGTAATTCAGGACATTATTGAAGGTTGCGTATTCAACGTCGTAGAGCCTGTCGAAGAATCCGGCATACTTGATAACAAGCAGCGGCTGGACGTAAGGAACAGTATCTACTCTCATAAGAGCCTCGTATGCATAGATCTCGCCTGTGCGGGCATCAACGATAGGCTGGAAGTGATAGTTGATCTTGTTCTTGTCGAGAATGTCGTTTACGACCTGTGCCTCTTCGATCTTCTCGGCATCGAAACCGTCTGCATCCATCTTCTGGAGATTGAGTTTCTGACCGTTCTTTCTGGACAGGGCAACACTTACGGCACTCTCATAGTCCGCTTTTGTTCTGGGCATTCCTTCAGCGGTTCCGTAATAAACTTCGAGCTTTCTTCCGCTCTCATCAAGAGCCGCATTATATTCATCGATCTTTGCATAAAGCTCCCTGACCCTGTCGCCTAAAACAGCCAAAGCATCCTCGTTCTCCGGCATGACTTCAAGTGCGACCATCTCTCCGTTGCCCATGCAGTATACACGGCCGTGCGGGAATACCTCTTCAAGATAATTTCCGACGCTGATGATGGCATTATCGCCCGCAGCTCTGCCATTATCGTTGTTGATCTTTGCAAGATTCTTGATGTCTATTGCAAGGACGCCGATCTTCTCGCCTTCCCTGAGAGGATTCATTGCAATGATCTCCTCTGTCTGCTGGAGGAAGCCGTTGTAATTGAAAATACCTGTCAGAGGATCTCTTACAAGACTTGCTTCGAGCTTTTTGTTAATGGCCATGAGCTCATCGTATCTTCTGAAGTTCTCAAGACCTCTCATTATGCTGTGGAGCCAGAAACGGTAAGACTTCTTGTAGCATCTGGGTTCCGTGTAAGACAGCACGGCATAGCCGAATGTCGACTCCTCAAAGTGCAGAGGAGTAAAGAAGAAAGCTTCAGGTTTCATTCTTTCCGCATCAAGGCGCGGAATGAGCACGTGTCTGTCGAAGAATACATCATCGCTTACCCTGTCACAGTTGAGTTCTTCAGGTCTGCACGCGATTACATGCATCATCTTCCTCGTGAAGAACTTGTCAGGATCGGAAAGCCTTTCGGGCGACAGTCTTGAATCGTCGATAGCTCCGCTTAAGGCCTTGGCCTTTTCCTGCCACTTGTCGTTTAAGCAGATGCTGAAGCTCTCGAAATCTCTTATCTGGAAAACATAAGAGAATATTATTTTGGTGAGGCCTTCGAAATCGTTCTGGATAACCAGATCCTCGTCCAAATGGTTGAAAGACGAGAATACGCTGTTATGTGAAGTATCCGTATCCCACTTCTTGCGGAGCTTGTTCTCATATTGGACCTTGTCCTCGCTGCATCCGCATGTTCTTCCGCAGAAGAATTCTCCGTGATCTTCAAAAGGACCGGTCTCCTTGCCTTCGATGGCATTAAGGAGTTTCTCGGTCGTATAAGCACCCATTGCCTTTGCGGGGATCTTGACCGATGTGACCGGCTTGGGTGAATATCTTCCCTCTTCATTAGAGTCGTAACTTGCGACCGCTATGTCTTCCGGTATCCTGAGGCCGCCTGCTTCAAGCGCTTTGCAAAGACCTATGGCCATGCAGTCGTTGGCACATGCGATTGCCTGGGGAAGCTTGTCGCCCTTCTTGAGAAGACGGTCGCCCAGACTCTCACCGCTCGTATACCAGAAGTCACCATAGAAAACCCTGTCCCTGCCGACGGTAAGACTGTGTTCTGTCATGGCATCCATGAATGCCTGAAGTCTCTGCTTTGAATAGTGGTGCCATGCCTTACCTGTGAGGTAGGCGATATCGGTGTATCCGTGATCTTCGATGAGATGGTTAATGAGATTCTTAACAGCACCGTAGTGATTCGGGAAGACCGACGGGAAATACTTGCTCTCTTTGTCGATGAAAACCACAGGACACTTGCAGCGGTCGTGGATCATCTCTTCGAGGCTGTCTGCAAGACCCGGTGACTGGAGGGTATCGGCCATAACGGCTATGGCATCAAAGTCCTCAAAGGGAACCAATGAGAATATCGAAGTCTCACCGGTCTCTCTTCCGAGATTATTCTGATACTTGAGGTAGCTTCCGAAGACCAGCACATCACAATCCTGCTCAAATGCTTTGCCGATAAAGCCCTCGACAAATCGAGCCTGATAGTATTCATCAGCCTGGGCTAATAGTAAAGCTATTCTCTTACGGTTAGCCATAAATGACCCTCGTGGTCTGTCCAGAATTCCAGGGTGATTCACCCTACTCCTAAAGTCTAATCAGCACAAATTTTAAAAGCAATAAACCTGCTGATTTGTTATCACGTTTCTGACTGAAAGTTTACATTCTGTCAACAAACGAAGCCTTCTCCAACGGATTCAGGCAAGAACTCTGTCGACCGGTGAATAACCCGTTGTCTTCTTAAACTTAACGTTGCTCTCAAAGCTCTCAAGGCAGTCGGAAGGATCGATTCGCTCGAAATTCAGTGTAGCCATAGCATCTCTCTTTATCTTTGCAGAGCAGATGGTTACTTCCTCGTCGTTGCCCGTTGCAGGATTCAAAACCTTATCAACAGCATGGATGATCACCTGCTGAACAGGGAGAAGCGCAAAAGTATCTCTTGCTACTCTGAGCATCGTGCTCGATACGTAGTCCTGAACGAGTTCATAGTAAGCAGATTTGCTGAAGTCCTTCATGACTATCTCGCCGCTTGCCTTCATGTCGGGATACTGCGTGGGGATGATCTCGTCAGACTTAACCTGGAATTCGATCTCCATCATCTTAGGATCGTCAGTTCCGACCTCAAATCCGCTTCCGTATTCGAGAAGATCGTCAAAAGGTCCGACCTGTTCGATTACTCTGAAATATGCGTCGATGTCGCCTGCAAGAACGCTCTGCGCGAAAGGCTGGAGTTCCTTGATCTGGCCTGATACCGCACCGTTTGCAACTGCCTCCCAGTCGATGTAGCCGTCAGACTGCTTGTGTACTGACTTGAGGGCTTCGATGCCCTGTGCAAACTCTTCGAGTCTTGCCTTTGATTCTGCGATGAGCTCCTCATTGACCTGCTTTGCGGGAGCTGCCTTTGCTTCCTTTGCAGCCTTCGCGGAAGTGCCCTTTGCAGCCGTATCTTTCTTGGTTGATTTCTTGCCCTTTGAATCGTCCTTGCCGGTAAGACCGCCGACAAGATTCTTTACGTTGTTCGTCTTTGTGTAGTAAATGCCCGTTCCGGGAATACCTACTGTGGTCCTTGCCTGGCCCTTGAGGTTAACGGACTGTCTGAATCCGCTCTTTCCGAATGATACGCTCGGTCCTGATTTACTTAAGTTAAGCTTCAAGCCTTTGCCAAGTGAAATGGATTTGCGGAAATTAAGTCCCATGTGACAGCCCTCCGGTGAAAAATTGTTAAAGTTATTTTATCACAACTAATAAGTCTTTACAGATATAGGAAATGCACCTGATTTTAAAGTAAAACAACAAAATGGCATGGCCCGAAAATAATCTGCACGAGTGCTCTCGAAAAACTGCCGTGTGCAATTGTTCCACATTTTTACCCGCAACAATTGCACAAAAAGGCCGATTTATGCAATTGTTGGGCATTTTTCGGGGCAACAGTTGCAGAATGCCCGATCAGGCCAATAATAAAGGGCGCCTCACTTAGCGTGAGACGCCCCAAATTCAAGCAAAAACAAACTTATCTCAGGAATCCCTCGATGATCTTCTGCTCTGCTTCCTGCTCGCTAAGACCTAAAGTCATGAGCTTGATGATCTGCTCGCCTGCGATCTTGCCGATAGCAGCCTCGTGGATTAGGGATGCATCAACGCATGTTGCCTTGAGCTTAGGTGTTGCAACGATAACGCCCTTGTCCATGATGATGGAATCGCACTCTGCGTGACCGTGGCATGCGGAGTTGCCTGCAATATCGATTACGACATCCTGCTGTGACTCGCCCTTTGCGACGCCTCTGCTGATGATGTCGCAGGAAGAACCGTCGCCGTTAAGCTCGACTACGATCTCTGCCTTTGCCGTCTGATCGAAGTTTGTAAGGATCTTATCGTGCATTACAAGGCTGGCACCGGGACCGAGATCAGCCTTTGTGATCCTGTAAGTGTCGTTGATTCCGGCGATTTGCGAGGTGTCCATGTCCATCGTTGCACCTTCGGAAAGATGTACGACAGTCGTGGGATTCATGAATTTCTTTCCTGTGCCGGTACCTTCGCCGTAGTGCTTCTCGACATACTTGACCTTTGAATTCTTTCCGATGTGGAAAGTATGGATTCCGTCGTGCTGGCTGTCGTGGCCGCCGCAGTTGCTGATGCCGCATCCTGCAACGATGACAACGTCGCAGTTCTCACCTACGAAGAAGTCGTTATATACGCACTCCTTGTGGCCGGATTTGCTGATGATTACCGGAATATGGCAGGACTCGTTCTTTGTTCCGTCCTTGAAGTAAACATTGATTCCGTCACCGGATTCACGGGACTCGATCTGGATGTTTGCCGTGGAATTCCTGGCTTCGCTCGCACCGTTGCTTCTGATGTTAAATGCTCCGACCGGAAGGCTGTCCAGTTCTGCAACTTCTTTCAGCATTCTCTTTTCAAGATCATCCATTGCAGGCACCTTCCTTTCTTGAGTATGCACAGCCGCAGCCGTAGCGTCCCATGTTAAGATCGCTCATGATCTTTGCCGATTCGTCGTATCTGTCGACCACGCCGTCCTTGAGGTAGATGATCTTGTCGGCGATCTCCAGGATCCTTTCCTGGTGGCTTATGATCATGATGTTTCCGTTTGTAACTCTTCTTAAGTTCTCGAAAACCTTTATAAGGCTCTGGAAGCTCCAGAGGTCGATTCCTGCCTCAGGCTCATCGAAAAGGCTGAGCTTTCCGCCTCTTGCGGCAGCCATGGCGATCTCGATACGCTTCATCTCACCGCCTGAGAGCGTGTCGTTGATCTCTCTGTTGAGGTAATCCTTTGCACAAAGGCCGACTGCGGAAAGATATTTGCAGTCCTTCGTGACGTCAACGCCTTCGCCTGCAGCGATTCCCAGAAGGTCCTTGACCTTGAGGCCCTTGAATCTTACGGGCTGCTGGAAAGCAAAGCTGATTCCCAGGTTTGCACGCTCGTTTACCGCAAGGTCCGTGATGTCCTGTCCGTCAAACAGGATCTTTCCTGATGTAGGTGTGATAATGCCCATGATTATCTTGAGCAAAGTGGACTTACCGCTTCCGTTAGGTCCGGTAATAGCGACGAACTTGTCGTCGATCTTAAGATTTATGTCTTTAAGGATGTCTTTGTCATCGGCATGAAAGCTGATGTTCTGCAATTCAAGCATGTGACTGCTCCTTTCTATTTTAAAGCCAACTTACTTTAAATGGTTTGGGAGCAATTATCAATAGTTATTTTCGACATATGCCGAAAATTTTTTGTGAACAATCATACCATATGTGCATAATTATCATACCCACAGAGTTTTTATACAGGTTTGCCCAGATGTGATAAAATACCTCAATTAAAACTAAGGGAGATTTCTTAATATGTGCGGAATCGTCGGTTACACAGGAAAGAAGAAAGCAGCCCCTATCCTCTTGGACGGCCTTGCAAAGCTTGAATACAGAGGTTACGACTCAGCCGGACTCGCCGTAAGAAACGGTGATTCAAACCCTGTTGTCGTTAAAGCAAAGGGCAGACTCAAGGTTCTTTCCGAGAAGACTGACGGCGGTGCAGCTCTCAAGGGAAGCTGCGGTATCGGCCATACAAGATGGGCAACCCACGGTGAACCTACCGAGAACAACGCCCACCCCCATATCGTTGACGACTACAACGTAGTAGGCGTACACAACGGTATCATCGAGAACTATCAGGAATTAAGAGACAAGATGATCCGCAAGGGTTACAAGTTCTATTCCGAGACAGATACGGAAGTAGCTATCAAGACGATTGACTACTACTACAAGAAGTACACACACGATCCCATCGAGGCACTCGCAAAGACAATGGTCCGTGTAAGAGGCTCATATGCTCTTGCGGTAATGTTCAAGGATCATCCGGGCAAGATCTTCGTTGCACGTAAGGATTCCCCTATGATCATCGGCTGCGACAAGGATGCTTCCTACCTTGCATCTGACGTACCCGCTATCCTCAAGTACACAAGATCCGTTTACTATATCGACGATCTCGAGATGGCTTGCCTCGACGCAGGCAGCGTTACTTTCTATAACCTCGACGGCGACGTCATCGAGAAGAACCCCGTTGAGATCGACTGGGATGCAGCTTCTGCCGAGAAGGGCGGATTCGAGCACTTCATGATGAAGGAGATCCACGAGCAGCCCAAGGCAGTATCCGATACATTAAGCTCTGTTGTCGTACCCGACGGCGAGTCTTACAAGATCGACCTTACTGCAACAAATCTCACCGACGAAGACATCAGGACATTCAACCAGATCTATATCGTTGCATGCGGTTCCGCTTACCATGTAGGCTGCTGCACACAGTACATCATGGAGTCCCTTGCAGGCGTTCCCGTAAGATGCGAACTCGCTTCAGAATTCAGATACAGAACGATGCCTCTCAACAAGGATGCTCTCTGTGTCATCATCAGTCAGTCCGGCGAGACGGCAGATTCACTTGCTGCTTTAAGAGAAGCAAAGACTAAGGGCATCAAGACTCTGGCCATCGTAAACGTCGTCGGTTCATCCATTGCACGTGAGGCAGATTACGTTCTCTACACACTTGCAGGTCCTGAGATCTCCGTTGCAACAACCAAGGCTTATTCAGCACAGCTCGCTGTCTGTTACGTGCTCGCCATCAAGTTCGCTCTTGTTAAGGGCGCGATCAACGAGGAACAGGCAAGAGAACTCACGGAAGAAGTTATGTCGATTCCTGCCAAGATCAACAAGGTTCTTGAGGATAAGGAGCGTCTTCAGTGGTTCGCAGCCAAGCTTGCAGCCCAGAAGGATATCTTCTTTATCGGCCGCGGCATAGACTATGCCATCACACTTGAGGGAAGCCTTAAGATGAAGGAAATTTCCTACATCCACAGCGAAGCTTATGCAGCAGGCGAGCTCAAGCACGGTACGATAAGCCTCATCGAAGAGGGCACCTTCGTTATCGGTGTTCTCACACAGAGCAATCTTTACGAGAAGACACTTTCTAACCTTGTCGAGACAAAGGCCCGCGGTGCTTACCTCATGGCCCTCACTTCATTCGGCAATTACGCTATCGAGGATTCGGCTGATTTCGTAGTCTATGTCCCCAAGATCAACGAGCTCTTCGCAGCATCCCTTGCTGTCGTTCCGCTCCAGCTCCTTGGCTACTACGTATCCTGCGCAAGAGGTCTCGACGTCGATAAGCCGCGTAACCTCGCGAAAAGCGTTACCGTAGAGTAATTCTACGGTTTCTGTCCCATTATCGGACTTGTCAAGGTCTTTTTTAAGGCGCCGCACGCGTTATAATATACGCATGAGTAAACGCAGACCCTACATTTTTATGACACAGGACAAGCTTATCGATCTTTGCAGATACGATATAGGCTGGATCGAGACGGTAGGCGGAAGCGATCTTGATGCATATCCCGTATCAGGTTTTGACGTCCAGTGTGAGAATGAATATCCGATGCTCTTATCGGATCTTAAGACTGCGCTTCAGCATTTTGAGGAAGAGAAGACATCCTTCAAGGATTTCGCTTTTGACTGGTGGTGTCCCATAACCACCTACTTCTACGAGGATCTCTGCCTCGATGAGCTTTTGGGACCCGATCCCGACAGCATTCTCGATTTCCCTCTTCCTCCTCTTCCCGAGACAGACGAAGAGATGATCATGACGATCCTCATCAAGATCGCCAGAGTGGCCGATGCATTCGATGAAGACGGCAAGTTCCCCACGGGTACGGCTTCCAACGTTCTCGGCATCCCTACCCTTTTAAATCTCATAGACAATTTCGAAGAAAACAAAGACCTTCCGCCCGAAGAACGCACCTATACAAAGGACCAGATGCTCGTATTCCTTAATCACTGGGATAACAATCTGCTTCTTTCCGATGCTTCCGAAGATGTTATCGCGCACTTCGTTGATTTCACTAATGAACTGTGCGAGAGCCATGTTTTCGAAGCGCTCAAGATAAAGGCATTTGCATGCAACGGCGGCAACAGCGCCTTCCACTGCGACTACAAGGAAGCAGTAAGGCTTCTTACGATCCTTCTCAAGGAATTCGGTTTCGGCTATGCTGCCAACGCTTTAGGCTTCATCTATTACGACGGCAAACTCGGCACTCCTGATTACGATAAGGCATTCGCATACTTTGCAATTGCTTCAAACTACAACGTTTCAGAGGCAAAGCTCAAGTTTGCCGACATGCTCCTTATGGGCGACGCCGGCAATCCCGACCCGATACTTGCCTACAACATCTATCTTCAGGTATACCACGATGCCAGGATCAGGTTCGAGACGGGCGAATACGGCGCCAATCTCCCCGAGAGCGCAATAAGGATCGCAAGGGCGCTTCGCCTCTTCCCCGACCAGAAGGTAAAAAGGCTCAAGCTCCTTCTTGAAGCAACATATTCATCCTTTGTCCGTCACCAGACGAACAAGCTTTATTCCGACCTTGAATTCTCCAGGGAGGTTCAGGCCGAGATAGACAAGGCCATAAATGAATTCACCAAGGAAGACCGCGTCAAGATCAACTCCGGATGGCAGGATCTCGGCAACGAGGACATCTCGGATGTTTTCGACGACTTCACGGGTCCTCCGTTCCCTGCTTATTACTCGGTCAACGTCAAGAAGCTCAAGAGCAAGAGATATAAGTTCACCATAAAGCGCCATTCCATCTTCCCCGGTACAGACGCGCCTTTGTCTCTGTCAGTCCAGCCGTGGCTTCTCCGCGCAGGACTCTGCGACAGACTGGATTTCTCCATTCCCGAGGAATACGGCAATGACGCTCTGGAGTATCTGGCAAAGTCAGGAGAAACAGGCACTTTCGATAAGCTCGTCGTCAGGAATGAAGCCGGAAAGAAGTCTTCCGTATTCTCATTCTTCAGGAACGGAAGCGTCGTTTTGGGATTCACAGCAGAGAAGATCTTCTTTAACAAGCCCACGGGAAAGCACATCGGCTGATCTTACGGCTGGACTATCCACCGTGATGGTATATAATTGCACGTGTTTGGAATATGTGGAATAGGAACGTGCAATATGCTTCGCTTAAAGAATAAACAGATCAAATCCGTCATTGCGCTTGCAATCTTATCGGGCATGCTTTTAAGTGCCTGTGAATCAGCGCCTTCAGAGACACCTTCGCAGAGTACCGCCGAAGTTACCACAGAGATGACAACTGTCTCTGAGACAACCCAAGGAACAACGGTTACATCAGCAACGACAACGGCTTCGCAGACAACGGAAACTACTGAAGAGGAAACTTCAGAAGAGACTGACGATACTGAAGAAACCGAAGAGACAGAGGAGACTGAACCCTCTGTGACTTCAATAGAAAACAACACCGATATCGGTTACGGTTCATACGGTTTCATGGTGGGCGACGTAAGATTCCATTCCCAGAACGACCTCTCGATGATGATAGTCCCTGAAGACAACACCATCTACGACCACGGCGCCAGAAACATCAACTGCAGCTGGATCGACACTTTCTACTATGAAGATTCATTCGACATGACGGCTTTTGACGCATCAGACCGTTTCTTAAGTTTTTATAACGACGATACTTCGATCACATTCTCACCTTACAAGTCGCTCGGTTCATGGACAACTCCGAAGGGATCTGAACTTGAACTCTATACGACCGAGATCACGATAATCACCGAGAATCTTGAGATAAGGATACTTCCCCACTATCTGAAGATGCCCGAAGAATTCAACATATCCGTTAACGGCAGAGGCTACTATGTATCGCTCGACCAGCTCCAGATGGTTGATTTCGTCTTAAGTTCGCTTGCCGAAGAACCCGGAACGGATCCTCTTGAAGGCCTTGTCGTCGGCGGCAAAAATCATACGTATTATTTCTGATTCATTTGAAAATGCTATGGTACAATGTTTGCGTGAGCCACGCGCGAATATATAAACAAGAAATACAGCATTAGGAAGTAACACCATGATAATCTTGCACATCGCTTCGATCGATAATGATCCCTTCGCAGGCGTATGCGTTATCGTTCCGTACTATATCCGTTCCCAGAAAGAGATTGGAAATACTGTCGCCATTTATAACGTTAAGGGCGTTGAGCTTAATGCAGTAGATTGTCAGATCCCGAATAACGATCCTTTTGACATAGATAAGATGCCGGAGCCTTTCAACAAGCCCGACCTGGTAGTTTTCCAGGAGTGCTACAGAAAGCAGTACATAAAGATCGGCAAGCAGCTCGAAAAGAGATCGATCCCGTACATAATCATCCCTCACGGCGAACTCGGCAAAGAAGCCCAGCAAAGCAAGCACCTCAAAAAAGTCCTTGCAAACATCGTCTTCTTCAACAGGTTCACCGATAAGGCTTTGGGCATACAGTGCCTTTCACAAAGAGAATACGACGTTACCGATTTCGGAAAGAAAAAGATAATCGCCACCAACGGCGTATCAATTCCTGAACTCAGAAAAACGTCTTTCCGCAAGACCGGTTTAAAGTTCGTCTTTGTCGGCCGTCTTGACGCATATCACAAAGGACTCGACATACTTCTCGAAGCTGTGAAGAACATTCACGACAAGATGAAGGATGCAGGCGCAACGCTTGATATCTACGGTCCTGACTACGCAGGCAGATACGCACACATCGAGAAGCTCATCGCAGAGAACAACGTCGGCGATATCGTAACGCTTCACCCTGCGGTATCCGGAAAAGAGAAGGAGCAGATCCTTTTGGATTCCGATGTTTTCGTTCAGACTTCAAGATTTGAGGGCATGCCTCTGGGCATCCTCGAGTCATTAAGCTACGGCCTTCCCTGCCTTGTTACAAGAGGCACGACGTTGGGCGAACAGGTTGCCGGGAGCGGCAGCGGCTGGATGGCAGAGACCAATGCGGATTCCATCACCGAGCAGCTTTTGAAGGTGCTTGATGAAGCATCCACCCTGCCTGAAAAATCAGACAAGAGCATCGAGTTCGTAAAGAACAACTATTCGTGGGACGTCATAGCAAGAAAGACCGTTGAACTTTACAGCGAACTGTCGGGGTACTCGAAATGACATACGAAGGATTCAGAACAACGCTTTTGTCCTACAACAGAAAGATGTTCAGGAAAAGCAGACATAAGAAGCTCACCAACACCAACTTCACCATCATCTCGAATAACTGCTGGGGCGGCGTTATCTACGAGAGTTACGATCTTCCCAAGAACACACCCACTGCAGGTATGTTCTTCATGGCTGACGACTATATTGAATTTGTAAGCGATCTTAAGGGCAACACTTCAAGGCCTTTGGAATTCATCAAGCCCGAGGACAGTAAGTATGTTGAGGAACTCAGCAAGGATGAAAGATTCGGTTCTTACCCTATAGGCAAGCTCGGTGATGCCGAGATAAGTTTTCTACACATCCATTCACAGGAAGAAGCTAAGGACAAGTGGGAAAGAAGATGCAAGAGGATCAACTGGGATAAGCTGATCGTTAAGTTCAACGACCAGAATGGATGTCAGGAGCGTCATGTAAAAGCATTTTCCGAGCTGGACTTCGACCACAAGCTGTTCTTCACTATTAAGGACTGGCCCGTCGAAAAATGGGACGGCTACTACAAGATAAAGCAGGGTACCAAAGAAGATTTCGTCACCTTCTCGCATGAGCCGTTTGTCGGCAACAGATATTTCGATCTGACGGCTTACATCAATAACCTCTAAAGGACAATATGCAGGAACAGGTACTGAAAAAAGAAAAGCTTTTGCTGAATGCGGATAAGTGGGAGATCAGGCCCAGTTCGTGGATACTCGCGTTCTATATTGCCCTGATGCCCGTAAGCACGGCTCTGGCAGATCTTTTCATCGGTCCATCAGTACTCACGGTTATTGCCGGACTTTATATCCTCGTTTCCGTTGTTGAGATAATCATTGACAGAAGGATCGAGGCAAACCGCGCACTCATTCCCGTTTATGCATACTTCCTGTTCACTTTATTAAGCTCTCTTTGGAATGTATATTTCGATGCCGACTGGTATTTCGGACAGTTTGCGATAACCACTGCGATCGTGTTCTGCGTGAGCGTCAGACGCGTATCGGATAAGGAGATAAAGCTCTTCACTGCCGCAATGTATCTCAGCATTCTCATCGCAGTCATAGGAACTCTCATGAACCTTCCGAGGCCCGGAAAGAGACTCGTCATCATACTCTCGAGCGTAATGGATCCTAACGATTTTGCATGCGGTCTTGCGATCGTATTCTCGCTCTGTCTCGTGGAGCTCATGAACAAGAGACGCATAATCCTCAACTGCCTCTGCACCGTCGCCGTACTTGCGATAGTGCTCATGTCAGGTTCAAGAGGAGCACTCCTTACAATGGGCTGCATCATCATGGTATGGCTCTTCAACGTTAAGGGACCCATAAGACTTAAGATACTTCTTGCCGTAATCGCAATGGGCGCAGTCGTTCTCTTCTGCGCAGAAAACGGCATCGGCCCCAAGATCCTTTACAGATTCAGCATCTCAAGACTCATTCAGGACGGCGGCGCCGGAAGAGTACATATCTGGAGAGCAGGCATTCAGAAGTTCTTCTCCTCCGATCCTCTTCACGTCCTCTTCGGTTACGGTCACGGCGGTTATGCTTATTCGGTACGTTATGTCGCGATCGGCCACGACGATGCTTATATTGCGCACAACATGTTCATCAATGCACTCATCGAGGGCGGCATCACCGGACTCAGCCTTATGGTCGCATGCTTTGCAACTCTCTACAGATATGCAGCAAAGCACAAGAACCTTCTCGGCATCCTTGTGCTTACCGGCTTCATAGCAGAAGGCCTCACACTCGATGCACAGGTCTACAGGACATTCGCCTTTGCAGTGGCCATGGCGGTCATCTGGCGTGTTAACAGTAAGGAGAAACCGGATGAAGTCAGATAAAGTATCAATAATCGTTCCGGTCTATAACGTCGAGAAATACCTGGATGAATGTGTGAAGAGCATCCTCGCACAGACATATGAGAATATTGAGATCGTACTTGTTGACGACGGTTCAAAAGACACGAGCGGAGCAATGTGCGATGAGTATAAGAAAACGGATGACAGGATCGTCGTAGTTCACAAGGAAAACGGCGGTCTCTCGTCAGCAAGAAATGCCGGCATGGAAAATGCATCCGGTGACTATTACATCTTCGTCGACAGCGACGATACCATCTCACCTGACATGGCTGAAGAGATGGTCAAAAAGGCCAATGAATACGACGCCAAGATCGTCTCTTCGCTTATCTCCGAAGAGCAGGAAAAACTCGGCACGGGAGATATAAATAAGGTCACTGTCTACGATACACACGATGCGTTAAAAAGCATTTTCTCCGACGGTCTGGTCGTAACTTCATCAAGCGGAAAGATGTATGCCGCTGAACTTTTCGAAGACATCAGGTTCCCCACTGAGATGATCTTCGAAGATTTCGCAACGATATACAAAGTCATAAGGAAAGCTCCCAAAGTCGTTGTTTTTGAGGACTGGCAGTATTTCTACAGACCTAATCCCGCAGGCATCACGGGAACGCCTTTCTATCACAGAAAGATGCAGTTCTTCGAGGTTGCGGATAAAGTCACATCAGGCATCAGCAGCGATTATTCAGACCTTGTTCCCGTTATCAGGAACAGGATCACGAGGCAGGCAATATCCTATTACAGGGATGTAGCCTCGAGCGGTTACGATGACGCAGATGATACGAAGTTCATCATCAAGACCGTGCGGAAAGGCATATGGAAATATCTCTTCTCGAGATACAAAGCAAAGAGCAAGATGTTCGGTCTTCTCATAGCGATATCACCGCCGCTTGCGCGAAAAGTCTTTGCAAAGAAATCCTAAGACAAAGCGTTATGTTATATTAAGAAACAGCAATATGGAGGCAGTCAGGAAAATGAATACGTCCGACAATATAATCAACATCAATCTGAAAGAATATTTCTGGTCATTGCTCGAGCAGTGGAAATGCATACTCATTGCAGGACTGGTGTTCGCTGTTCTGGTTCCTGCCTTTCTGGCCTTCAAGAATTACAAAGAGGATCTTGATGCCAAGGCAAGCAGGGATTCTCTTTCTGCCATGAGCTACGAAGATCTTCTCAATACACTTAACGAAGGAGACAGAGAAGAAGTTCTTAATGCCGCATACCAGGCAAAACTCATCAGAGATCAGGAAGAATACAATGCAAATTCCATCTTCGCAGGAATGAATTCTGAAAAGCTGCCTGTCCTTCACTATGCATGGACCATAGACGACTCTTATGACGTTGAGCAGATCGCTGCCGCATACGTTGCAGCACTGGGCGATTCAGAGACCGTAGACGTCGTAAGACAGGCTCTCGGTGATGAGTATAAGAATGCTGACGACATTTACGTCAGAGAGCTCATAATCGCATCTTCAAACGGTGCAGTAGACCTCAAGATTGTTCTTCCTGAAGGCACTGATGCAGACGCTCTTAATACAGGCATCATGGCACGTCTTTTTGAGATCCACAATCAGATCGACGGAACTGCAAGAAAGCACACAGTCACATATATCGTTTCAGAAAAGCAGGACATCGCATATGCAGAAATTGCAGGCGAACTGATCGCAAGAAACAACGATCTCGTTCTTCTTCAGGAAAACTACGATTCTCTTGTTCTCTCAATGTCTGATTACCAGCGCAATGTGCTCAGCGTTCTTAATGCTAAAGACGCTGGAAATACCGATACATCCACACCTGCGTTCGGCTTCTCCAAAGGCAATATCGTGATCGGATTTGCAGTAGGAATCTTCCTCTATGCTTTCATCTATCTGGTACTCATCGTATTCTCATCCAAGGTTCAGAATCCCGAACTGTTCTCAGAGACTTTCAAAACAAGAAATCTCGGCAGAGTAAGCAGCTACAGATACAAGGGATTCTCCGCATTCGTTCACGGCAAGACAATTTATAAGATGCACCGCAAGGAAAGCATGGACGATGCTGCCGTAAAAGCAGTAACCGATGCAGTTCTTTCAGCATGTGCAAACAAGGATCTTCACAAGGTCGGCGTTATCCTTGCAGGCGACATGAAAGCTTATTCCGCACAGTGCGATAAGGTTATAAAGAAGCTCAAGGGCTCTTCAAAGACTGATGTTGTAAAGATCGAAGGAGACCTTAATGACAGCGCTCTTGAAGGCCTTGATTCCGCAGTTATCCTTGCAGGTTCAGGCAAGTCAAAGTACCGCGAGATAAACGGCATTATGCGTCTTTGCGGATACTATAAAAAGGAAATTATCGGCGGAATCTATTTCGACTGATAAGAAGCTTATTTCTTCTTGTGAAGCATCTTCTTGAATATCCAGCCTCTAAGGCGTCTCGGTACGAGCGCTACAAAGAACTGGATGACTATTACCGATGCATAATCAAACCATGAGATATAACCGGTCTCGTAGACCATCTTTTTGCCGGTCTTATATTTCTTGAAGTAGGCCCATCCGCCTCTTCTGTCGAACATGTCTTTTCCGATGCGCGCATACACGAGTGAATCGTCGACATTCATGCATTTCGCGCCGTTCTTCATCATGCGGCACCAGAGATATGTATCCTCCATCAAAGGACAGGACTGGTAGTTTCCCGCATCAAGAACGGCCTTCTTTTTATACATGACGGTCATGTGATTGAAGGCATCTCTCTTCTTCTGATATTTCTTGATCTCGGCGTCAGTAACGGGAACGATCCTTTTCGCGACTATCGTATCGGGAGTGTCTTCGAACTCGTCGATATGGCTTCCCGTGATATCGAGTTCAGGATCCTTTTCGAATTCTGCGAGCTGCTTTTCAAACCTGTCTTCCCTGCAGATGTCATCGGTATCCATGCGTGCGATTATCTCGTTGGAGCATTCTGGAACGCCAGCCTGAAGGGCAAGTCCGAGGCCCCGGTTCTTCTCCAAAGGAACTCTCTTGATAAGGCCGGGATATTCCTTCTCATACTTGTCCAGAACAGCGTAGAGCTCATCAGTAAGAGGACCGTCTTCAACGACAACCCACTCATCAGCCTTTACAGTCTGTCTTAAGAGGCTCTGGAAGCACTCCTCGACATACCCGGGCTTCTCTTTAAAATAGAGAGACATCAGTACGCTTAATTCTGCCATGGTATCAAAGAAACCTCACCGTGCTGTGATGCTGGAGCCTGACCCTGTCCTCGACGGGCGGCAGCTGCATGTAGTCGCCGTAAAAGGCAGTCAGGAATTTGTCTGCGTCGTTAAATCCCAGGAACTCAGAGTCCATGAACTTATAACGGACGAGCGGGAATACTCCCTCCTCATCAATATACTTTCTCTCGTCAACGAATGCATAAACATTCTTACCGGGATCGCCGTTAAAAGAAGCATGAGCCTCCTCGTCCTGACGGAGTTTTTCCATCCTGACGTTATACTCATCTTCGCTCATCAGGCCTTTGCTCTTTCTTCTGTCCAGATACTTTCTGTTCTCGTTATCAAAGAACTTCCATATCTCGGATTCTTTCATGAGAGTGCATCTGAACAGGTCTATCTGCAGTCCGTGGTGCTTGTAGGCAGCGTCCTGCGGAAATCTGTCGTAAGTAACTTCGGATCTCAGATCCTTTGCATGCGCCCAGCCGTGAAAATAGTTAGGTTCTGACTTCTCGTCTTCAAGGAAAACGTCATCCGGAAGTTCATTACGAAGAGCTTCCATTGCCTCGTCGTATGAGTCGTCGAAAAGCCAGAGATCGAAGTCGTCGTCCCAAGGAATAAAGCCGTGATGTCTTACGGCGCCCAAAAGAGTTCCGTAAGCAAGGGAATATGGTATGTCGTGTTTTTCGAGAACAGCAATAACGGACTTAGCCACATAATACAATCTGTCATGTATCATTTCAGGCGTGACTTCTGTATTGCTCATACCTCTCCACCGTACATCTTCTCGTAGTAGTTCTGATATTCGCCGCTGATGATCTCTTCCCACCAGTCGCGGTTCTCGAGATACCACTTGATGGTCTTCTTGATACCGTCAGCAAACTTCGTCTCAGGAAGCCAGCCGAGTTCGTTGTGGATCTTTGTGGGATCGATGGCATAACGCATATCGTGGCCCTTACGGTCTGTTACATATGTGATAAGTGATTCGGGCTTGCCGAGTTCCTTGCAGATGAGCTTAACGATATCGATGTTTCTCATCTCGTTGTGGCCGCCGACATTATAGACTTCACCGACTGTTCCCTTGTGGATGATAAGGTCGATAGCTCTGCAGTGATCCTCAACATAGAGCCAGTCACGGACGTTCAAGCCTTCACCGTATACCGGAAGCGGCTTGTCGTTCAGACAGTTTGCGATCATAAGAGGAATGAGTTTCTCCGGGAAGTGATAAGGTCCGTAGTTATTTGAGCAGCGTGAGATGGTAACCGGCAGACCGAATGTTCTGTGATATGCCATTACAAGAAGATCTGCGCCTGCCTTGGATGAGCTGTAAGGTGAGCTCGTATGAAGGGGCGTTGTCTCTGTAAAGAACAGGTCAGGGCGGTCCAGAGGAAGATCTCCGTAAACCTCGTCAGTAGATACCTGGTGATATCTCTTGATGCCGTATTCCCTGCACGCATCCATGAGAACGCTCGTGCCGATGATATTTGTCTGAAGGAAGATCGAAGGATCCTTGATGCTTCTGTCAACGTGGCTCTCGGCAGCGAAGTTAACGACCATGTCGGGATGCTCTTCTTCAAAGAGCTTATAGACGCCTTCCCTGTCGCAGATGTCGAGCTTTACGAATCTGAAGTTCGGGTTGTCCATTACGCTCTTTAATGTGGACAGATTGCCTGCGTATGTCAGCTTATCAAGACAGATGATCCTGTAGTCAGGATATGTCTTGAGCATGTGAAAAACAAAGTTTGAACCGATAAAGCCGGCGCCGCCTGTTACGATGATTACCATAATTTTTACTCCACCAAAGATAATATATATTGTCCGTATTCAGTCATTTTATACTTCTCACCAAGAGAAACAAGTTGTTCGGTCGTTATAAAACCGCGTCTCCAGGCGATCTCTTCTATGCAGGAGATATAAAAACCCTGCATCTCCTGAACGGTCTTAACGAAGTTTCCTGCCTTCTGCATTCCTTTGGGAGTGCCCGTATCAAGCCAGGAAATACCTCTGCCCATTGTCATTACCTTAAGCTTTCCGGCATCAAGATAATGGTTGTTTACTGCCGTGATCTCAAGCTCGCCTCTTGCGGAAGGCTTGATGTTCTTTGCGACCTCAACAACGCTGTTGTCGTAAAAATACAGACCCGGAACTGCATAGTTTGACTTGGGGTTCTTCGGCTTTTCCTCGATCGAGACTGCATTGTAGTTCTCATCGAATTCGACAACGCCGAATTCTCTCGGGTCTTTAACGGGGAATCCGAAAATGACCGCGCCGTTTTCTTCTGCAAGCTTCATGGATTCTCTCAGCATCGACGTAAAGTCCTTGCCGTAGAAAACATTGTCGCCGAGAACAAGACATACGCTTTCATTGCCTATGAATTCTTCACCGAGTATGAATGCATCCGCAAGTCCTCTCGGAGTTTCCTGAACCTTATAGCTGATGCTTACACCTATCTGGCTGCCGTCACCTAAAAGTCTTTCATAGTTTCCGATATCCTGAGGAGTTGAGATCAGGAGGATATCCCTGATGCCTGCAAGGAGCAGGACAGACAAAGGATAGTAGATCAGCGGCTTGTCGTAGATCGGCAGCAGCTGCTTGCTTACTGCGATCGTGTTGGGATAAAGCCTTGTTCCTTTACCTCCGGCAAGAATGATCCCTTTCATGATTTACCTCCCGGTAAGACTTAAGATGATCTCACAGATCCTGTCCACGTCCTCCAATGCAAGATCGGCATAAAGAGGGAGCGTCAGTACGCGCAGTGAGATGTCCAATGCGACCGGCGTGTCAGCCGGATCGAATCTTCCCTTGTAGCAGTCAAAAGCAGTCGTTATAGGATAGAAATACTTACGTGCGCAGATGCCGTTTTCCGCAAGCTTGTGGAAGACCTCATCCCTGTCCGCACCGAATTCATCCTTATCGAAAACGACAGGGAAATATGCATAGTTGGTAACCACGCCCTCCTGCGCATCACAGAGCTTAAGTCCCCTAACGCCGCCAAGAAGTTCTCTGTATCTTGCAACGACAGCACCTCTCTTTTTGATCTCTTCATCAAGGTGTCTTAAATTGCAGATGCCCATGGCGGCACAGAACTCGTTCATCTTCGCGTTTCCGCCGACGAATGCGACTTCCTCCGCATTGTGGATGCCGAAGTTCTTGAGGTCTTTTAAGCGCTGCTCAAGTGAATCATCGTGGTAGCATACGGCGCCGCCTTCAATTGTGTTGAAGACTTTTGTAGCGTGGAAACTGAACATAGAAGCGTCGCCGAAATTGGCAACGTTGGTGCCCTTATATGTAACTGCAAAAGCATGAGCAGCATCGTAGATGACCTTCAGGTTATGCTTCTTTGCAATGTCTGCGATCTTCTCTACATTGCAGATGTTTCCGTATACGTGAACGGGAACGATCGCAACAGTTTTATCTGTTATGAGTGCTTCGATCTTGTCCGCATCGATCGTGTAAGTGTCAGGATCGATGTCACAGAAAACCGGAGTAAATCCGCATCTTACGATCGCATGAGTTGTCGATGCGAATGTGAAAGGCGATGTGATTATCTCACCGCCCTTGGGGAGCTGGACCGCCTCAAGGATGTTCTCCAAAGCCAGGTGTCCGTTGCAGTACAGGGCAACATGCTCAACGCCCAAAAGGTTCTCAAGTTCACCTTGGAACTGCATGTGCTTTGAGCCCATGTTGGTAAGCCAGTGGGAATCCCAGAGATCTCTTATCTCATTGTTGTATTCCTCAATAGAAGGCATTGAAGATCTTGTTACCTGTATCTGATCCATATTACATTCTCCAATCGATAAGGCTCTCTATCATGTCCAGATCATAGACGGGGATATTGAGCTTCTCACTTATATTCTTGCGCTCAGCGAAAGAATCATCGATAAAGATGGAATCTTTCTCTGTTATGAATTCGCTCTTATCGCTTCCCTTGGGTATGTGGATAATGGATGCGAAAAGATCTTTCGATATCCTGAACTTGTCCAGGGAATCGTATATGTCGTTTGCATGCTTGGTCAGAAGGATGACCGGAATACCCTTGTTGAAGCACTGGTAAACAAACGAGATCATCGTTATGTTGACCTTGTCATCAAGATAAAGCGTGTCGTCAAAATCCATGTATACAGTGCTGTACTTAACGCTTGTCTGATAACGGCTTATGAATGCACGGTCAAGAAGAATGTCCTGACCGTTGTTTATTATTCCCACGTCATATCCGAGAAGATCGAAAATCGTGAGCATCGGATAGTTGATGCCGAGATTTCTTGTCGTTCCCATTGTTCCGGGAATTCTCGGCGATATTTCAAGAAGACGGTATTCGCCTGACGTATTACGCTTGAGCTGGAAGAACCATGCACCGGAGAAGACCATTTTTGAGTTGATCTTTTCAGCGATCTTCTTTACCTCGTCATCCATCGGAATGACTCTGCTCCTTACGGCGATTCCTGATCTGATACGCTCTCTTCTTCTGATGATCGCAGATCTCAATGCGCCGTTCCTGTCAGTAAAACAGTCAACTGTATATTCGTCACCCGGCAGATATTCGCAGATGACATACTGTTCTTCACCTGAGAGGAGCTTATCAAGTTCCGCGCGGTCATTAACCTTCATCGCACCTTCTGCGCCCTGGCCTACTGCAGGTTTGCAGAACACGGGATAGATCTTGATATCATCAGCGGATGCAAAAGTCTTAGGAATAAATTCCTCACCTTTGAAGAATTCATAAGTCTTAGTTTTCGAGCGGCACGTATCGACAGTCTCAAGAGGTGACGTAACCACTTTGCAGTGAAGCTTGCCTGCTTCCTGAAGTTCTGTAAGTGCGAGACATGCGCTGTCGTGAGCCGGATAAATGAGGTCGATGCCGTATTCATCGATGATCTTGTTTATAGCATCAACAAATCCGGGATCATTCGGATAAGGCACGCCCTCGATGTAGTTCTTGAAAAGAAATTCGGCATGGCAAGATACACTGCTGCAACCGTAAAGTTCAACAAACTTCGAATACTTTAAAGCATTATGTATCTCAAACGCGATCTCCGTACCGGCCGGAAATACTAGCACCTTCTGTCTCATGCCTTCTTCTCCTTACCACCAATGATACTCTTAATCGTGTCTAACAGATAGTCAAAGCTTTCCATCTTAAACAGTTTTGCGCAGATAATGTATATTGCAACACCAAGAGGAATCTGGATCAAAAGAGAAAAGATATTATTCAGTCCCAGGAAATTAACACAATAAACAATTCCGCCCATTCCCCATGCCAGAAGTATCGTCGGAACAATATCCTTAAGCTGCTCAAGATAACCGTAATTGATAAGTTTTTTGTTCGGCCAGGTATTGATTACCTGACAGATGAAACTGTTGGCAAGCATGGACAATGCAATAGCCATTACTCCGTGCCACATGGAGATCAGGAGGAGTGAAAGGCCGACTACCTTCTTTATGATCTCGAGCTTCAGAAACATGTCGCTTCTTCCAAGCGCTTTTATCGCATTGAGGTTTGCGGTATGAAGCGGATAGAACGTATATGAGATACAGAGAATGATCATGTAAGGTACAACAGGAGCCCATACCGGAGGCAGTATCAGCGAAACGATCTGAGTAGAACATGCAGCGAGGCCGGCCATCATAGGAGCCATGAGGAAGACGCTTGTCTTCATAGCTCTTCTGGTCATGCTCTTGACACGTTCCGGATCATCCTGAACGCCTGACATTGCAGGGAACAGAACTGTATCAATGGAAGTATTTATATTCGTTGTAAGAAAACTCGGAAACTGGTTGGCTCTGTCGTAAAAAGCCAGATCGGATTTTGTATACATCTTTCCTATTATCAGTGCACGCAGCTGGTCATAACCCGTATCAAGAAGCTGCGACACCAAAAGCTTCCAGCCATATGCAAACAGGATCTTGAGTCTTTTGAATGAGAAATAGAACTCCGGCTTCCACTTAACGGTTATCCACAAGATGATCGTATCGATCGCCGTATTTGAAACCGACTGTATGACCAATGCCCACATACCAAAGCCTTTGAATGCCAGAACAACTCCGGCAACAGCAGCAAATATCGTGCCGCCGAGCGTGGAGAAGAAAAACCTCTTGAACTGCATGTTCTTGGATACGTAAGCCATCTGTACGTTTTTCACGCCTGAGAAAACTACAGTAAGGCCTAAGACCCTTATGATAGGCGTTAATGAGGGATCGTCATAGAAATTTGCAAAAACAGGTGAAAGGAAAAACAGGATCGTATAAAGAACGGCACAGAAAGCAATATTGAAGAAAAATACCGTTGAAAAATCTTTGTTGTCCGCATCCTTTTTCTGTATAAGCGCATTGCCAAGGCCACTGTCTACAAAGACCTGCATAATGGTAATGACTACAAGGACAAGTGCAATAGATCCGAACAGGTCAGGATCAAGGACATTCGCCAGGACCAGAGCAACGATAAGTTCGACACCTCTGGCTCCAAAGCGCTCAAACAGTCTCCATAAAAATCCTGAAAGTACTTTGCTTCTTGTTTGATCTTTTTCCATCTTATTACCTGTTAAACATTATCAGAAGCTTCAGATGCACCTTTGCCAGGAACAGTCTGAATATCATCTTCGATAACATCTTGTGATATTTTTTCTCTGTGTCTTTATCAAGCTGCTTCAGGCAGGCACTGGTCTCATTGACTGATACAAGGTTAGCCTTGCGGTTCTTATCAACTTTAACGGACCAGGATCCCGGAACTGAAACACGGTATGCCGACATATTATCCGGAAGATACAGCATGCCGCCGCTTAAAGAGCCGCCGATCTGGATCGTATAATCAATAGGATTGATCTCGAAGAACTTCTTGGGTTCGGTTACGATCTCCTTTTTGAAAAACAGCGAACTGGTAGCCACAAAACTTCCGCCGCCCGATATTACATCTTCAACGGGAATAACCGTTACCTCATCGTAATGATGAACCTCGCCCTGCTTAGAGCCGTCTTCCGCATTTATGAGGTCAGAAGAATGGGCACAGATGTCGATACCGGGGTGCGATTTTAAGCTGTCATATTGCTTCTGAAGCTTATAGGGATCCGTCCAGTAATCGTCGCCCTCGCACA
Organism: uncultured Saccharofermentans sp.; assembly: GCA_905234715.1. Taxonomy (GTDB): domain Bacteria; phylum Bacillota; class Clostridia; order Saccharofermentanales; family Saccharofermentanaceae; genus Saccharofermentans. Next base: position 24,444 of record CAJOJI010000008.1, read on the forward strand.
TGGCAATGTACTTACCCTGCACGCGCGGATACTGGAACTGGCAAAGTATTGAGAAGACCTTGTGATACTGGTTTTCCTTCTGATATATCGGCTTGATTATCTCAGGATATTTCGCTTCAAATTCACGGATGATATCAGCAGTATCATCTGTCGAAGCATCATCATGGACCAGGATCTCATACTTGAAATCCGTCTTCTGCATTACAAAACCATTCAGTGCATCCCTGATGTACTTGCCATGGTTATATGTATTGCATACGATACTTACTTCGACTTCATTACTCATCAGCAGATAACTCCGGTCAATTGCATGAATTCAGATAGTTCATGAAATTCTCTTTGTTCTCAAGTGCCGTTGTTGTCGGTCTTCCAAGATCGTCTCTTGCACCGATGGAGCACTTTACTTCGATGAGGCTCAGCTCATTACGTGCCTTTGCAGCCTCGAGTTCTCTGTCGAGATCATCGAAATTATCAACGCATACGGCATTGGGATATCCGCATGCCTTTGCGATAGCAACCACATCGATGGAACCTGCAACAGTAGGCATTCCTCCGACAGTCTCATGAGCGCTGTTGTTGATAACAACGTGGATGAGATTTGAAGGCTTGTTTGCACCGAGCACGGCCATAGAACCCATGTGCATGAGGACTGCGCCGTCACCGTCAACACACCAGATGCGTGTGTCGGGCTTGTTGATCGCAACACCCAAAGCGATGGATGAAGAGTGACCCATTGAGCCGACTGTAAGGAAGTCATACTTGTGTGACTGTCCGTTAGCTACTCTGGTCTCGAAAAGCTCTCTTGATGCCTTACCGGTTGTTGATACGATCGGATCCTCACCTGAAGCCTTTACGATATGCTGGATGATCTCCTCACGGACCATCTGATTGTCGTTCTTGTATTCAACTTTTCCGTCGAATGAAAGAGCGCCCTTGCGGATAACGAATGCGACATCCTTACCCTTTGCGAGAACATCCTTAAAGCTCTCCATTGCAGCTGCAACTTCCTCATCAGTAGTTTCCTTGCCGATGATGAATGTGGCGATGTCCATGTCTTCCAAAAGCTTTACGGTAACTTCGCCCTGATAGATGTGCTGGGGCTCATCGTGAATGCCGGGTTCGCCTCTCCAGCCTACAATGAATACCATGGGGATCGCATAGACCTTATCGTTAAGAAGTGATGCAACAGGATTGATGATGTTGCCTTCACCTGAATTCTGCATGTAAACGACAGGAACCTTGCCTGTAGCGAGGTGGTAGCCTGCTGCAAGAGCCGTGCAGTTACCTTCGTTGGCAGCGATCACATGATGATGGGGATCGATACCGTATGTTGCCATAAGGTAATTGCAGAGTGCCTTAAGCTGACTGTCCGGAACTCCGGAATAAAAATCAGCACCGATTATTTCAACAAGTTTTTCAACTTTCATTTGGTTCTCCTAAAAGCGTCTGATTATAACTCATCGATGAGCGTGATGATGTCTTTGATCTTCATAAGTCTGTCATCGACTTCCTTGGCTCTGTGATAACGGAGGATATCCTCTGCTGTCTTCTGCATTGCCGGGAAAGCTGATCTTGTGAGCTGGTTTGCATAGATAACGATGTTTACACCGTGAGCTGCAAGCTCTTCTTCAGTGATGACATTAAAGCTTGAAGGAACGACTACGATAGGTGTCTCCTTGTTGTCTGCTCTGAACTTATCGCAGAACTCAAGGATCTCATCCGGCTCCTTTTTGCGTGAGTGGATCATGATGCCGTCAGCACCTGCTGCAACGAACGCATGAGCACGTGCAAGAGCATCTTCCATACCCTGCTCGAGGATAAGGCTCTCGATACGTGCGATGATCATGAAATCATCTGTGAGCTGTGCCTTCTTGCCGGCAGCGATCTTAGCGCTCATCTCTTCGATTGTAGCCTGTGTCTGCTTAACTTCAGTACCGAAAAGCGAGTTCTTCTTAAGACCCTTTTTGTCTTCGATAATGACTGCGGATACACCCATCTTCTCCAATGAACGAACGGTATATACGAAGTGCTCCGTAAGTCCGCCCGTATCACCGTCGAAGATGATAGGCTTTGTCGTAACTTCAGTTATATCGTCGATAGTTCTGAATCTGGATGTCATGTCCACGAGTTCGATATCAGGCTTACCCTTTGCAGTGGAATCGCAAAGAGATGAGATCCACATTGCATCGAACTGGTCAAGCTTTCCGTCGTGCTCAACTACAGTCTTCTCAACGATGAGACCCGTAAGACCGCTGTGAGCTTCCATAGCCTTGACGATAGGAGTCATTTTAAGAAGCTGGCGGAGTCTCTTTCTTCTGTATTCAGGCATTGCGAGCTTTTCGCGGAGCTGCATGTCGATCTTCTTAACTGTCTCGTTGTATGTGTAAGGAATATCAACGAGCTCGCCGCCGTATGTCTTGAGGAGTTCCTCAACGTGATCACGGATAGCCTTCTCAGGACCCTCTTTCCAGTTGTCGCCGTGAAGGACATAATCAGGCTTGATCAAAGTGATTACATCGTCATATAGCATGCTGTTCTGGATGACGACTTCCTCAACACCTTCGATCCTTCTATAGAGCTTTACTCTTTCCTCCTGGCTGATCGTCGGGAATTTATTGTAGCGGATCAACGCTTCATCAGAAAGGCAGCCGATAATGACTCTTCCTTTCTTCTTAGCTTCGTTGATGATGTTCAAATGACCTTCATGAATAACGTCGGTACAAAAACAAGTGTAAGCAGTCTTCATATTATCTCCTCATTCCTTATACTTTACGGGTACCTGAACTCCTGTTGATACAAGTGCTTCCTTGAATACAACGAAGAAATCCTTTATATCGTCCTCATCGATCGCGCCGAGAGAGCAGAGACGGAATGTGTTTGTCGTGCTGATCTTACCGGGATAGATCGTGAAGCCTCTTTCATAGCAGTAATCGTGAACCTTCTCGAAGCTCCAGTTCGGATCATCGGGATAGATTGCGGAAGATACGAGTCCAGCTCTTTCTTCAGGCTTAATGACCTGCTTAAAGCCGAGCTCGTCAAGTCCTGCATTAATGGCATTGAATACACGTGTGTGGCGTGCCCACTTAGCTTCCTCACCTTCTGCCCAGTACTCCTTGAGAGCCTGGATGGTAGCGTAGATCGTCTGGACCGGAGGTGTGAAGTGCATCTCGCCTGTCTTCTCGAAGCACTCATACTGCAGATAAAGATTGCAGTAATAACTTCTCTTAGGGAAATCCTTTGACTTCTCGATGATGGCTCTGTTGCCGACGACGAATGAAAGACCTGTGAAAGACATAAGTCCCTTCTGCGCGGAAGCCATGCAGAAATCGATGTTGTCCTCTTCGATGTTGATAGGTCTCATTGCATATGTGGATGTTGTATCAACAGTAAAGATCGCATTGTACTTGTGAACAAGTGCGCCGATCTCTCTTATCGGATTAAGGATTCCCGTGCCTGTCTCATTGTGTGTTGTGTGAACAAGTCCGATATCCGGATTGTCTTTAAGAGTCTGCTCTACAACAGCAAGGTCAGGTCTTTGGTCTACAGGGAACTTGAGATCGATGTGGGGAAGACCGTAGAACTGGCAGATCTCAACAGCACGTGAAGAATATGCGCCGTTGTTGATGACAAGGACCTTCTTTCCTTCAGGCAGAAGGCTGTTGATGCAGATATCGATATTGATCGTACCTGATCCGCAGAAGAGGACGCTCGTGTACTTTTCGAGATCGCCGTGAACGATCTTTACGAGATCTTCGCGGAGACCCTTCATGAGTCCTGCAAATTCCTTCTCTCTCGGACAGATGTCAGGAACTACCTGAGCGTACTTTACCGTATCCGTCGTGGTTGACGGACCGGGGTTAAGCAATACATTTCTTTTTACCGGTTCCATATATTAACCCTCCATTAAACATCGTAAGTGGGATCGATCTGCTTGAGTTCCTTGAAAGTGTCGATCTCGACGATATCGTCTTCAAAACACTCGCGGACCTCAACAGCATAATTCTTCTTTTTGTAAACGAGACCAGTATCTTTCCTTACCGCCGGGTGTGGAATAAACATCAGGAATGTCTATTGCAAGCTTCTTGCCGTCCTCTTCGTTCCAGTAGCTGATACCGACCATCTGCCAGCAGTCTTCACCGCCGACCTTTTCTTCAGTGATGATCTTATCCTTGACCTCAAAGCACCAGTCGTCAGTTCTGTCCTTCTTGATCGCAAGGAAGTCAGATGTGTAGTGGTACTTTGTGATTATCTTGGGATTTGATAACAGGAGGTCAGCCTCGAAAACATAGGCATTGGATAAAAGCTCCTTTGCAATGAGCGATGAGCTGATGTTATTTGCCTCGTTATAAACGGGGTTTTCCAGGAACTTTACAGTAGGATACTTATAAAGGAGCTGGTCGAACTGTTCAGCAAGATAACCGCGGACGATGTAGATCTCTTCGATACCTGCCTCAAGACATGCGTCAATGAGGTGATCGATGATCCTCGTACCCTTAACTCTTACGAGCGGTTTGGGTGTGTTAAACGTGATCGGAACAAGTCTTGAACCGAATCCTGCAGCGATGAAAACCGCTCTCTTGGCTCTGTAAGGTTCAAGAGCGTTCAATCCTGCATCAGTAATGCTGCCGTTTGAAACAAACCCGAGATCAGTCAGCTCTTTGATGACCCTGTTGATCGTTCCGAGGCTGTGACCCGTAAGTTTTTCAAGGTCTCTCTGCGATAATGCATCGTTCTCGGAAGCCATCTTCTCCAATACGTCAAATTGTTTTCTTGTAAGGCTCATAGTAACCCCCATTGTTTAATATCGGGTTAATTTAACTCCTAAATTGAACACCAGTCAATGATTTTAATCTAAATGCCACATTACTGCACCATATTATTAATATAGGTGTTGCAAATCTGAACAGTGCGGTTATAATTGAGGCGTCCAAGGCGGAGTGTGATTCTCCGACCGGCGGTGAGCGCCATAAGCGTAAGCCCGCAAGCCTCATAAATTTTTTCAAGGTGAGGTTGACCCGGTGTGATTCCAGGGGCCGACGGTAAAGTCCGGAAGAAAGGAAGTGTTTTTCTTATGACTGAAACCCAAGTAACCGTTAAGGCGGATTCCCGTGCTGCGCGCAAGATCATGATTCGCAGAATTGCCGCTTGTGCAATCCTCACAGCAATGGCTGTACTGCTCATGTATCTTGAAGTACCGCTCCCGTTCATGCCTGTATTCCTGAAGTTCGACTTTGCCGAGCTTCCCGTACTCATCGGCACGTTCGCACTTGGTCCTGTCTGGGGTATCGTGATCGAGCTTTTAAAGAACCTCATTCACCTTCCCGTTACACAGACCGCAGGCATCGGCGAGCTTTCCAACTTCATCACGGGTGTCATCTATGTCGGAACAGCAGGTCTTATCTACCGTAAGTTCCGTACAAGAAAAGGCGCTGCCGCATCCATGGCAATCGCTACGCTCGTACTTGCTGCAGTTTCCGTTCCCGTTAACGCATTCATCACCCTTCCTCTTTATGGTTCCGTGATGAACTTCCCCATGGAAGTCATCCTGAGCATGAGTGCTGAAGCAAATCCGCTTGTAAAGGATAAGATTTCACTGCTCCTCGCAGTATTCGTTCCTTTCAACCTTTTCAAGGGAACAGTCGTAGGTCTCATCACTTTCTTTGTTTATAAGCCCATTTCAAAGCTTATCAACAAGACGTATGACGAGACCCACGCCAAACAGTAAGCGTAAGCTACAGGTTCAAAGAGAGGCTGCTTCAATAGCAGCCTTTTTTATTTAATTTGAAGTATGTTGTCATAATCAATAAAATAAATCGTAGGATTTGCAATAGATTAACTCCGTTAAGTGTTGTATGCTTGTATGGAAGTTAATTAACAGAGGTTTGCTTATGGACTTTATCATCTCTTCAGCAGGAATCAAAAACAAGGATATCCAGATCGTATGCGGCCGCGACACGCTGAGCGGTGTCAGAAAGATCGCTTCAAAAGTCGCCGGTGATATCAAAGCCGTCTTCGGCTATGAACCTGCGGTAGTAAACTCTTCCAAGTGCAAGTCTCCGATCTTCGTCGGCATTACAGGCGATAAGCTGATAAAGGATCTCGGCGTTGATACAAGTGACATAGACGGAAAGCGCGAAGTATATAAGATAGAGGTTATAGGTTCTGCCCTCGTAATTACGGGCAGCGACAAGCGCGGCGCGATCTACGGCCTTTTTAAGCTCTCAGAGATGCTCGGCGTCTCCCCTTTTATCGACTGGCTCGATATCAAGCCTCCGAAAATGACGGCCTTCAAGATCCCCTCCGATTACTGCATGGTATCCAAAGAGCCATCCGTAAAATACAGAGGTTTCTTTATAAACGACGAGTGGCCTGCATTCGGTAACTTCTGCATGCATAACTTCGGCGGATTCAACGCAAAGATGTACGAGCATGTTTTCGAACTTCTTTTAAGACTTAAGGGCAACTATCTCTGGCCTGCAATGTGGGCTGAGATCTTCCCTGAAGACGGCCCCGGCCTTGCCAATGCCGAGCTTGCAGACGAACTCGGTGTCGTCATGGGCATGAGCCATCACGAGCCTTGCTTAAGACAGGGCGAGGAATATAAATACTTAAGAGGTCCCAAATCCATTTACGGAGATGCATGGAATTTCTTAAAGAACGAGAAAGGCATTACCAGATTCTGGGAAGACGGCCTTAAGCGAAGCGGTAAGTTCGAGAACGTCATCACAGTCGGCATGCGCGGAGAAGCAGATACCGCGATCATGGGAAAAGACGCAACGCTCAAGGACAACATCGATCTGCTCAGAAAAGTATTAAAGACACAGAATAAACTCATCCGCAAATACGTTAACAAGGACCTTGATTCCGTACCCCGCATGCTTGCTCTGTACAAGGAAGTCGAGCCTTATTTCTACGGCGACGAAAAGACGCCGGGACTCATGGGCGATCCTGAGCTTGACGGCGTAACGCTGATGCTCTGCGACGACAATTTCGGAAATCTCCGTACCGTTCCGACACCTGCAATGCGCAGGCACAAGGGCGGCTACGGCATGTACTATCACTTTGATTACCACGGACTTCCCATTTCTTTCGAGTGGTTCAACACATCCGCTCTTACCAAAACATGGGAGCAGATGACCACCGCATATGACTTCGGCATAAGAGATCTCTGGATAGTTAATGTCGGCGACATTTTCAGCAACGAATATCCGCTGTCTTTCTTCCTTGATCTCGCATACGACTTCGACCGCTGGGGAACAACAAATCCCGATGCGGCAGTTGAATACACGAAGCTTATTGTTGACCGCATTTTCGGTTCTAATGTATCTAAAGCAGACAAGCGTGCGATAAGAGAGATGCTCCTTGGTTACACACGAATCACCACTGCGCGCCGCACCGAAGCGATGAACGACCGCGTTTATAACGCATTTAATTTCAACGAGACTTTCGATCTGCTCTATGAGATCGATAAGCTGATGAAAAAGTGCGACCAGATGAGAGACAAGCTCAAAGGAAATACGGAGTTTGGTTTCTACGAATTCGTATGGCTTCCTCTGACAGCCGGCCTTAACGTTCAGCGCATGTGGCTCCTGACCACTTTGAATCATGCATTTGCTGATCTCGGCAGCACCTATGCAATGACGCTCGCCCGCGAGATAAATAAATGCATCGCATATGACCGCATAATCGTTGATGAACTTCACACGATACACGGCGGCAAATGGTACGGCATGGGATTGTCAGAGCACATTGGCTTTAACAACTGGTGCGAGGAAGGCTGCAAATATCCTGTTATCAGCACATTCGAACCTGCCAACAAGGAAAGGCTTATCACCACCATTAAAGGTTCATGCCAGAATACCGAAGGTAAGTTCTGGACAGGCCGCGTCCTTCTTCTGGATCAGTTCCTTGATCCTTCATGCGATGAAGCATCACTGTTCTTAAGCACGGCATGCGATAAGAAAGTTAAATATACCGTCGAGAATCCCTGTAAAGGATTGAGCTTCTCTTCATTGGAGGGTACGGTAAAGCCTTATACGCTTTTCGAACTTAAGGTTAAGATCGACCGCTCGGCAATCAAGCGCGGTGATGCAACGGAATTCTGCATCCACAGTGCCGACGGCTACACAGTAGTAAAAGTTCCCTTCAACAGAGCTTCCTCATTCAAAGGTGAGAAGGTCTGTCACTGGGTCGGAAGAAAGGATTACGGTGAAGATCTTATCAAGGCAAATATCTTCGACAGGTCACTCGAAAAGAATGCATTCGGAATGAACTATATTTCAATTCCTGCTGACGGTTACAGCCGCTGCCTCTCTTCACCTTCATTTGCTTCATTCCGCATGATCCGTGACTACAGCCGCGGAATGGATGCCATCAAGGCTTACCCTCAGGATGAAGTTCTCGGCCCAAAGAACGCACCTTATCTTGAATATAAGATCAACGTTCCTTCAGCAGGCAAATACGATGTAACTCTGTACACCAACCCGAGCAATCCTTTCGGCCGCGAACCGAAGATCCTTGTCGGTGTCAGCGTTAACGGCGGCAGCATCAAGAAGATCAACATGATACCTGAAGGATTCGCAGTCGGAGACGGCAATCCGTACTGGTCACAGGGTGTTCTCGATAATGTACGTAAGACGACATTTACCGTTGAACTCAAGGAAGGTCTGAACACATTGAACATTCATGCGATCAATCCGAACCTTGTCCTTCAGAAGATCGTGATATGCGAAGAAGGTGCGAAAGTACCGGAGTCCTACTTAGGTCCAAAGCCGACTTACAGAACATAACGCCCATCGTTAACAGTACATTTTTTTGCCTATCTAAATCAGGCAAAAAAATAGGCAAAAACCTGGATATTGAAGAATTCCAGGTTTTTGTACAGCTTTTTAAGCCAAAATACATGGGCAAAAAACTGAACTTAGTTTTCTTCAACTATAGCTTTTAATGTATCCGGTGTAATATCTCCGCTGCCATAGCTTTCATAGATCTTATCGGAAGTCTCGCTTGAGATACGAACATACGAAACGTCAGTGATGTTCTTCAGGTCCTCTTCAAATTGTTCAGGATCGGTAATCTCATGAATACGCATTTTAACGAGGTCGATATCGCTTACGGGAACAATATTAATAAACAACACTCCGTCTATCGTCGTGTCTGATGTATCGTAATCATCGCAGTTAAACCCGCTGCCCGAAAAATCAGCTTCCATGTATCCGTATTTAAGATCAGAAATACGAGAAAAATAGAGTTTATCCATCTTCCCCGTGACAGTGTATGAAATGCCATTTATCGTATAAGTTCGTGTTGTGGCAACTTGAGACGGCTCTGAGAAAAAACAATAAATTGTATTGTCTTCTCCAAATCCGTCATATTCTTCAATTACAGATGCCAATACATTCTGCTGGTACCAGTCTTCCTGATAATTGAGATACCATTCGTTAAAATGAAAAACACCAAGAACTATTAATATTATCGGAAGCAAGTTCTGAAAAGACCGTTTTACCGGAATCATACGGGATATGGCAACAATTAAAATTGCAATTCCGAATCCTGCTAACATGGTATCACGGCTATCGACGGAAGTAACATCTAACGTCTTTCCTTCACGAACAACCACATATGCAAAAATGCCTGCAAAATAAGAGGCGAGGCCCATCACAAGTATCAATAACCACTTCTTAAAGCTTATTTTTGTTGATTCATTTGCTGCGCCGGAACCTTTAGCTTGAATTCTTTTGATAATAAGATATCCGGCAACCGCTGCAGCGATCACACCAAGAGAAAAAACGCCTGCCTGAACCATATAAGAACGGCCTATATTCACTATGGTTAAAAAGGCTGATTTCGGGGAAAGAAGTGTTCCTTTGATCAATGACTCTATTGTGATCTGATTATAATCGACCCAGGCACCGGATGGCTTGAAAAAAGTCCTTTTCAAAACAAAGAATACGAACGGAAGAACCAGATAATCCCAATAAGATTTGATAAAAAGAACGGCTTTACGGCCCAGCTTTTCATCTTTATTGTTTTTCGCAATCCCATACAGGAAATAAAGCCAAATGATTCCGGTAAATACCAACAATGATTCCATCCAATACGAAGCGACCAGTAAGATAAGTGATAGTATGCGGATCAGATATTTCTTTGCGCCGGAATAGAGATTGAATTTTGTGGCAAGCAGGAAGCCGCACATAAAAAGGAATATCTCAAAGGAATATGCATAGCAGTTAAGAACGGTTCTCGCATCGTTGCCCGGAACGGTCATTGCAACCGCAGCAATGAAAAATGCATCTTCTTCGGAGAAAAAATCCATTTTCCGGAGAATCTCGTAAAAAAGCAATGCAACAAGAAAAAATAATATAAATACAACAATGCGGTAACCCCAATTCGGAAGCCACATAACGCTGATAATATAATAAGCCTGAACAGGCACTCCACTTGCTGCATATGATCTGATCAATTGTTGAGGTCCGTTGATCCAATAGCACCAGTCATCCCACCACTGACCTGAGATCAGGCAAAGTGTTAAATGAGCAGCGGTATAAATCAACGCAAGACATATCCTGTTCTTGAAAGCAACGGATAGCGGGGCCGTTTTCACTTCCGGCTCTTCACTTCCTGTTTTGTTTTTAAATGCCCAGTATTTCTGAATGAAGAAATTCAAAGGCACTGTTATCACGAGATTAAGGATAGGCGCGATGAATTCATTTATTCCTAATACCTTTACCCAGAGTGCCAAAAGCAGTTCGCTTAAGAACAAACTTGTGAATGCATAGGATACGTATGTCTTGAGAAGCGCAATAAGAAGATCCTTTTTTGATTTTGTTTTTCCCTTAAAAACAAAACGGTTATTCCAGTAAAAAGACCATGCGACGCTTAAGACAAACATGATGAACTGGGCTATGTAGATATCACATGACGGAAAAATGTTAAAAAGCCTCAGTCCCTTAAGGGATAAGGCATAGATAATATAACCGATGACCGTATTGGAAACTCCGACTAACCCGAAACGGATGAACTGCTTAAGAGTATTCATAGTTTTAAAAACTGTTTATCGTTCTGATCACATAGTCCTGTTCTTCGTCTGTCATTCCGTTATACAGCGGAATCGAAAGAACAGTGTCGGCATATCTTTCGGTAACGGGGAGACTGCCTTTCTTTAATCCCAGATAACCATATGCTTCAGAAAGATGAGGCGGGATCGGATAGTGGATTATCGTTCCTATGCCGTTTTCATCAAGATATCTGATAAGCTCATCACGGCAGTCAGTCCTTATGACATACTGATGCCAGATATGCGTTGCGCCTTCCCTTATCTCCGGCAGAATTATCTTATCGTTATGAAGTTCTTCGGAATATCGTTCGCAGATCTTTTTCTTTTCCTCTGCAAGCTCTTCAAGATGACTGAGCCTTACTCTCAGAAAACCTGCCTGGATCTCATCAAGGCGGGAATTCGCACCGACAACCTTGTTGTAATATCTTTTCTCGGATCCGTAATTCCTGAACACACGGATGTCATCAGCAATCTCTTTCTTGTTAGTTATGACGGCCCCGGCATCGCCGAAAGCGCCCAGATTCTTGGAAGGATAAAAAGAGAAACAGCCGATATCACCGAAGGTTCCTACTTGGCGACCGTTCCATTTTGCACCGTGTGCCTGTGCGCAATCCTCAACAAGACGCAGGTTATATTTTTTGCAAAGATCAACAACAGTAGTCATGTCAGACGCCTGGCCGTACAGATGAACGACAAGTATCGCTTTTGTCTTCTCCGTGATCTTTTCTTCTATCTTTGATGTGTCGATATTAAAGTATTCATCAGGCTCGACAAATACAGGTGTGGCACCGTTTATCGTGATTCCCATTACACTGGCAATATATGTGTTGCCCTGTACGATTACCTCATCGCCGGGACCGATTCCGAGCACGCGGAAAGCGATCCACAACGCATCAAGTCCGCTTGCAAGGCCAACACAATATTCCGCGCCTGTATACGATGCAAATTCCTTTTCAAAGTTTTCGACTTCACGGCCTAATACATACCAGCCTGATCTGAGCACCTCAAGCGCTTTGTCTTCAAATTCTTTCTGATACTTGTAAAAACCTCTGTCCAGACGGTTTGGCATTATTCTGTCCATATCAACAGTTCCTTATCGATTCTCATCAAACTCGTCTTTTAACATGCCGTACCATTTCCAGCCGACATACCGGCCGTCGATTATGAAATGATTCCTAAACTCGCCTTCAGGCCTGAATCCGCATCTTTCATAAAGTCTGATCGCACGTTCATTATTCGAAAAGACATTCAGGTACACCCTTTGCAGGCCCAATTCATTAAAGGCTTTCTTAAGCACCGATATGGTTGCTTCGTGTCCGATGCCCTTACCGTGCACCGTTTTTCTGGTTACGATCGCAAACTCAGCATTGCTGTTTTCCAGGTCTATATTCTTCAAACTTACAGTGCCGAGATACTGATCATCTGCCTGATCCACAATTGCAAAATGAAGATCTGTTCCTGTGGAAACAGCATCCGGAAATGCGGCTTTCTTAATAAATGCAAGAACATCATCAATGGTGTAGTCAGCCATTCTACGCTTGAATGATCTTTGGATTTCAGCATCATGCATCCATTCGAGCATGAGAGGCGCATCTTTTGCTTTCAGCTCTCTTAATACGATCATCTTCTGTTCTCTCTCGGATCATCTCTGTCTTCGATGATGTACGGCGGGCGCTTTCTGGATGCATCAAAGGACCTCCACAGATACTCGCCCAGAATTCCCATAGACAGCATAGTTATGCCAAAGCTTAAGAGGTTGAAGATTATAAGTGTTGTATAACCGCTGACGGGAATATTGCCTGTCAGTTTTGCGATCAATACTACTATCGTCCATACAATACCGACCAAGAATGAAATAACGCCCACGATCTCAAGTATTCTTATCGGCAGTGTCGAAAAGCTGAAGAGTGTATCTGATACGAGACGTATCTTTTTCTTCAAAGTCCATCTGCTCTTGCCGATTTCGCGTGCTTTTCTCTTGTAATAAACGATACCGGTCCTGAATCCGCTCCAAAGTATCTGACCTGTTATCGCGCTGTTCTTCTCGTCGAGCTGTTCGATGACATCAATTACTTTTCTGTCGAGAAGATAAATATCAAATCCGTTCTTTGGCATGTTGGGAAGCGAAGTCTTTCTGACCATCCAGTAATACATGTTGGCAAAACCGACTTGTGTCTTACTCTCGTCCCTTTCCTCCCTGCACGCAAGAACAACGTTGTTTCCGGATCTCCAGCTTTCAACCATATCAAGCAGCAACTCGGTGGGTTCCTGAAGATCTGCAGCTTTAATAACGGCACAGTCTCCCGTAGCGTTGGACAAGCCGCAGAGGCACGCGGCATGCGAACCGAAATTTCTGGATAACGAAACAGGTTTTATGTTGGGATCTTCCTTCGCCAGTTCGCAGATAACCTCATAGCTCTTATCTTTTGAGCCGTCGTTAACCATTATTATCTCGTAATCATAATCTATCTTGTCGATAAACTTCTCTTTGATATCCGCATACAGAGGGCGGAGATTTGCTTCGTTATAGTAGACCGGAATTACTATAGAGACCTTCATTTTTCTTCTCCGGCCTCATTGACTATTTTCAGGTATTCATCGTAATCCCTGATATATTCATCGGGATCATAATGCGTATTTGCAATGCACAACAATACGGAATCCTCGCTGAAATCATACATTTCCTTCCATATCATTTTAGGAAGATAGATTCCCGTATGCGGACGATTCAGAGAAAAGACTGTCTCGTTGCCCTTTCCGTCCTTAACTCTGACTTTACTGGTGCCTGCCACATTGATAAGAACGAATTCGCTGATTTTATTGGCATGCTGCCCTCTTACGACATCCTTGTCAGAACCGTAGATATAAAAGATCCTCTTGATATCAAAAGGTATGTCTTGCATTCCCTCAACGATAACAAGGTGACCGCGTTCATCACCTTTCTGAGAAAACTCAAGCATTTGTGTAAGATTCAGTACATTCATAATAGATACGCATATTTCATTAAGTTTAAAGGGGCATAATCATTCTCATAATTAAGCACAGTCTTCTATATATTATTATATGTAAACCACCATAAAAATCAAAACATCTTAAGCAATCAATAAAGCTCAAATACCTGCATTACAGCTCTTTGACCATCATGAAAGATCTGAAATCTCATTATTTATCTTCTTCCCACTGCGTTTTCTGCAATGGTCTCAATTGCTTTGACTGACTGCGGCCACTCCGGATGAGCTATCGGATAAACGTGGTGCATTATGAATTCGCCTTCGTTTTGTCCTTCGTAGTACATGACGCCCGGAACGTTTTCCTTGAACGCACGGTTCTGCTCCAAAAGGAAATCAGCTTCGCCTGCAATTACGGAAACCCTGAGGCCGCTGTCCTGCTCTGCAATGAGATTAAGGTCGTAAGCATAATCAGGAAGCCTTGAAGACTCTGCCTTGGTGTCCACGCGCTTTTCGAAATAGTAACCGGGGAAACCCTTAACGTTATTCTGGATGCCGGGACAGATTAGGTTGGCAGATTCAACAGTTCCCTTAAGCTTCTCGAAAACCCACATCTTATGGGCAACGTGTCTGCTCCTTGCAGCCACGGCAACCATATAAGCGAGATATCCGCCTGCGGAATCGCCGACTGTGTGATACTTCTTAAAGCCGTATTTGATATAGACGAAGTTCATCGCCTTGAAAACTTCGGTGATCATCTGCGGAAGATCCGCTTCGGGTGCAAGCGTATAGTCAACATTTACGACAGGAATTCCCGCCTTGATCGCAAGATGCATTCCAAAGTTCTGATCGAGTTTCTTAAAGCCGTATACGAAGGCTCCGCCGTGGATGAGGATAAAGCACTCTTTTGCGCCTACACAACCGAAAGGAGTATAGACATCAAGCTTTAATGGAGTGTCGCCTTCCTTGTAGACAATGTCCGTCTCGGATTTGCATCCGGCAGGAAATTCCTCAGATTCGAGCCTGGGCGTGTCAAATTCAGTGCAATTCTTTATGAAGATCTGTCTTTCCTTTTCAACCTTGTGCCTGATGAAAGAGTCGAACATGGGGAAGCCTCCTTCCTGATGTCACTTCTTCTTTAAAGAAATGGGCTTTGTCCTCGCTGTTACCAAACCTAATATGAGCCAGAAATAAGGTGCTACGTTCATGACGCTGCTGCTGACCAATGCCTGTGAAATGTATGCAACGAAAGCGCCGAAGAATATCCACATATAACTTCTCTTAACATCATTCTTCTCGTGAATGATTGCCTTGACCGAACTTACAGCTGCATAGATGAGAAGTGCCAGATAGTTGATGATTGCGAAAACACCCTGTGTTGCGAGTGTGTGGATATATTCGCAGTGTCCCTTGGACTGAACATACATACCGGGTTCCCAGCCGGGCTGCTCTCTGAATGCTTCTGCAAGGTTGTCAAGTCCGATACCTGTAGCCCAGTGATGAGGAACGCTTGAGAGAGCTGCTCTCCAGATGTCATCTCTGCCGTTGCCGATGTTACCCGTATCTGAAAGCTCTGAGATATCCTCTGTTGTCTGCTCGATCTTATCCGTGATGGAAGGCTCGAGAATGATGTTGAGAATTATGACTACGATGTATCCGATGATAAGTATGATGAAATCGATGATTATCTGTTTTAATGAATCCTTATCGATCGCACCCTTCTTGCTCATAATCGCAAATGAAATGATGTATGTAAGGATCATTGCTCCGAGTCCGAGCCAAGCAAGACGCGCCATACTTGCGATCATTACGTAGAACATGAGGATCGACAATGCAAAGATCGCCCACTTTGCCGCCTTTTTCTTAAAGATCTTGGAGCTCATTATGAACAGGCCTGATGTAACTGCCGTGAGAACGCATGAAAGTGTTCCGAAGAAGTTTGTATTCTGGAGCAGTCCGTATGTTGCCGTGTAACCCGGACGGTCAGATTCATAGAGGCAGTATGAGATCTCGAATCCTCTTGTCTGAAGGAATGCAACGACGCCCTGAATAACGGCAACGATCACATATGTGATAAGAACCTTTCTTCTGAGGTTTGTATCTTCGATCATGGAACCTGCATAGAAAAGTCCGTAGTAGCAAAGGAAGTGCAGAGGATGCTCCATATAGTATTTATAGCCGTCAGCGAAAACACCGAAATTCTTTGAGCAGAACATCGAGATGAGCATGAAAGCCAAAAGCGTAAAATAGAAAACATCAGCCACATAGAACTTGAATTTTCCGGATACCGCTCTGCCTATTAATGACAGGACTACAAACAGCGTTAATGCAATACCGAATATAGCAACAACATAGGGCTGCAAATAGGACGGATACCAAGTCCTGAAAGCCTTGATCTTTGATCGCTTCAGAATCTCATTAATTAATTCCACTACCGGCAGTGCTATGAGCAGTGCCATCGATATGTAGCATAAAACTTTATCGGACGCAATCTTCGCGAGCACCGGTGTTTTTGCCTTGGTTTCTCCAGTCATTTCAATACCCCTGTATAAAATCATTTAATTATTTTGCTTATTATAAAGAACTTGCTTTTCTTTTGAAAGTCTGTCGGCATTCACGCTTACACTTGTTATATAATTGTCACGAAAAGAATTAACGGAGGTTTTCTTATGTCAATACCCCGCGAACAGTTATCGGCACTTGTCGCATCCTTTATGAGCTACTCCGCAGGACATCTTCCTGACGATGTTAAGCTCCGTTTGGCACAGATGAAAGAGATCGAGAACGAAGGCTTCGCTCCCGACATCTACAACGTAATGGAAAAGAACATGCAGCTTGCAGATTCTTTGAAGAGACCTTCATGCCAGGATACAGGCATCCCGCAGTTCTTTGCACGCGTAGGCTCCAAGTGGCCTTACATGGACATCATCGAAGATGCCCTTATCGATGCCGTAAAGGAAGCTACTGCAAAGGCTCCTTTGAGACCTAATGCGGTCGAGGTTTTCGATGAGAAGAATACAGGCAACAATATCGGTACTCACAGCCCCTGGATCGACTGGGAGATCGTTAAGGACAGTGATGAATTAGAACTCTATTTCTATATGGCAGGCGGCGGATGCTCACTGCCCGGTTTCTCAAAAGTCCTCATGCCTCTTGAAGGTTACGAAGGCATCGCAAAAGCTGTTTTCGAGCAGATGACTACATACGGCGTAAATGCCTGCCCCCCGTGCCTCGTCGGCATCGGCATAGCAGGTTCCTCCGAAGTCGCTGCAAAGCTCTCAAAGAAAGCACTCTTGAGACAGGTCGGTTCACACAACCCGAACCCCAAGGCAGCAGAGATGGAAAAGCTGATTGAAGACGGCCTCAATTCAATTGGTCTCGGTCCCGGCGGATTCGGCGGCAAGCTTTCCGTAATGGGCGTCAACATCGAGCAGGCTTCAAGACACCCCGCTACACTTGCAATGGGTATGTCCACTGCATGCTGGGCGCACAGAAGAGCAGGCATAAAGATCAAGCCTGACTTCACCTACGATTTCTTCACACACAAGGGGGCAGTCTTATGAGCACTTTTGAATTCAAAACACCCGTATCAGACGAAGATATTAAAAAGGTTCACATCGGCGACGTCATCTACCTCACAGGCGATATCGTAACAGGCAGAGACGATGTGCATCACAGAGTGGTAATCTCAGGCAAGGAACCTCCGGTCGATCTCAAGGGCAAGGCAATTTTTCATGCAGGCCCCATCATGAAGAAGATCAATGCCGAAGGCGAGCCCGATAAATACAAGGTAATCAGCGTAGGCCCCACAACATCCATGCGTATGGAAAAGGCTCAGGCTGAGTTCCTCGAAAAGACAGGCGTAAAGATCATCATCGGCAAAGGCGGAATGGGTCCCAAGACCACACAGGGCTGTATCGATAACTGTGCGATCCACACCATCTTCCCCGGCGGATGCGCCGTGGTTGCAGCTGAAGAAGTTGTTGATGTTGAAGGCGTTGAATGGCTCGATCTCGGAATGCCTGAAGCTATGTGGAGACTTAAGGCCGAGAAATTCGGACCCCTGATCGTATCCATCGATTCGTACGGCAACAACCTGATCGAGAATAACAAAGTCGACTTCAACACAAAAAGAGAACAGGCCTTAGAGAACCTCAAGGGCAAGCTCTCCTACATGGAATAATGAAGAAAGACTTAACTTCATTTGCACCTTATCCCGATCTTAAAGCGCTCTCGAAAGAAGGCGTTAAACTGCTCATCTTCGATCTCGACGGAACCCTCCTCGACTCAATGACAGTATGGCATGACGTCGATAAGGAATTTCTCGGCCGCTACGGATATGAGGTAACTCCCGAATATACCGAAGTGGTAAAAAGAGCAACGATCGAAGATGCCGCAAGATACACCCAGACAAAGTACCGCATCCCTCTCACATGGCAGGAGATCGTCGATGCGTGGGAGTCTATGGTATATGGATTTTACAGGTCTGAAGTCTGTCTCAAAAAAGGCGCAAGAGAGTATCTTGATGAGGCAAAAAGACTCGGATTTTCTTTGTGCGTAACGACTGCTCTTTCACGTCAGAATGCGAACGCATCACTGGTCCATACAGGAATAAGGGACATGTTCGATTTTGTTATCACGCTTGAAGATCTCGGCAATAAGATCGATAAGAGTTCGCCTGATGTTTTTCTTCGCGCCACCGATTATATTTCCGCTCCAGGAATCGTCGTAACGCCCGACAAGGCAGTTGTTTTCGATGACGTTCCGCAGGCAATGAAAGGCGCAAGAGCTGGCGGCTTTAAAACATGTGCGGTATATGACAACATCGGCTGCGGAGGTCCCGATGATTGGGAGAGCTTCGCAGCCGGTTGTGATTTCTCTGTATATGAATTCTGAACTTGTTTCTTATTCCATATATTGTTAATCCATTATTCCTAAAATCCTTAATCTACGGCCGTAAATCAGATTTCATTTACAGATCTTTTATCTATGCAGTTTAGGATTAGTCTTTAGCAGATTCTTTTTTCTCTTCCTTCTTGTCCTCCTTTTCATCTTTTTTATCTTCGGATTTCTTTTCTTCAGATTTCTTTTCTGCGATCTTTTCAGCTTCTTTAGCTGCGAGTGCCTTTGCTCTTCTTGCTCTTCTCTTCTTGCGTGCCGTAAAGACGATGATGAGAACTACAGCAGCGATTATTGCCATTACGACAATGCCGGGGATGCATGCGATGAGTCCGAGAAGTGCATTCTGGAAGAACTCAACTGTGTTTTCCCATGTCTGCTTGAACTGGTTGGAAACCTTCTCGCCGTATGTCTCGACGTGTGCTTCTTCAACTTCTTTTTCTTCAAGAACTTCATTGAGTGTGAGTGTAAGTGTTGCATAAAGAACCTGATTCTCAAGAACTCTTACTCTGGATTCTGCGCTCTCGATCTGATATCTGACATCAGTAAGTCTGTTCTGGAGAACGATGATAGTATCAAGATCTTCTGCCTGTGCAAGAAGCGCGAGGAGCTGATCGTACTCTACTCTTAAAGATTCGATCCTTGCTTTTGTATCAACATATTCAAGAGTAACGTCCGTTGTGCCTTCGCTGGAAGATGTTACTGTGCAGCTTGTTCCGACTGAAGCAACGAGTGCATCGAGCTTATCTGCGGGAACTCTTACCGTGTATGTGCCTGTGCGGAGATCCTTGTTGTTGCCTGTGCCGCGCATTGAAGAATACTCAATGTATCCGCCGTATTCCTTAACCTTGCTCTCAACGCTTGCGGCAACTTCAACATAATTTGTAGTCTCTGCCGTAATGGTAACTGTCCTTATGAGAAGTCTTCCCTTTGCAGGATCTACGTTAACGCCGGGATCATCAGGTGCTGCTGCGACAATACCGCTGTTAACGCCTGTGGAAAACTCAGCTTCATCCGCAAAATCATAATCCGCTTCATAGGCAATAGCATTAGTTACGGCACCGGCTGTTGCACTTTTGTATGTATCACCGAGAAGACCGTCACTTGTTGCACTGTAAGATACTTCGCCGTTATGCATTCTGATCTCTGAACTTGCCGCCGTGGCATTGTTCAGAAATGAGCCGATCAATGACAAGCCTATGATATTAAGTGTCACCGCTCCTGCAATTATTCCGAAAATCGCACCTTTTTTCATGTTGTTATCCTCCATATTCGGACGGCAGGC
This sequence comes from uncultured Saccharofermentans sp., assembly GCA_905234715.1. Taxonomy (GTDB): domain Bacteria; phylum Bacillota; class Clostridia; order Saccharofermentanales; family Saccharofermentanaceae; genus Saccharofermentans. Next base: position 44,632 of record CAJOJI010000008.1, read on the forward strand.
GCCGTCCACGTGTTGTTACCTTAAATACAGATGACGATCAGGAAATGTTGCAGGCTTTTTTCAGATTTGCAGAATCAGCATGAGAATATATACTTATCCCTATGGACATCTCGAAAAGACAAACTGACCTCTGGGATTATCTTGCAAAGAAACGCCGTCCTGTAGCCCTCTACGGCACAGGCGACGGTGCGGACAAGATAATTACCGTTCTTGAGCGCAAAGGCTTAAAAGGCCTCATTGCCGCCGTTTTCGCGAGCGACGGTTTTGTAAGGGACAGGATGTTCCATGAATATAAAGTCGTATCTTATTCAGACTGCTGCAAAGCTCTCGCAGATAAAGATTTCATTGTTCTCGTATGCTTCGGTTCATCACGTCCCGAAGTCCTTGAACAAGTCGCTAAAATAGCATCCGAAAGAGAACTTTATGTGCCGGACGTTCCCGTGTACGGTGACATATTATTCAACCGTGAATTCTACGAAGCAAATAAAACATTTATTGAAGATGTTTATTCAAAACTTGCAGATGAAGATTCACGCAAATGCTTTGAAGATTACATCAACTATAAACTCACAGGAGACATATCTTTCCTTGAAGACTGTGAGTCCGATCCCGATGAGGAATTCAAATTATTAGAACAGACAAAGGCCGGCTGCTACATAGATCTCGGTGCTTACTACGGCGACACATTAATTCGTTATCTCGGCAAGTTTCCGTGCCTCAAAAAAGCAGTTGCGTTAGAACCTGAACGTCATTCATTTGCAAAGCTCAAGGCGTGTGCCGAAGATCTTGAAGCTGAAGAATTTGACGTCACATGCATCAACGCACTTATCGGTGACAAGGTCGGTAAAGAACTCGTATCCACCGCAAGAGGCAGAGGAACAAGAGCATTGCAGAACAGCAATGTCGAATTAAAGAACACTCGCGAGATAGATGTGATAACCGTCGATTCTCTTAAGCTTGATGACGTAAGCTTTATAAAATTCGATGTTGAAGGCTCTGAACTTGCAGCGATCGAGGGTGCAAAAGACACCATAAAAAAGTGCCGTCCCCTCATGAAGATCGCATGCTATCACAGGAGCGAAGACGTATTCACTCTTGTGCAGAAAGTGCTTGAAATAAGAAGCGACTATAAGGTTTACATGAAACATACCAGGTGCATTCCCGGATGGGACACCGACTTCTATTTTGTCTGATAAGGATTTGCCATGAAGATACTAATCGTAAGCGACTCGCACGGAACAACAGGACCGTTAAGAACGGCGATCTTAAAAGAGACACCCGATATGCTGATACATCTGGGTGACTCCGAATATCCGCAGGCAGAGATCGCAAAATGGGCAGGTGCGCCCAAGACTGCATGCATCTTCGTAAAGGGCAACTGCGACTACTATGAATTCGATCCTTCACTCGTAAGAAACGAGGCTGTATTCACCCTCAACGGACATAAGATATACTGCACACACGGCCACCGCCAACGCGTTAATTACGGTCTTCTGACACTGTCTCTCACAGCGCAGGAACAGGGCTGCGACATCTGCATGTTCGGTCACACACACGTGCCCTACGACAGCTTCGGCGATGCCATATTCTCATTCAACAGATTTTATGAATCAGGCTTCGGAACAGCCGCAGGACCGCGCATACTTAACCCCGGTTCAATTGCAATACCGAGAGGCGGTTCTAAGCGCGGATATATGGTCATGGAGATAGAAGACGACGGCAGATACGAAGTTTTCTACCGCACTATCGACTAATTATTTATCCATATTCGCAATGACGTGGAGAATGATGTGGAAGATCCTGGTAAATCCTCCTGAGCAGTCACCCTTTTCAACCGCATTGCTGATAAGCATAGGATTATCCGTGCCGATTACGTCGACATCACAGCTGATGAGATACTGAACCGTATCATCGTTATCGACTGTCCAGCAGAAAACCTTCTTGCCCTGTGCATGCATATCGCGTACAAGTTCAGGAGTGATATAGGACTCTTCGATCGAGATGTTGTCAGAGCATTCAAGATGCTCAAGGTCGCCCAAGCCGACTACGACGCAGTATGCTTTGGTGATAGTAGGATCAAGTTCATTTACACGCTGCAGACGGCTCAGATCCTGTGCGATTACCATGACGTTATCGTGCATGCCGGTATCGTTTATTACCTGAAGCACATTCTCTTCAAAGTTAACGTCGTCAGCATGACCTTTAAGTTCAACCTGAACGTTCATGTGATTCTCTTTTGCAAACAGGAGTACTTCCGCAAGTGTCGGAACGACTACATGCTCGTAGTTGCCGGGCATCCATGAACCGAATTCGCATGCGGTCAGTTCTTCGTATGTGTGGTCGTGGATGGCAAGGTTCTGTCCCGTAACTCTCTTGATCGTGGAATCGTGATTGCAGATGATGACGCCGTCAGAAGTCTGGTGAACGTCAAGCTCGATCCACTGCAGGTTCTCGCTTGCTGCAAGTTCAAATGCAGGCATTGAATTCTCTGGCGCATTTACGTTGTCTCCGCGGTGTGCGCATACCAGAGGCTGGTCAACGGGTTCGAATAAGAATGCATATCTGTGAAGCCAGTAAACGCTTGTTAATGAAGAGAAGATAGCAAGAACGATAAGGAAAGCGATGACACCTTTCCAGGATGTCTTTTTCGCCTTGAACGTATCCTTGGACAAAGTAAGGAGCATGTCCTTCTCATCTACATAACGGTAGAACAAAACCGCGAGTGCGGCATTGTTTACCGCAGGTGAGATAAAGCTCTTCAATATCTGACGCAAAAGGTATGTGGATGTGCCGACATTCTCCGCCTTGAAGATGATATTCTTGCTGTTTCCGAAGATCATGCTGGTAACTTCATTCGTGTTGATGACGATGATAGAAGAAATCGAATTGATCGTAAAATTCAGGATAATGGTAAGAAGTATCAGCGAGAGCAGTGTCTCTACGAAATGTCCTCTTTCGAGAAGTCTTGATCCCCTGCAGCTCTTCATGAAGGAATCCTTCTGCATTACAAAGCTGTTGATGGAGAACAGATAGACTGTAAGTATCAGGATGAGTGCGACATAGCCTATCCTGTATACGACGTTAAGTCCTCTGGTGTAATCGATAGTCTGGTCGACAAAACCCGGAAGGATTAGCTTAAATGTTGAGGTTGCGAGAGGAAATACTCTCGTAAGCGGGAACAGTACCAGAATGAATACGATAAGGAGCCAGTTCTTCGGGTGAAGCGCTTTTCTGCATGCGCGAAGACCTGCTGCGAACATGCTCATGATGTTGGTCGTTCTTCCCGCCTGTCCCATCGAAAATGCGTGCAAAAGGCCAGCAATCTCAAACAATGAGAACAGCGTGATTATGACCGCGAAAATGATCATCAAAACGATCGACACGGGATTAAACAACACGTGTGAAAGATTGGCCGGAACGATATATTCGACGCCCGTGACCTTCATCATGAGGGTGATAAGAAGGTCCTTCAGAACGGAAGTAGCCATAATGGTGAATGCCGAACAGAGCAGGATAAAGAGCATAACAACTCTGAAGCTCTGCTTGAAGAGGATCCAGATTCCTCTTAAGAAAGCCATAAAGCGGCGGAAGAACCGGGATACGTAATCCCTGCATTTTTTGAATATATCTTTTGCTGTTAAAGAATCAGACATAACCTCTCGCCTGCTCTTATGCGTTGAATTTCTTGACGTACTCCTGGTACTTCTTCTCGTCCTTATCCTTACGCTGCTTGAAGTCGTGCATGTAAGTGTCGGGATTTGTGGAGCCTGCGTGCTTGAATCTGTATGCGATGGCGGCGATGTTAAGGCTGTGCTCTGCGATTCTTACGCAGCTGTAGAGGATGTCGTTAAAGACGAATCCCTGCTCCGTTGTGCAGATGCCTTCTGCAAGTCTTTCAACGTGATTTGCCTTGAACTTGTCGCACATCTCGCTTATTACGATCCTCAAAGGTCCGATATTGTCGGCATTGGATGCGTTATTTGAAAGGTAGCAGTCCAGAGCCATCGTATAGATCTCACGTACGGCGGGAATAACCCTGTTAAGTTCATCACGTGCCGCATCAGAGAACTCGAGATGCTTGGTCTCGATCTCTTCGGCGGAATCAGACAGATAGTTTGCGTGGTCAGCAATACGCTCAACTTCTCCAATAGCCTGAAGTATTCTTGAAGATCTGTTCTTGTCTTCAACGCTTAAGTGCTGTGTGGTCGTGAGCTTCATGAGGTAAGAACCCAAAAGGTCCTCGTAGCCGTCGACACGCTCCTCGTTCTTCTTGATGAAGTCGAAATCAGCTGTGTTGTATCCGTTTGTCAGCATGTCCATGGACTTATCGAGTCCGTCTTTAGCCTTGCTTACCATCTTGAACATCATGTTGCGGCACTCACCTACAGCAATCGAAGGTGTAAGCATGAGACGCTCGTCGAGCTTGAAATCCTGCTCTTCCTCTGTCTCCTTGACGATAAGGTGCGCAAGCTTTACGAGAAGCTTTGAGAACGGGAAAAGAAGGACTGTATTTGCAATGTTGAATATTGAGTGGATGGCAGCGACACCTACAATACCGACTGTGTTGTCCATGAAGCTGAAATCGAAGATGGCATTGACCGCATAGAAAACGATGAGCCATACGACTGTACCGATGAGCTTGATGGCTACGTGGATAACCGTAACTCTCTTAGCGTCTCTATTAACGCCGATGGATGAGAGGATAGCCGTCATGCATGTACCGATGTTGGCACCCATTACGAGCGGAATAGCCATACCGTATGTGAGCTGGCCGGTCATTGAGATACTCTGCAGGATACCGATCGCAGCTGCGGAGCTCTGGATGATGCCCGTAACTACCGCGCCGGAAACAACGCCTAAGAGAGGATTCTTGAAAGCCGTCATGATGGATACGAAGCTGTCCATCTCCTTGAGAGGCTCCATTGATGCGGACATCATGGTCATGCCCTGCATGAGGATAGCAAATCCGATGAGCATCGTGCCGATATCCTTACGGCGCTGCTTCTTGCAGATCATGATGAGAGCAATACCGATCAAAGCGAAAATGAGGGAGAAAACAGAAGGCTTAAGAAGCTTTAGGAAGATGTTGTCTCCACTGTCGATACCGGCAAGGGATAAGATCCACGCCGTAAGTGTGGTTCCGATGTCGGAACCGAATATAACGCCTACCGTCTGGGGAAGGTCCATGATGCCGGAGTTTACAAAGCCTACCAGCATGACCGTCATCGCGGAGGATGACTGGATGGCGATCGTGATGATCGCACCTACGGCAAGGCCTTTGAATTTGTTGTCAGTAGCTTTATTGAGGAGCTTTTCGAGCTTGCCGCCGGCAGTCTTCTTCAAAGACTCCGACAAAAGACGCATTCCGTAAAGGAAAAATGCGAGACCGCCGAAAAGTGTTACAAACGAGAAAATATCCATATATCTCTCCGTACCTAAACTTTATACACGCGAAATGTACCGCTTTGTATTTTAATATCAAAAAAGCAATATGTAAAACTGTGAAATGTCACATATTCCTTCATATAGACGGCCGTCTATATATCAGCAATAACGGGCGTTTTCACGCCCGTTACCAGAAGTTTTATCATTATTTTCTGCCCAGGAGCACCGGAAGAAGCAGTGTCACCAGCAGGCCTATCGCAAAGTTGATCGCAGCGCCTATTGCTACCGCAATCAGCAGTTTGCCGAATACGATTCCGAGTATGACCGCTACTGCCGAAGGAACAAGTCCGAAGTAGAAGAATATCATCTGGACTATCGTGCCGACGAGCTTTGCGACTTCGTCAGGGAGCGACAAAGAGATGAATGTTCCCACTGTCGTTGCAAAGAAGCTTATCGACAGGATGAACAAAAACCATACGATAGCACTCAACGGATTGGCCTTAACAAGTATCGCAGATACGATAATGGGGATCAGAAGGTCTATGGCTGTTACCGTAAGGCTTCCCAAAAGCGAATAGAAGATCTTTAAAAAGCCCTTTTCGGGGATCAGGATAAAGAATCCTCTTGAAGTATCCTCGCGGATCGGGTCGCCGAGCGTTCTGTAGAAAGCCATGAGTCCCAATACTGCCGCAGGGATGAAGAACACATCGTCAAAAGGCGCTGTCCTTGCAAACCATGCGACCACGCCTGCAATGAGGGTGTAAACGATCATGGTCGTTGAGAAGATCTTGAGCTTGGCAAACCTGAATCTGTTAAAGACGGCCTTAAAGAAGAATACATTCGCACCGCGGCCGTAATTGAAGCCTTCTCTGTCGAGATTCTCCTTGCGTTCCTTTTCTCTGGTTGCAACCGATCCTCTTGCGGCTCTCTTTGCGCCTTCCATCTGCTCAGCCTTATGCTCTGCCGCGAACATGGCATCCTCATAGAAGTCTGCCTTCATCTTCCAGATGACAAGCACAAGCACTGCGCATGATGCGATAAAGATTCCGAGATAGATCAGAGACATTACCGTGTCGCCTGTACAAGCATAGTAGGAGATTGCTCTGAGCCAGCCCCAGAAAGGAACCCAGTGTGTCTTCGGGCTTGCAAAATAAGCGAAAAGTCCGTCAACGATATCCATCTTGTTCGCGGTAACGAAAACTGCAAATCCGACAGCGATCGCACCGTAAACGATCGCGACAAATCTGTTAAGGTTTGCAACGCCGTTCTTCATTTTCGAAGTAACCGTATAGAAAACAACCTGGACAAGCGTGCTGAACATGAGCGAGAGCACATAGACGATTATTATCGAGAATGCGCCCCACATGCTGAGGCCCGCATTTACCGTCAGATTCGGGATCTGGAACAATGCGAAAACAGATATCAGAAGTGATGATCCAAGCGTGCACAAAAGCCTGAACATCATTACAGACTGAGGTTTCATCGGTGATGCAAAGAGCATTGGCACGTCTGCCGGAAGGAAAATCTTGTTCGAATTTTTTGAGTTAATGATGTTGATTGCAAGCAACAGGAGGAATATCGCAGAAATGGCAAAATCGACGATGGCCTCTTTCGTAAGATCGTGCTCGGACATAAGCTTATTTAAAAAGCCGTCGCGTGCTTCTGCTGCGGAGATCTCCTCAACAGGATTGCCGTCTTCATCGTATTCAAGAACTATGGTTGTATCGTCAGGCTCATTATCGTTTTTGTCGAGGATCGATCCGAAAAGTCCGATCATGCCGCCAAAAGCAATCATTATCACCATGACAATGACCCATGTTTTCATCATCTTCTTAAGCGTGTTAAGAAGCGAGTGGGAAGCGTAGTAAAGGAACAGTCTCATTTATGCCTCTCCTTCACCGCTTACTGATGACTTATCAACACCTTCGGTTACTTCGAAGAACAGGTCTTCAAGAGTCTTGCCGCTTGCATCGACCTCTTCTCTTGAGACATTTGCCTTGATCTGGCCGTTCTGCATGATGATGGTTCTGTCCCAGAGCATGTCGACGCTGTCGATGATGTGCGTACTGATGAACAGAGTCTTGCCGGCCTTGCGGAGCTCTTCGATATAGTTCTTAAGCTCCTTGATGGCATGCGGATCAAGACCTACGAGAGGCTCGTCCAGAAGGATGAGATCGGGATCAGGCAAAAGACCTAAGCAGATATTCAGCTTCTGCTGCATACCCTTGGAGAGCTCGTCGCCGAACTTCTTGCGCTTGTCATCGAGTTCGAGTCTCTCGAGCAGCATGTTTATACGGTCTTTGTAATCCGTAAGCTTATATGCTCTTGCGATGAATTCCATGTGCTCGATAACGGTAAGAGTCGGATAAAGAGACGGCATCTCGGGGATGTATCCCAATACCTTTCTTGCCTCAACAGACTTGTTGTTCATTCCGTTGATCGTGATGCTTCCGTCGTACTTCAGAAAGCCGATGACAGACTTGATGATCGTGCTCTTACCCGCACCGTTAGGTCCGAGAAGGACTGTAAGTGAGCCCGGTTCAAGCGTGAAAGATACATCATTACATGCAACATTTTTGCCGTAACGCTTGGTTACGTTCTTAACTTCCAACATATCCAATTACCCCCAAGTTAAAACACTGCGGATAGTTTGCCATTGAAAAATCGGGTTTTCAATAGAATTTGAACCGAATTAAGGTACCGTTAAGACTAGTAATCAAAATGTCAAATCCATGCTGTCAAAATTCTGATATATTTTTATATATTCTGACATTATGAACTGCGCGTGTGTTAATATTTTAAATACTAGTGCTTTACTATGAATTTTCGGGGTGATTTTTATGGCTAAGTGGATTATCGTTGTTGACGACGACACTGCCAATCTCAAAATGGCAGGTCACATTCTCAGTAAGAACAACATGCGTGTTACCGCACTGAAATCAGGCAGCTCTTTCCTTGAATACGTTAATGAGAACGGCATGCCGGATCTTGTCCTTCTGGATATCAAGATGCCGGTCATGGACGGATTCGAGACGCTCGGCAAGTTAAGACAGCTCGAGCAGAAGAAAGGCCTCATGAAAACACCCGTTATCTTCCTCACCGCAGATGAGGATGTTGATACGGAGACCAGAGGCTTTGAGGTCGGCGTATCCGACTTTATCAGAAAGCCTTTTAACCCCGACGTACTCCTCCGAAGGATCGACAACATCATGTCGAACTCACAGGAGATGCAGAGCCTTAAGAGCGAGGCTATGACTGATAAGCTCACAGGCCTTTTGAACAAGGCCGCAACCGGTGTCGAGTTCTCCAGAATGTGTTCTGAAAAGACCGGATGTCTCATGATGATCGACCTCGACTCATTCAAGCTCGTAAATGATATCTACGGACACGATATGGGCGACAGAGTCCTTATCGCATGCGCTGACATCTTCCGTGAGAACGTTCCTGCCGGAAGCAAGATCGGAAGAATCGGCGGTGATGAATTCTCTGCATTTGCTTTGGGTGTTACCACCGAGCGTGCCGTTGCCGACATCGCGACAAGGATCAATGAACAGATATTAAAGAAGGCAAAAGAGCTGATGGGCGATGACATGAGCATCCCCCTGGGCGCTTCCATAGGCGGCATTTTCGTACCCAGATACGGCAACGATTACAATGCGCTTCTCAAGCTTGCAGATAAGGCTCTCTATACTGTTAAGAAAAACGGCAAGCACGGTTACGGCCTTTTCGATGACAACATTAATGTTGAGGGTCAGACTTACGTGCACGACATCAAGGCCATATCCGAGATCCTGGGCGAGCGTTCCATTCAGGATGTTGCGCTCCAACTCGATAAGGAATCCTTCTCTCCCGTTTACCGCTATGTAATCAGATACATAATCAGACATCACATAAATGCCTGTAAGGTCCTCTTCACTCTCGCACCCGAAAACGGCAAAGCAGACATCGATTTCTACGACAGCGTCGATGAATTCGGAAACCACATAAGAGGATCACTCCGTAAGTCCGATATCTTCATGAGGAATAACAAGAACCAGTATTTCGTATTCCTCACGGACATCAGAGCAGGCTCTGTGGATACGGTCATTGAGCATCTTTTGGACAGCTGGAAAAACAAGAAGATCGAAAACCTCATCATCACTCAGGAGACCGAATTCATCGGCAAGAATACAGACTGCGTAACGGCCAATACGATCAAAAAAGTCGTAGTCGTAGATGATGACGTAATTAATCTTCAGGTTGCAGGAAAGATCTTAAGCACAGGCGGAATGCGCGTCGTTGCACTTAAGTCAGGCGAAGCACTTTTCGATTATCTCGGCAAGGAATCCGAGATGCCGGATCTCATCCTTCTCGATATCAAGATGCCGGGAATGAGCGGTTTTGACACCATCAAGAAACTTCATTCATTAGAGAGCGAAGCTGCAAAGATACCTGTTATCTTCCTTACTGCAGACGAGAGCTCCGGTTCCGAGAATGAAGGTCTTTCTCTGGGTGCAATGGACTTTATCAGAAAGCCTTTCGTACCTGAAGTACTCATTCTGCGTGCAAAGAACATTATCGAACTCACAACGCTGCAGCGTCAGCTTTACTGCGAAGTAGAACAGAAGACCAGAGAGAACAAGGAACTGTTCTTACAGGTCGTAAGCTCTCTTGCAGCAGCCATTGATACCAAGGACTCATTCACAAAAGGTCATTCTGCCCGTGTAGCAGAGTATTCGAAAATGATCGCCAAGAGACTCGGATATCCCGAAGCAAAACAGGATGAGGTATTCATGGTTGCCCTGCTCCACGACGTGGGCAAGATAGGCATTCCCGACGGCATATTAAATAAGCCCGGAAGCCTTACTGAAGAAGAATTTGCAGTGATAAAGAAACACTCACAGCTGGGTGCCACAATACTGAAAAACATAGAAGACAATTCGAAATTCGAAATGGGGGCAATGTACCACCACGAGAGATTCGACGGAACAGGATATCCTTCCGGACTCAAGGGTGAGGATATACCTGCGGAAGCAAGGATAATCAGCGTGGCTGATGCTTATGACGCAATGTCCAGTGAAAGAAGTTACAGACCGCGCTTCACACAGGAAAAGATTGTAGAAGAAATAAAACAGGGGATGGGCACACAGTTCGATCCCACATATGCGCAAATAATGCTTGATATCATCGAAGAAGACAAAGAATTTAGATTCAGGGGATAATCCTTATGGGCAAGACAAATGAAAACACCGATCTGTTTCAGTCCTCGCACCTGACCCTTCTTGTAAGCTATACGATCTTTGCCACGATCCTTGTTATTGAATCACTTCTCCTCAAATGGGAGAAGTGGCCTTTGCTGATCGTAATCGTAGGCATAAGCATGGCCTGGGTACTTCACATCAGACACAACACTCCTTCTGTCGTCCGTATCTGGGTATACGCGATCCTCATGATGGGGTGTTATTTCTTTTACGGAGTCCATCAGACCAGCACATTCGACTTAGCTCTCGTAATGGCCGGCATCATCATGATCAACACGCTGACCGGCAGAAAATCCCTCATAACCCTCTGCGAGTTCACCTACTTCTTAACGATGGCTTACGAGTTGTTCAACATGATCTTTACGGGCGAGGCATTCGATGTCCTTATAATCTCCAGAACGCTCCTGCACATCTGCATGGTCTTCTTCATCGGAAAATTCGCAAAGGTAATCATCGACAAGTGGATGCAGGTAATGAAAAGATCCGAAGGCGAGATCGAGCAGCTCACGGATGCAACGGAGCATTTGAACGACTTCCTCGCAAACGTATCACACGAATTGAGAACACCTGTTAATGCCATCATCGGACTTACGGGCCTTTGCATAGACAAGTCCAGACACCGCGAGATCCAGGGCGACCTCATCGCAGTAAGAGACGCAGGACGCAAGGTTGCAGAACAGATCGGCGACATCCTCGACTATTCCGAGCTCGACCGTAAAAAAGCCGTCTGCAACAACGAAGACTACATGCTCTCTTCCGTTCTTCACGATCTCGTAACTGACGTTAAGCAGTATAAATCCAAGAACGTCGAGCTCATCATCGACGTAGATCCTTCCATTCCCGCGGTAATGAATACCGACGTGGCAAAGCTCAAGAAGATCCTCAAGGCTCTTATCACAAACGGCCTCAAGTACACCCAGAAGGGCGGCGTATATGTGAGGATCACCACCATCAAGCACGAATACGGCATCAACCTCTGCATCGAGGTAACGGATACCGGTAAGGGCATGACCGAGTATGAACTCGAAAAGGTCTACGACAGTTTCTATCAGGCAGATTCCAGCCGTACCCGTCAGGGCGGCGGATTAGGCCTCGGTCTTGCGATCACATCAGGGTTCGTATCACTTCTCGGCGGCTTCATGACGATCGAGAGCAAACCCGATGTAGGTACGACGGTTCACGTCAGTATCCCGCAGAGAGTAGTCGATCCTTTAAGCTGCATGTCGGTTGCAGCACCCGATAAGCTCTGCCTCGGTGCATTCCTCCATTTCGAGAAGTACGAACACCCTGCCGTAAGAGACTACTACAACTCAATGGTACTCAACATCGTTAAGGGTCTCGGCGTACAGATGCACCGCGTTAACAATGCAGAGAACTTAAAGCTCTTAAGAGATTCCATTCATCTCTCCCACCTCTTTATTGCTGAGGAAGAGTACAACGATAACGTCGATCTCATCGAAGAACTCGCCAAGACAATGGTCGTTGCAGTCGTTGCCAACGAAGGCATGGTTCTTCCCAAAAATACACACGTTAAGATCCTCGAGAAGCCTTTCTACTGCTTCCCTGTCGTATCGATCCTGAACTCCACCGTGGACAGCAAGGAGGAGCGCCTCAAGAAGATGCGCTGCGACGGCATAAGAGCTCTCGTTGTCGACGACGAATCAATGAACCTCGTCGTTGCTAAGAGCATCTTCGGAAGATACGGAATGAAGGTCTTCACTGCCACATCCGGTCAGGAATCGATCGACATTTGCCGTGAAAGAGTTTTCGACATCATATTCATGGACCACATGATGAGCGGCATGGATGGTGTTGAGGCAATGAAGAGGATCAGAACGGACGTTGCCGGACTTAACGGCTCGATCCCTGTTGTCGCACTCACCGCTAACGCCATGAGCTCTGCAAAGCAGATGTTCCTTAAGCAAGCCTGTCGAGACAGATGAGCTTGAGCGTGTATTAAGACAGGTCCTCCCCAAATCTGCCATAACTTATGTTGATGCAGAAGGCAACGTGGAAGACTTTGAACCCGAAGAGGAAGAACCCGCACCTCCGCCGGTCGAAGAAAAAGATTTCATAAAAGAACTCAGAAAGAAAGGCATCGACACGGATGCCGGACTCCAGTACTGCGTCGGCGACAAGGATTTCTACAAGTCGCTCCTTATCCAGTTTGCATCGGAAGCAACGGATAAGATCGCCTCAATGAAGAACTACTATTCACTTCACGACTGGCACAATTACGAGATCCTGGTCCATGCCCTGAAGAGCACGGCAAAGATGATCGGCATCTCCGATCTCTCCGAGAAGGCCAAGGCTCTTGAGATGGCATCCAAGGAAAACGAGGAAGGATTCATTCTCGAACACCACGAAGACATGATCCGCGACTACGGCCGCATCACGACAGACATCAGGGAAAATCTCCTTGAAGAAGAAAGCGAAGAAGACGATGACATCTTCGAATTTGAACCCGAGAGCGAAGGAGGTGATAAGGCATGAGAAACATGTTAAGGTACCTTTTCAAACCTTCGGGCAACGATCCTGATGCGATCAAATCAGCTTACTACGAATCGGTAGGCCCTACCCATGTCACCATGATCCTTGCATTCCTTGCGGGCATGATCTTCCTTGTATTGACATTCGTATATCCTCCGTACTTCGGCGGAACGACGGTCCTGTATCACCAGATATGCTATGTCTCGATCCTCTCCATCGCAGCCGTCTGGATGATCGGCTGCAGGTATGCCATGAAAGATTATTCCTCAAGGTTCCACACCGTATTTGTCCTTAATCACTTCCTGGGCATATCACTTCATCTTTGGGTAATCTCACTCGTAATCGTTAACTCACTCGCAAGAGGCACGTGCGACACCACTCTGTTCATGACCGTTGCGCTCGTTGTTCCTCTGTGCGTTTACTTCACTCCGATCGTTTACTTCATCATCGCCATTCTCTCAAATGCCAGCATGGCTTTTTTCCTTTACTACATGGTAAGTATGGGATCGATCGAACCTAACGAACTTGCAAATTTCACGATCTTCTCCGTATTCCAGGTCGTAATGGGCGTCATCATGTCCTACACCAGATACAGACTCAACGAGCAGCTCGTAACTGCCGAGAGACAACGCCAGGAGATCGAGATGCTCAACAAGTCCCAGAACAGCTTCTTCTCCAACATGAGCCATGAGATCAGAACGCCGATCAACACCATCATCGGTCTCAACGAAATGATCTTAAGAGAAGACGTCAGCGAAGAAGTTATCGAAGATGCGGTCAACATCAAGGCAGCAGGCAAGCTCCTTCTTAACCTCATCAACGACATTCTCGACATGAGTAAGTTCCAGTCAGGAAGCATGCAGCTCCTCATCGAGCCATACCACACAGGCGACATGCTCTCTGATATCGTCGGAATGCTCTGGATAAGAGCAAAGGATAAGAAGCTCGACTTCAACGTTGACGTCTCCCCTGATATTCCTGCAGAACTCGTCGGCGACGAAGTCAGGATCAAGCAGGTGCTCATCAACGTAATCAACAACGCCATCAAGTACACCAAGGAAGGCTCCGTTTCCCTCACAGTCCAGTGCGAAATGAAGGAAGACAAGACCTGCAAGATGATCTACATGGTCTCCGACACGGGTATCGGCATCAAGTCTGAAGACATCCCCTACCTGTTCTCCGCATTCAAGCGTGTTGATGAGACGGCAACCAAGCACATCGAAGGAACGGGTCTCGGCCTTTCCATCGTTAAGCAGCTTGTAGACATCATGGGCGGTAAGATCACCGTTAACAGCGTCTATAAGAAAGGCTCCACCTTCATCATAGAGATCCCTCAGAGGATCGAGCGTGAAGGCTCCGTCGGCAAGTACGACTTTGCAAAGGCAGGAAGCACAGGACGCAAGAAGGAATATCTTCCTAAGTTTGAAGCACCTCAGGCACGCATCCTCGTCGTTGACGATAACGAAGCCAACCTCATGGTAGTAAGCAAGCTCCTGCGCGACACCAAGGTCCGTATCGACACGGCTACGAGCGGCGCAGAAGCATTGAGAAAGACACTCAACATCAGATACGCTTCATGGACCACCTGATGCCTGAAATGGACGGTATCGAGTGCAGAAGACAGATCAAGGATCAGACAGGCGGACGCTGCCGTGATACCGCTATCGTAATTCTCACGGCAAATGCAGACGAAGAGAACAGAGCTCTCTATGCGCGCGAAAACTTCGACGGCTATCTTGCAAAACCTGTAAGCGGCGATGCTCTCGAAAACGAGCTCTACAACCACCTCCCCAAGGAGATCGTCCACATCACGGGTAACAGATCCGAGATCGCACAGGAATCCGTCTCCTGGATGAACGGCGCAAAGAAGCGTAAGAGCATCGTCATCACGACGGAATCCGTCGCTGACCTCTCACCTGAAATCATTGCCAAGTACCAGATTCCCATCCTCCCTCACATGGTCCGTACCGAAGAAGGTCTTTTCAAGGACGGCCAGGAGATCGAGACACAGGGCATCCTCAAGTACATGGAAAACCCTGACCATCAGGTTCTCCCGATGGGTCCTTCAGTAAGAGAAGTCGAGGAGTTCTTCTCCAAGCAGCTGACCTATGCTAATAACGTCATCCACATCTCGATATCAAGCAAGATCGAACACAGCGGATACCAGCCAGCCGGGCACGCTGCTGGGCACGCGTGACGCTGTGTATGACGCCCTGTCACAGTCGCTGATCTGTACTATTCCCCTTTCCGAGGTGGTTCTGGGTGCCCGTTACGACTTTGTACCGCATGCCAATCTTTTGGGCTTCTGTAACAGTGTCTCAGACGATTATGTCACGATAAACGGACCCACAGGCCATATTGTCGTTCCAATTAGCTGTCCTTCTTATAGTCCGACCACATTGGCCGTGAAGAATGGGGATGGCAGCGTGACGGTTACTCACCAGATAGTGAACTATAATCCGGTCATGATGAACTTTCAAACCATGCCGAGAGTGTATGCGTGTGACAGCAATTTGCTTATTTTTAAAACGAGTACAAATGTTGTTATTGACGCAAGCGGCCTTTTGACATGCACTTTCTCAGCTTCCGATCTCGCAACCCGTCCTTCCCATAATTTGTTTTTCAGACCTCGAATATATTTGTCCAATACCTATTGCGCCACGCAGCCGGGCACCGGACCCGCGTCCAACCAGGTATGCATTCCGTACACCAATTTGCCGAGTTTCACGGCGGTGAGCAATACTAGTGGAGATGGCAAGGTCACCCTGTTTACCAACGAAGGGGTTATCCTCAAAGCAAAGGTGGTGGGAAGCGGTTCCTTTGATGTAAACCAAGTTGCCCAGGCGGGCTTCCTGATTTCCCGAAGCCCGATTACGGGGTATAGTGCCGACAAGGCGGTGGTAGGAACATTGGGCGGTACCACAGGAGACACTGTTTCCTACAAGGTTGGCATGGACTCCTGCGGTGGGGTCATTTACTACCGCCCGTATCTGATTATGAAGGGCTGTGACCCGCAGTTAGTGCTTGGGACGCAGAAATCGTTCATGGCAACCGTGACCAATCAGGGAATTGAGACGGCGAGCGGCAATATTATCTTTTATGACGCGGATGGAAACGCCGTCGCGGAAGGCGTGTTTGAGAATCTGGCGGCGGGGGATGTGGCGATTGCGGTCTATGAACTGGACGCGGATTTTGCCGGTATCGACGGCGGAGACGTTTCCGCTTCTGTAACGCCGGATCAGGAAGAGCTT
>CAJOJI010000009.1 GCA_905234715.1 uncultured Saccharofermentans sp.
TATTCCGCCTCTTTTTCTTCGTAAGCGTCAAACCGTGCGCCTAACCTCAATTTAATAGAACCGCTGGTCGAAATCAACGGTTCTTTTTTCTGCAATCTTCAGGAATCTTGTCAGACCAGGGCATTAAGTCTTCAATCTTGTCTGGATCGATCTTTCCTTTATCGTCACATCTGTATGGTAACTGAGTAAGAATGTATTCAAAGTATTTCAATGGGCGTAGGTTATTCAGCTTTGCCGTCTCAGATATGCTGTAGATGTTCGCGCTTGCCTGAGCACCACGCTCCGTATTGCAGAACAGCCAGTTTTTGCGGCCGATGCAGAACGGTCTTAGTGCACGTTCGGATGCGGAGTTGTCCATCGGAACATCTCCGTTCTCCAGGAATACACGTAGGTATTTTTCCTGATTTATACAATATGCAATGCCTTCTGCTGTCTTACCCTTTGGCAATGTCTGTAAAGCTTGCTCTTTTATCCATGCAAAGAATTCGTCAATTAACGGTGCGATTGACTGTTTACGAGCTTTTAATCTTTCTTCGGACGTAAGTTCCTTCAAGCTTTCTTCAATTTTGTATATTGAACCGATTCTTAACAAAGCTTGATATGCTGTGGACCGCTTTGCCGTATCAGGATCACCCCGCGATGCGGCCTTTACCGCATCTGCGAAGAACCGTCGGGCATGTACCCAACAATTTGCATTGGTTACTCCGTCAAGTTTCTTTTCAACAAGGTGATATTGTGACAATCCATCCGTTACGAGTATTCCGTGAAAGTCTTTATAGAACTCTAACGGGAACCTGTGATCACGTCCCGGCTGGTATTCGAACAACACGATCGGTCTTTCACGATAGAATTCTCCAGAACGATGCACCCACATATAGCTCTTGCTTCCGGGCTTACCGTTTTTATGCAGTACCTGCACGGGTGTTTCGTCAGATTGGTTTACAGAGAATGAAAGCAGTTCTTTCTTGATACATTCACATACAGCATAAAAGTACTTTTCTGAAAGGAGCATAAGCCAGTTTGACATTGTCTGCTTTGAGATGTTGATCTCATTCCTGTCGAACTCTTTCTCCATCCGATCTAACGGCATTGCGTTTACATACTTCGCATTGATCAGTGCTGCAGCAAGTGACGGCGTCAATATACTGTT
Organism: uncultured Saccharofermentans sp.; assembly: GCA_905234715.1. GTDB lineage: Bacteria > Bacillota > Clostridia > Saccharofermentanales > Saccharofermentanaceae > Saccharofermentans. The sequence continues at coordinate 1,151 of CAJOJI010000009.1, forward strand.
CTTTAATAAGTCCTTCGGACGGTCACCGCGTACAAACTCATCCTGATGGATGCCGTCAGTACCGACAACAACATCAACGTTATGTACTTCCACGATCCATTGTGTCGGTATGCATGCCAATCTCTTATATATCTCATTAGGCAGACGGCGCCAGTTGCCTTCGCCAAAGAAAGAATCAAGTTCATCGTCCTTTAAGGAATGCGGGATCTCTTTTTCTTCAAATCCTGCGAGATTGATCTCTCGTTGTCCTTTGAGCTTAGGTTTCTTCTTTCTATCTACGACCTCGTCTATAGAAGGCTCCGGAATATCTTCTTCGTAAACCGCTTCTATATCGTTAAAGAAACCCAGCTGTCCGTCAATAACATCCAATGTTTCGGAATGTCTGCCGAATCTCTGTTGATTAGCTATTCTCAACTGTTCAATGAGCATCTCCATATTGGAGTTAAGATCTTTGAGCTGCGCCTGAAGTGTAAGGATGACAAATTTCAGTTCATCCTTGCTCATCGAATCCAATTGTGAATCAGTATATTCAACAGCCATTTTATGTGACACCTCAACTATATTAATTATATAGCAAGAGTCAGGATGCACCTAATCCGTGCCGCTGAAGGATTCGTCAAAATGCCAATGTTTACAAGGGCTTCACGGCATTTCTGGCAAGCATGGGTATAGGCTGTTTTTATCTGAAAAATATGTCTGCGGATATGGCAGAGGCAACGTGAGTGTGTTTATGTGCGATGTCAATCCTGCATTAATCTCAGGTTTTATAAGGCTTTTCCCGTTAAGAATATTTCTATAAAATGCACAATGGGTTATATAACTTGCCGTGCTTGTACTTCCGATATCAGCGGGCGCATGGGGTTTATGCCTTCCATCAGAAGGCGGTATTGTTCTGCGTTTAACTGTGCCGCTTCCTCGGAGTCCCTCGGCCAGCTGAACTTACCGGCTTCAAGCCGCTTATATAACAGAAGGAAGCCTGTACCTTCCCATACGAGACCTTTATCCTGTCGCTCCTTCTTCCGCAAAACAGGAACAGTACATTCTTTTGAAACGGATTGATATTGTATCTGGTTCCTATTTGTTGTGCCAATCCGTCTATGCCATACCTAAGGTCTGTATAACCGCATATCAGGATTATCTTCTCTATGCCAGAAGCCTCAGCCAGCATATTTAATTGCCCTCATCAGCTTGATCAGAAATTCTTCTGAGGCATTTTCCGATATATCGATACTGAGATTTCCGGAAGATATTACTGCAACGGGATGCATGGCCGGTCCTGAACTTGTATTACCGGTTAATGTGATCTCCGCATATGAGACTCTTCTGTCAGAGGTTACTGCCAATTCACCTGATTGTTCTAACTTCATCTGATCGTAAGCTGCTTGTCTTACTCTGCGGAGCCAATAGTAGTATACCTTCACATTAATCCCGTTCTCGCTGAGCCATTGTTTTACCGTAACTCCTTCGGGACGCCGATTGCATTCTTCAACAACATGCTCCCAATTTTTCAATCTCATCTCGTGTGTTATCTGATCCATTTTAGGTTCCTCCAAAGAATCTATCTAGTTTTTCTAGTTTCTTTAGCATCGCCTATTCTGTCTATTTATGTAAGGCGCACGGTTTGACGCTTACTTTTCTTCAATCAGGCTGACAATGCTATTCTGAGCATCTGCATCTATTCCGGCGACAGACAAAGCCTGCCGAATACCGCACGACGGGCATATGGGTGTTATATTGTCTATCCGGGAAATAGCGGGAGGAGATGAATACTCCAGACTGCAAATTGGACATTTTCTCATGTGATCACGTTCCTTTTTCTTGGTAAATCAGCCTTCTGCAGTAAAATCAGCATGCCAATTTATTTTCCCCCGGAGGGCTTATACGGGCCGACCGGTGTTATCTCATGTACTTGTCATAGAGATTGCTGATGAGTGTTGTTGCCTCATTCAGCATCTTCTGTTTGTTTTCGCCAGACTTTTCATAGTCCAGCAGTGTGTTCGGAGTTACCTCTAATGCCCTGCAAATCGCAATAATCACATCCGCCGGAACTGGCCGGGCATTATTCTCGTAAAGACTGATCGTGCTGTTGCTGATCAGGGTCCTTCTCCCAAGGTCTTCCTGAGTCCAGTTCTTTTGTAACCGATAGAATCGGATTTGTTCACCAATGGTTTTCATCGATAATCTCTATGCGGAGATCTTGCCCGAGAAGATCACTGCCATCGTTAACGGAAGTGACGTCAGAGTCGTCGATCATGCTGTTATCGCTTCAAAAAGATCTTCTCCGAGTTATACCAAGAATACTGCAATTGGAGCTCTTATAGGGCTTGTTATAGCTTCTGCGATCATAGTTATCAGCTATCTTTTGGATGACATTATCCATTCGGAAGACTACATCACAGAGACTTATCCGGACATTCCTTTGCTTACTGTCGTCCCTGATCTCATCAGTTCAAGGAATAACGGTTACGGTTATTACGGCGGCTCTGCAAGGAAGCCAGGCGCAGCCGGCCATTCTTCTGGAAGGTCAACATCATCTCTGACAATCGAACCTAAGAGTCCGTTTGTCGTAGAAAACACTCGCAGATCGGACGGTGATAACAATGGCCGGCAATAACAAGAAATCACATAAATCAGAAGAGAATCTCCGTAACGAGCGCAAGTTCATGATCGGACCGCGTCTCAGTTTCGCCGGTGCGGAAGCTTATAAGCTGTTAAGAACCAATATCATGTTCTCTTTCTCTGACCAGAACAGCACTGAAGGTAAAGTCATCGGTGTCACTTCTTCCATCCCCGGAGAAGGTAAGAGTATGACGATGATCAATCTCGCTTATACTTTTGCCGAAACAAATAAGCGCGTCTTGCTGGTAGAAGGTGATATGCGACTCCCTACCATGGCAAACAGATTAAAACTGAAGCCGACTCCCGGTCTTTCTGATCTTATGGTCGGCCTGAATGCCATAGGGGATGCTATTCAGCACTTCACAACAACCAAAGAAGGTGCTGATCCTGTAACTATCGATATCATGGTTGCCGGCACGATTCCGCCTAACCCGTCAGAATTGTTAGGTTCTTCAAGGCTCGGCGCACTGCTTGGCGTACTTCGTAAAAATTATGACTATATTTTTCTTGATCAGCCCCCGGTCACTGCAGTTACCGATGCTCTTATCACGGCTTCAAGCACCGATGGAACAATAATCGTTGTACGTAATAATCATGCCAGCCGTGGAGCTTTGGCAGATACGATGCGCCAGCTTAAACTCGTTGACGCTCACATCCTGGGATTCGTATATAACGGTGCTTCTGACGACAGTAGAAAGTATTACAAAAAAGGCTACTACAAAAAGGACTATTACTACAAAAAATCTTAAGACCTATGATCGACTTTCATTCACATTTTCTTCCCGGTATTGATGACGGATCTGATAGTCTCGAGACTTCGCTTGCAATGCTGGAAGCATGGAGATCTCAAGGTATTACAGAGATAGTTGCTACTCCGCATTTTTATGCCGATCAGAATGACCCTGAGCGTTTCTTAACAAGACGTGCTGCAGCTTATGAACTGCTCAGATATGAATATGTTAATAAAGTCAATCCGCAGGGGTTAACATGGCCCGGTATCAGACTTGGTGCAGAAGTACACTTCTTCGACGGTATCAGCAGGTTTAGCGGTCTTCACGAATTATGTCTCGAGGGCACCGACCTACTCTTGCTTGAAATGCCTTTCCGCACATGGACATCAAGGATGATCGACGAAGTAGGTCTTATAGCATCAACCACAGGTATAATGCCCGTTGCAGCGCACATAGAACGTTACCTCGATCAGCCTAATGATCTGGTTAAGAAATTCCTCAATCTTGATATTTATTTTCAAAGCAATGCCGAGTTCTTTCTGGATGGTGCTACTTCCAGAAAGGCGCTAAAGATGCTCAAGAAAGGCATCATTACCTTCCTTGGTTCCGATGCACATAACACCACAAGGCGCCCGGTTAATCTCGGTCCCGCATTGAAGGTAATCTCAAAAGCTCTGGGAGATGCTTTTGTAGAGAACTTAACAAGTCGTCAGTTCGAGATCATTGAAGATTATCTGTCAGATGCTTTCTGATTTGGTGAGGTAAGAAAAGATGAAAAGCAGAACTATAAAGATAATATTGGGTTGCATCTTCACGCTGGCAGCGATTGCCTGTGTAGTCAAGCTTGCTTCCATCCTGTATGAACCTAAAGCAACTCTCACCGCAACGATGGTTGCAACTACAGCTTCCCCTACAGAAGCTGCTTATACACATCCTGATGAAAATCAAGCTGTTATTCCTACATATACATCTGTCACCACTAAAGAGACTGAGGATCCTAATGCATACGTATGCCCTGTTGATTTCGCTTTTCTTCAGGATATCAACTCCGACATCTATGCCTGGATCTATATTGAAGACACCGATATTGATTATCCGGTTCTTCAATCACCTGATGATGATGAATACTATCTGACTCATAACAGTGACGGAGATTATTCCTCTGCCGGATCGGTATTCTCTGAAGCCGGTTATAACACAACCGATTTCACAGATCCTGTTACTATCCTTTATGGACATCACATGCAGTCAGGTGCGATCTTCGGCAACCTTCAAAATGATGTAACTGATGATTCATTCTGGGATTCAGATCCCGAGATCGTGATATATCTTCCTGACCGTCTCCTTAAGTACAAGTTATTTGCTGCGGTTCCCTACGACCGTGCACATATCCTGTATTATCACAACTTCTACGATGAAGAGACATACGACAATTTCTTCAATAACATTCTGTCGATTAGAAGTATGGACGCTAGATTTCACGAGGAATACGCCCCGGAATACGGCGATAGGGTCCTTATGTTATCTACCTGTCTTATAGGAGACAGCTACTATCGATTCATCGTCATGGGAAAGCTCGTCTATGACTCAGCTGACCCGTCGGTCTCTGCGACGTAACGTAGAGCAATTACTGCGGTAATAGCAGCTTCGAGATCAACATGGCCTTAATTGCTGGACTCAAGCTGTTGTTATAAAAATACTGAAGAAAGGAGGAAGACTAGTGAAAAAGCTTATATCTATGGTTGCTGCTCTTGCTATCATCGGTTCTTGCGGTGTAGTTTCTCTTGCTGCTGAAGGCGTAGAGAGCCCCTCTGCCGGCACTGATGTAGTTAAGGCTGAAGCTGAAGACCCCGGCATCATTGTTCATGTTGAGGAAGTTACACTTACAGACGCTCAGAAGAGTTCTCTTCAGGAAGCTGCCGGTGATAACTCAACAGAAGCTTATGATGTCTGGCTCGAAGATGGTAGCACAGGAGATGACATTACTAATGACGCTGACGTATACCCGTTGGAAGTTGCTTTCATGCTTGATGCTGCATCTAATGTTACAGGCATTCTTGTCTGGAACGATGCTGACGCAAAGTGGGACAGCGCTGACTTTACGATCGTTGACGGCGCAGTAATTGTTACCTTCGAGCACCTCTGCCCTGTAGCTTTCGAGCTCAAGAAGGCAGAAGCACCCGCTAAAGAAGCAGAGTCAAGCTCTGGCAAGAGTTCAGCACAGACCGGATATAATGGGCTTATTTACATCGTTTCAGCTGTCGCACTTGCAGGTGGAGCAATCGTTTGCTTCAGCACAGCAGGTAAGAAGAAGGCTAACAAAGAAGTGATGTAATTTTTTGGCCAAAGAATTATTATCCGGTGTCGGGAGTACCCTTCGGGGTGCTCCCGATTTATATTTGTTCTGACTTAATCAGCGCGGACTTCATACCTTGGTCCTTACGCATTTTTCTTTGTGTTGATTAATCAGTTTTCTTGTAGAACAGATCTATTACAGTTGCCCTTAAAGCTTTTTCATCAACATAAAATTCCATGAACTTCTCACCTTCAACGGACTCACCTTCAATTGTTACTATCCTATCAAGTGTATATCCGGAGAAACGTTCAATATAGTCACTCAATTCATCGACAGTGCAATCTGTTACCATGTAAGGTGCAAGATCGTCAAATAATTTGATGGCAAAATTGCTGTTGCCGGAAGTCTTAGCTCCGAGTGCCGGCAAGAGCTCAGAAAGATATGTTCGCTGTCTTACCATTCGGTTAATGTTCGTAGGATCGTTTGCAACGGATCTTCTCCCTCTGACATAGTGCTCAGCCTGTACGCCATGAAGAGTCACCGTCTCACCCATTACAAGTGTCTCGTCGATCAGAGAGAAATCATCCTCGATCGTTACTGTAATGCCTCCTACGGAATCGTTAATTATCGGGATAGAATTCATCGTAAGACAAAAATAGTTCGATATGTCCACGTTATAAAGCAGATTCGATACCGCAAATACCGTATCCTCACAAGAGTCCTCAAGTCCCGTTCTGTACGTGTGCGACAAAGCAATCTGCTGATTTATCAAGCCCTTGTAATTGCCGAAATAATCGTAGGCCATCGTATCAGTCATGGTATCGCGATTGATCTGAAGCAGTGTATACGTCTTGGTCTCATTATCGAAGATCGCAAGGAGCAGAAGATCAGCCTGTGAATGGCTTCTTCCCGTATCTGAATAATCAGTTACCTCGTAATCGTCAATGCCGATAAACAAAAGCACTTCAAGATCTTCGTTATAGACATAACTGTTACCGTTATAAGTGACCGTATCCACGGCTTTCGCAGTCTCAAGAACAGAAGACCTTTCCTGTTCAGCAGATTCGATCTCCGTGCGGCTCAAAGCCTTGCCTGCATCGTCAGGCGTCACAGCAAAAAACTTCTCAATGTTAGAAGCTAAGAAAATGCCGCCACTGATAAGTATCAGCACGCCTGCTGCGATCAAGACAATCTTTATTGTGCGTTTCCGGTCCGTCATAGAAATAATTATAACATAGGCTCTATGGACACCATAGAATAACGGCGGAAGGATTTAACTCTCTCCGCCGTTATTCTTTTATCAGTTAATGCCGTTTGTTACTGAACAGGTCTTGCCATTCCGCAGTCAGGGCAGAATCTTGAAGTGATTCCTGTCTTACCGCAGGAAGGACAATTCCATGCGCCTTCTGCAGCAGGTGCGCCTGTGTTGCCGGCAACAACATTGCCGAAGCCTTCGCCGACCTTCTGGGATTCACCCATGATGGGAGCCATGGCATCCTTTGTCATGTTGATAACGCCGCCCATTGCACCGAGTGTAACGCCGAGAGAAGCAACATCACCGATACCGCCTGCAGCTCCGCCGCCGTTGCCGCCGCCTGTGATGCCGTTCTGCATAGCTTCGAGGCCGACCTGACGTGCTGTCTCGTCTCTGTAGGTGTAGCCCTTCATCTGCATCTCAGCAGCCTCTGCCTCAGCCTTCATCTTGTAAGCTTCAGCTTCTGCCTGAGCCTTGATGCGGATAGCGTCAGCATCTCCCTGAGCGTTAACTGCCTTGAGCTGTGCTTCAGTCTGAGCTTCAACGATCCTTCTCTGCTGTGCTGCTTCAGCCTCAGCCTTTCTTACTTCCTCTTCTCTTACCTTAAGAGTCTTGTCAGCAAACTGCTGCTTGAGCTTTACGAAGTTCGGATCGTCATCGGGAGTAACGATGGATGTTACATAGAACTCGGGCATTGTGAGGCCGTATTCATCAAGTGTCTCGTTGATGTCGATCATGAGCTTGGAGGAGATAACATCGAGATATGCGTCGATCTCAAGAATGTTGAGGTTCTCTTCCTTGATGATGCGTGCGAGATTTGCCTTGACCTTGTTGATGATCAGGGCCTTGAACATGCCTGTGCCGTAGGACTTGCCTTCGCCTGAGATGTCGCTCTGGAGAAGTCCGTCAGTTGTTCCGACGAGCTTTAAGATAAGCTTTTTCGCATCGGTAACTCTCATGTTGTAATTGCCGGAAGCACCGATCTCAACATGAAGGCCTGAAGCGGGATCGAAAAGTCTTACCTTGCTGTCCGTGCCCCATCTGATACCCATCTGGGTAACCATGTTGATGAAGTAGACTTCGCAGTGGAAAACATTGACTCCGCCTGTGCCGAGCTTCATGTAGTCACGTACCTTCGGAATGTTGTTGGTAACGAGAGTATGTCTGCCTGCAGTGAACTGATCGAAGATCATGCCGTCACGGAAGAAAAGTGCTTCCTGAGACTCGTGTACGATCAGCTGTGAGCCGATGGTAAAGTCTTCTTTTTCGTGCTTGTGGGCAAGAACTTCATTACTGCCTTCGTACTTGATTACGCTAATAGCTTCAACTGCCATTTCTTTAATCTCCCTTTCTATTTATTTTTCTTCGTTATTTGTTCAGTAAATGACGCAAACAGGATAAACAACACTATGGGGCCTGCTATCGCGATTATCACCGAGAGAACGGTCGGCAGATGAAGTGCATATGCCAGTATCGAATAGATAATGAGCGGTGTCGCCGCAAGGAACGATACGACCTTAAGAATGATCGATACCACTCCTCCCCTGTAAAATACATATCCAAGTCCGGCTGAGCCCAAAAGGAAGAGGATGATGCAAACAGCCCAGGGACATCCGAACGCTTCTCTAAATAACAATCCGACTGCCGCGGGAATTATGAGGCTGAATACTACAGCCCATGGGATCTGCTTCTTTCTTTCCTTTTCGATCTCTTCCTTGCAGATCTCGATCATGGCATCGGAATCTCTGTAGCCTTTACACTTGGAGAGCTCGTTAACCGCGCTGCTGTAGGACTTCTTCTCATAGAAATTCTTTCCCTTTGCGTAGATGGAAAGAAGCTCTGCATTCTTCTGTCCTTCTTCACAGATCCTGATGAGGTCTGCAGAAACTGCGTCGTTGAACTTTCCGCAGTCCATTATGGCCGTCTTGAAAAGATGCCTGATGCGGCTTTGGAGTCGCTCTCAACGATGTCATTGGCCTTGTTGATGTTTGCGATGATGCGTGAATACTTGCCGTAATCGGGAATGACGTCTGCTATGTTCCATCTGTTTCCGCAGTTGGCACACTGAGACAGACCGGCAAGATAGTTATTAACTATATCTCCGCCGCAAACACTGCATTTTAAAGAAACCGGTGTAGCTTTTACATCTGACATTTCTCTATCCCTACCCTTATTCAACGTGCGCATTAGTTTACGCCCGAAAAATATTATATCAAATATTTTTTCTGTCTGCGATATACATGGAAAACGGCGGAAAGCCGTAAGCCTTCCGCCGTCTTGTTGTTGTTTTTAAATCCGCTTTAAAGGATCAGAAGTAGTTTGCGATGAAGCCTGTAACTGCAACGCAGATTACAAGTACGAAGCCCTTCTTGTTTCCTGTAAGCTTTGTCTCTGCGCCCATACCTTCGAAGAGCATGAGGAGATAGTAAGCATAAGCTGCGATCGTGAAGATTGAGCCGAATCTTACGTAAGGGATGAGTCCTACGAATGATCCGAGGAAATCGGAAACGATGAATGCAGGAGCTGTAGCCATTGCAGAGATTGCGAGGAGTCTCGGGAAGGACCACTTTTCCTTGAGGATGAGGCCTGCGAGCATGAATACGCCTGCGCATCCGAATACACGTACTGCATAGTAGATGAACGGGAAGAAGAAATCCTTAATGATCTCAACTGCGAGATTGTCGAACCAATACTTTCCGTACTGTGCATAGTGAATAAGGTCGATGCACATGGAGGAGAGGAATCCAACCATCCAGCAGATAACAACTACGATGCCTGCGATGAAAAGAGCATTGCCGATCTTGTCATACTGGGGAGCAATATCCTTGGGTCCTGTAACAGGATGGATAGCAGCATGAATAAGGTTCTTGAAATGCTGACCGAAGGGGAGCATTGAAGAAGGCTGCTTGGGCTGTGCCTGAGCCTGAGGCTGGGGCTGTGCCTGGGGTGCAGGCTGCTGAACCGGCTGGGGCTGGGGCTGTGCTGCTGCAACGGGAGCTGCTGCTACAGGTGCTGCTGCGGGAGCCGGCTGAGGAGCGGGCTGGGGAGCAGGCTGAGCTACGGGAGCTGCTACGGGCTGAGGTGCAGGCTGTGCCTGAGCTGCGGGAGCACCGAAAGACATTCCGCATCCGCCGCAGAAAGCTACACCATCGGGGTTTTCCTTACCGCAATTAGGACAAAACATATAAGTATCCTTTCCTCGGGTATGAAGACCCGATAAACATGATACTTCCATAATAACACACAGTTTTCTTAATTATGCAATGGAATTTACGGGTTTCCCCCGATTTTTAGGCGCTGCCCGTCAGACTGCGTCAACGAGTTTCAGGATGACTGCTGCCGGCTGGATGTCGGAGAAGACGATCAGGTATGTCTTGCCGTTCTTTACGAAGACAGCGGCATTAACATCTGAAGATGTCTCATCGGCTGCAAGCTCGGTAACATTTCCGAATGTTACACGGTAAAGCTTAGCCGGAACTCCGAAAGGAGATGTGCCGTCTAGACCTGCTGCAGGAGTCTGGTGGAAGACCTGCTTGATCAAGTCGTCTGTTCCTTCGGGAGCAGAGCATATGATAACCTTTTCGCCGTTTACACCGAAGAATACTTCTTCAGTAATCGTATCGGAGAACACGCCTGAACCTGATCCCTTGAGATCGAAAGGAAGTGCTCTTGAGATCCTGTCGAGACGTGCGTCACCCATGACTTCACTCGCGTCAGTATCATCACCTTCCACAGCGTCTTCTGTCGAACGGGATGTAATATCAATTTCAACAGTCTTCGTATTTATATCACGATCATCGTCGATCGTAGCAGCGTAGTTTGAAGAACCGCTAAGGAAGCCGTCTGTTGCAGGTTCTGTATCCTCAGCTTCAACACCGCCGTTGTTTAAGCTTGCAACTGTTTCCTCATAGTTCTCGTTGGCTATTGTGTCCAGAGCAACTGAATCAACGTGTGCGTTGTGCTGCTGTATATCAGTTGATGCCGCTTCAGCGCTGTTAAGATACTTCATTACAAACAGTACGCCAGCGATTATGAGCACGCCTGCTGCGATGGAAGAGATAATGGCAATTGGCGCCTTCTTTGCTTTCTTCCTTGTTTCAACGGGCTTAACTTCGGCTTTTCTTACGCCGTTCTTATTACCGGATTCGTGTACCGGCTTTTTATCTTTGGGTATTTCCGTAACTTTGGCACTGTCAGCCTGCTCCTTGATGGCGGCGGACACGGCACCCATGATCCTGCTCTTCATCTCAGGATCTACAGTTACGTTACTCATGATTTCGTTATACTTATTCAAAATCATCCGCCTCCTTCAGCAATTCTCTCAGTTTGTCGCGGGCACGCTTCAGATCTGAACGTACCGTTGCTTCGCGTCGACCCGTGATACGGGCGATCTCAGCAGTCTGATAACCTTCCTGATAGAAAAGGTGGATTGCTTCACGCTGGTGGACCGGCAGACATCTTACAGCATCCCAGATGGCTTTGTACTCATCGCCGCTGTCAAGATCTTCCTGCACTTCGCCTGCTATCTCTTCATTAAGCTCCATCGTGTCGCGGACTTTGTTGTAATCAATGCGGTTTTTCGCAAGATTAGAAGCAACTCTCATAAGCCAGGCTTTACGATGTGTTTCGCTCTCGAAGTTGGGCCTTACGGTGACGAACTTGATCATCGTCTCCTGCAGGATGTCTTCTGCGTCCTCCTTGTTGTGAAGGTAAGAGAGTGCAAGACGCAGGATGGCATTGCCATGAACGTCGAGGATCTCTCCCGCTTCCTTTTCTATCTGCTCGTCGGACTTACGGGACGGACCTGTTACGGGTACGTCATCCTCAGACTCATATGCCTGGTCTCTTGTCAGGGCGGCTTTTTCGGACGGGCGTCCGTCAGCAGTCTTGACGTTGACAGCCAGAAGCATGGCGAGCTTTCTTAAAAGCGGCAGATTGGCTTCGTAAGTTAATTCCATCGGTTTCCTTAGCTTGATTTCTCACCGCTTTCAACCTATATACAGATGAGGCGGCGGATTTGTTGCACTCAAATTATACCCATGCTAACAAATCAAAGCAAATTGTCAGTTATATATATTAAAATAGTGGGGAAATAACTGTGGGGTTGTGTAATATGGATACTCGTTTCGAGAGAGAAGAACTTTTGATAGGGCAGGAAGACCTGTCCCGTCTTAAGGACTCGAAAATCCTTCTTTTCGGTGTCGGCGGCGTCGGCGGATATACAGCCGAGTGCCTTGCAAGAGCCGGAATAGGCCACCTCACCATCGTTGATGCCGACAAGGTGGACATAACAAACATCAACCGCCAGATCCTTGCACTTGATTCCACGATAGGCAGATACAAGGTCGACGTCTGCAAAGAACGCATCCTTGATATCAACCCTCAGGCAGAAGTAATAACGAAGAATCTTTTTTATCTTCCTGAGACAAGCGGCGAATTCGATTTTGGTGAATACGATTACATTGCCGACTGCATCGACACGGTCGCAGCCAAGATCGACATCATCTGCAGAGCTAAGGAAGCAGGCACTCCGGTCATCAGCGCAATGGGCGCGGCAGGAAAGCTCGACCCCAATAAGTTCACTGTGACGGATATCTCCAAGACATCCTACTGCCCCCTCGCAAAGGTCATGAGAAGAGAATTAAGACAGCGCGGCATCAATCACCTTAAGGTTGTATATTCGCCGGAAAGCCCCATCCCTCCGAAAGAAGGACGCCGTCCGGGTACGATATCCTTCGTGCCGGCCGCCTGCGGAATCACTCTTGCCGGAGCCGTGATAAGTGACCTTTTGGACAAGAATTGACACATTGAGTTCTAAATAACGCAAGAAATTAAAACTAAATTAATATGCGTGTAACACAAAACACACCTAAAACATAAGATAATAGGGCGTATGAGACAGAACAACAGCAGATTATTCATAAAGAACGACGCGGCTTATGTGGCCGTTGTTTTTGTGAGCGTTGTTCTCTTCATCGCTTTCCTTGCGATCCAAATATTTACCGAAATCACAATGACCAGGATCTTCGTAGGCATCGGTCTTATGTTCCTGGCTTTCCTCATGAACGTTTTCGAAGGCAAGTTCGGATTCTATATCTCCTTCGCATTAAACTTCGTCCAGTTCATGATCTACACTTACGAATACATCGTCATGAAGAGCGAGTCCGCTCCGGTACTCCTTGCCATGACGTTCGTCACGATGGTCATAGACATGCTCCTGCAGTACTGCATCATCAAGATAGCAAGCAGGATCCAGGGCATCGAGGCTGAAAAGAGGATCGAGCGCGGCAAGGCCATCCGCAAAGAGCTCGAGGAAGAAATGTTCTCCCGTTCCTCCCTCATCGTTAACCACGACGTAATGAGCAGCCACCAGGTATTGAGCGAAGCCATCGGACGCAACCTCACAAATTCCATCGATCCGCTGACGACTCTCCCCGGCCGTGACATGATCACAGAGCGTGCCGACAAGTTCATCAGAGAAGACATCGCAAACATGCAGGAGAGCGAGACACCCGATGAGGTATGCCGTCCTTTCACGGTAATCTATCTCGCACTCGATCATTTCGATAACATCACAAGAACCATAGGCCACAAATCGATGGACCTCTTCATCCAGAATATGGCACACCGTCTCCGTGAGGCGGCAGATCCCACCGACATGGTCGCAAGGATCGACGATGCCGACTTCGTGATCCTCTTCAAGAGAGTTCTCTCCAAGGAATCCGAGACCAAGTATGCAGACAAGCTCGCAAAGGAAGCTTCAAGAGCATTTGCTGCAGGCATCGATTCCATGAACGCAAGCATCCGCTACGGCTTCGCGCACTATCCCTCCGACTCGCGCCATGCAGGCGAGATCATCGCAATTGCGGAAGAGCGCATGAGCAGGGCAGCTTCTGCAAAGGATGCACCTGTCGAAGAGACTTCAGAACTTCCCGGCGCAGAGGTATTCAAGGACAAGACAAAAGATGAGATCGTCGCTATTTTCGAGCGCGCAATATCAGACGGAAGCATCCACATGGCATACCAGCCCTGCTTCACTGCAGAGCGCAGACTCGTAGGCTTCGAAGCTTTCTTAAGATTCGAGAAAGACGGCCTCAACATCTCTCCCCAGGTATTCCTCGCAGCAGCAGAGAATGCCGGTTACATGAGAAGGATCGGCAGCTATTCAATGGAAAATTCATTGAGCGCGTTGACTGCCATCAACAGGATCGACCCCAAGCTTACGATGAACATCAACATTTCCAACTATCAGCTCCGTGAGACCGACTTCATTCAGTCTTTCTCGAACATCGTATCTTCGACGGAGTGCAATGTTGATAACCTTATCCTCGACCTTCAGGAAGAGAGCCTTATCACGAGCCTTGCGGACATCCGCATGACAATAGAGGAGCTCGCCACGACAGGCGTTAAGATGGCGCTCGATAACTTCGGCAGAGGCTATTCTTCTTTCAATGCGATCCCTCTCCTCCCTGTCTCGATCTTAAAACTCGACGGCAACTTCACATCCGACCTCGCAACTGATGCGACAGTCAGGATCCTTACACGCTCCGCGATCTCGCTGATGCACGACATCGATATCTCAGTTACCGCAACGGGTGTAGGTCATGAAGACCAGTTCGACATTCTGGTCGGCAGCGGCTGCGACAAGTTCCAGGGTCTGTTCATGGGTCCTGCGATCCTCACTGATGATCTTGAGGCATTCGTCCTCAAGACCAACACGTAAATCCCTCTTCAAATAAGTAATACTTCTCTTATGCTATAATCTCCCTATTGTTAAAGGAGTTAGAGAAAGCCATGGCCGATTCAATTGTTACCGTAGAGAAAGTCTCATTAAAGTATAAAAAGGCCGTCCTCACCGACGTCTCGATCAGCGCCGAAAAAGGCGAAGTCATCGGTCTTCTGGGCCTTAACGGATCAGGCAAATCGACTCTGCTTTCCGCCATCGCAGGCCTGCGCAAGCCTTCAGCGGGCTCCATCAAGGTCAACGGCAAAGCAGGCTTCGTTACACAGGAGAACGCGCTCATAGACGAACTCACGGCTATGGACAACCTCAAGATGTGGACTCCTTTAAGCAGGCAGGACATCATAAAAGAACTCACCGAGACTGAGCTCTCGATCCTCAAGGTCAACGACTTCATCGACCTCAAGGTCAAGCGTATGTCAGGCGGTATGAAAAAGCGTCTTGCCATTGCATCTGTCCTTCTTGCCAAGCCCGACATCCTTCTCATGGATGAGCCTCTGGCGGCTTTGGACATCCCGGCTAAGAACGACATCATCAACTTCATAGATTCATTCAGGAGCAAGGGCGGCACGGTCTTCATCGCGAGCCACAGCGAAGAGCTTTTCAAGCACTGCTCGAAAATTTACCTTTTAAAGAACGGCGTTTCATCACTTCTCCCTGCAGGCATCTCTCCCGCGGAGGCTCTTGAATGATCAAGGCATACTGCAAGAGAGTGTTGCTTTTCCTTCCCTATGTCGTGTGCTATTTCCTGGCGCTCGGCGTAGCGCTTTTGGCACTCGTCATGTATGCGTCGGAATTCCTTTTCGAAGACAACACCGACAGCGTCGTATCTGTTGCGTGCTACGTCCCTGACGATGAAGCCTATTCGCGCCTGGGCATCGATCTCGTTAAGCAGATGGACAGCGTCAAGCACACGATAGACATCAACCAGGTCAAGACTCAGGAAAAGGTCGTAAAGCTCGTTGAAGAAGGCGATGCGATCGCCGGCATCATCGTTCCCGAAGGCTTCATGGAGACCATGGGAACACCTGATGCGGTTCAGGTTCAGATCATCTACCGCGATGCCGACACCTTCGAAGAACATATCGTAAACGATCTCCTTTATGCCATGAGCAACCTCCTGGGAACTGCACAGTGCACAGTCTTAACAGCAGGTGAATATGCAGAACAGATGGGTCTTGATACTTCACAAGTCTATGCGGTAGAAAATGCCGTCACTTCAAACAGCTTCAGTTTTGTAATGGACCGCAAGTCATTGTTCCGCAAGATAAACGTAGACGACCTAGTTGCCAAGTATGCCGTAAGAGAGCGTCTCACCGCATCTTACACGCTGTACATAATCATGATGTCAGTCTTCGTGATCTCATTCTTCTACAAGGGAAACAGCGACATCTTCAGGGCGCGCGCAAAACTCTCGGGAATTAAGACATGGAAGATATTCCTTTTGGAATCCGGGTGCGCGGCCGTCATGATATATCTGATATACATACTGATCTTCGTCTGTCTCTGCTTCGTGTTTGAGTCGATGAAGGTATTGTCTCTGTTAACGGTAATCCCGGTCGTACTCATCGTCGCACTTGCAGGCACGGCTCTCTGCTATCTTGTTAAGAGCCCTACGACCGTTTCCTATATCACGTTCGGCGCAGGCACAAGCCTCATGTATCTTGCAGGCGGACTGATCCCGCTGGACTACATGCCGCATTTCTTCCAGAACGCTGCGGTCTTTAACCCTCTGCACTATCTTATTGAATTCTTTATGAGGTCGATGTTCCTATGAGATTATTCTTAAACAGATTATCGGTCCTCGCAAAGCGAAGCTTCATAAACCCCGCAATGTACGTAATGAGCGGAGTTATCCTCATCATGGCCCTCCTTGTCATCTTCGTGCCCGAGAAGGATACGTCCGTCTACATCCCGGTTGCGATATTAAATGAGGACAATTCCGACGAGACGGAAGACATCGTTGACCACCTCTGCACGATGAATTCGATCTTCCATTTCTATGAGGTCGATGACGAGGAAGAGCTCTATAAGGATCTCGCATCCGGAAAAGCAAACACCGCTTACATCTTCCCCAAGAACTTCACCGAGCACCTGACAGACAACGGAACAAAGTACGACGTTCAGCAGGTATCCACTCCCGCATCGAGCTTCATTTTCCTCTCAAGAGAAGAGGTCTTCGGAAGCTTCTACGAGTACGGTGCACGTCAGGTCATAAGCGATACGTTTGCAGATTTCGGCTATGAGGTCGATGCTCACGATCCCGAGCTCAAGAAGATCTTCGACAAGTATATCGATGACCAGTACCTGTTCGCATTAGAGAGCGTCGAGGGCACAGTTTATAATGCGATCACACGCTCCGAGAAGGTGCCGATCCCTCTTTACAAGTTTGCAGGATTCTTCATCTTCACGGCTGCACTTTTGGGCGCACTTGCGTTCCTTAACGACCAGGACAACCGCATCTATCTGAGGTTCGGACTTTTCGAGAGGATATACTTAGGCCTCATCCAAGTCGCAGTATTCACATTCCCCGCGCTGATCGTCTCGCTCTTCTGCTTCCTGATCTCACGGACGGAATTCTCGATACTGCACGTGACCGTCTACACCCTGCTCGTAACGCTTCTCGCATTCGTCGCAGGAACCATAATGACTCTCATCCCGATCCGCACGGCACGCTCAAAGATCTTCTCTTCGATCCTGCCCGTATACCTGATCCTCTCATTCCTCTTCTCGGGAATCTTGATGGATCTCACAAACTTCGGTACGGCCCTGAGAACACTGTCCAGACTGTTCCCGCCGTCAATGTTCTAAGCACAAAAAAGAGGACGCCGTCTGACATCCTCTTTATAGTTTTAAATCTACTTACGTTAGTGATCAGATATCCCAATCATCGTAATCGTCTGTCTCATACACAGCGCCTGCGCCGAGGAGTCCGCCGTAGTTGTCAACTGTATCTTCAACAACCTGCTCGAGAACTGACTTGTTTGCAGGAACTGATGTCGGGTTTGCTGCAGCACCGAATGCCTTAGAGAAGGAATTGAGGTTGGATGCCTTTGTGTTGAGACCTACACCTGCAATGATGAATACGTTGTTACCGTTGATCTCGAAGGAGATAGCAGCGTCACCCTTGAGCTGTGAGAGAACTTCTTCGAAGTCGTCTGTATCATAGAGAACTTCAACCATATCCATGATGTCTTCGTTCTCGAGAATGATCTTGGAAAGTACAGCTACGTCAACGTGGAATCTGAAGTAACCGTCCTTCTTGCCGCAATAGTATTCCTTGTTTGAAAGATCCTTAACATCGATGTCGTACTGATCGAGCATATCCTCAACAAAGTCCATAACGTCGCCTACATAGTCGTCAGCGAGTGTCATCTGAAGAGCGAAAGCACCGTCAACCTGCTGGTCAGGGAGATCCTCAAAATCGTCAAGTTCTGCGAGATCTTCTGCACCGGAGCACTTAGCTGCAAAAGCAAGAGATGTAACATCGTCAGCGTCGATTACGTCGCCGAGGCCGAGGTCACCCAAGAATGACTCGATCTCTGCCGGATTATCTTCAATGTAGTCCTCGTCAGCTACTACATAGATACCGTCTTCGAGGTCATCGTAATCAGGAGAAGCAGAATCCTCAATATCGAATTCCTCGAGCTTTAACTTCTCGCAAGCACTCTGGAACTTAGCTGTTGTAATAGTTGTTGTCTTACTGCATCCTGCAAAAACGCCGGCAGCCATAGCTGCTGTAAGGACACATGCCAATACCTTAACCTTTTTCATAATATCTAAACCCTCCTTATGGGAATAAGTGAATTGTATCACAAATCAGTATTTCTTGACTATTTGTAATGTGTAAACAAAATGACATGCCGCGTGCTATTATTGTTCGGTAAAGTGTTATATATCACGAGGGGGGTTCACATATATGCGCGAAAAGTGGTCATCAAGATCAGCATTCATCCTGGCAGCGATCGGATCTGCCGTAGGACTCGGAAACGCTTGGAGATTCCCGGGCCTTGCAGCCAAGTACGGCGGAGGAGCATTCCTGTTCGTTTATCTCATCGCAATGCTTATCATCGGCATCCCTCTCCTCATGATGGAGATCTCCGTTGCACGCTACACAAGACAGGGCGCGCCCGGTTCAATGCGTGCTATGAATAAGAAAGCCGAGAGCATCGGCTGGATTGCAGTATCCAACGGTATCGGCATATCGATCTACTACGCCGCAGTTTTCGCTTGGGTAATCCTTATGTTCGTAATGAGCTTCAAGTTCATGAACCTTACGGACAACACCGACGCTGCAAGTTCTCTCTGGGCTGACACGATCAAGACCACGGGAACAACAAGCGGATTTACAACTATCTCATGGCCTGTACTCGGCTGCCTCATCGCCGCATGGGTACTGTGCTATGTCTGCATCCGCAACGGCACAACCTCAGTAGGAAAGGTAGTTAAGTTCACGGTATCACTCCCTGTCATCTGCCTCGTCATCATGGCAGTCAGAGGTATCATGATGCCCGGCGCCATGGCAGGAATGGCAAAACTCTTCATCCCTGACTGGTCTGCTCTTTCCGACTCCAATCTCTGGGTAGACGCCGTAGGCCAGGTATTCTATTCGCTCTCAACATCCATGGCGATCATGTTCGCTTACGGATCATTCCTTGATAAGAAATCCAACATCGTCGTAGATACGGTCATCATCGCATTCTCCGACATGTTCATCAGCGTTCTTGCCGGAGTCGTTATGTTCACGACAATGGCAGGCGTAGGCATGCTCGACAACATGTCCGCTTCAGGTATCGCTACGGCATTCATCATCTATCCTCAGGCAATCGTAAAGATCTCGAACAGCGGAGTCTTCAACATGATCTTCGCATTCATCTTCTACTTCTGCCTGATCACTCTTGCGATCGACTCTTTGTTCTCGATCATTGAAGGTATCTCAACAGCAGTATCCGACAAGTTCAAGCTCGACAAGAAAAAGACAACACTCATTATCTGCATCATCGAGGGCATCATCAGCCTTATCTACGTCACAGGCGCAGGCCTTGCAGTACTTGATATCGTTGATTACTTCATCAACAGCTACACGCTCATCATCACAGGCGTTCTCGAGATGATCGCAGCAGGCTGGCTCTTTAAGACCACCAAGATCCTTGAAGAGCTCAACAAGAACACCAACAAGTTCAAGATGCCCGCATGGTGGTTCCTGCCTTCCATCAAGTTCGTATCACCTATCGTTCTTTTGGGACTCTTCGTATGGAATCTCTACAACCTCATCAAGGGCGGCGGAATCTACGGTGCAGGTGACGGTTATTCACTGACCGCCAACATCATCTTCGGCTGGTGCGTTTCCGGACTCATCATCATCTCCGGCCTCATCGTAAGGATCATCGTAAAGATCAAGTCAGCCAAGGGTTACAAGGAAGACGACAGAACCTGGGATGAGCTGAAGGAATCCTGATCGGGTTGCTTCTCTGCTCAGTCAACCTGTGTTCAGTTTTTTGTACAGATAAAACCGCGAAAAACATAGGCAAAAAACTGGATTTTGGAAGATTCCGAAAAAATGTCGCGTTTTTTCTTTGGATTGCGCGACAAAAATCCGTACATCATTTTCAATGCACTGCGAAAACTACCCTGCGGCGAGTTTCTGGGCAAATGTTCTATCATTTGCCTATAATCTTTGAGAAATTTTGACTTTCAAACATTGTTGGTTATTATCTCGTTAGGTCAATTGTTTGAGGGTGAACGGGGAAATATGAATATCACGATAATATGCGACGTGCTCGGCGAGGCCAATAACGGCACTTCCGTGGCTGCATATAATCTAATAAACCACTTAAAGTCTCAGGGACATAATGTCACTGTCGTTTGCTGCGATGCAGACAAACAGGGCGAGAGCGGTTACATGATAGTTCCCACATTAAATCTCGGACCCATAGTAAATGCGGCACTGGCCAGAAACGAAGTCGTACCGGCCAAGGCCGATGAAGCCATCCTCGAAGATGCGATAAAAGGCGCCGACGTCGTACATCTCCTGATGCCCTTCCCTCTTTCATGGAAAGCAGTAAAGATCTGCGAGAAGTACAGTATCCCCATGACATCCAGTTTCCATGTCCAGGCAGAGAATTTCACATGTCATATCGGCATGATGAAGTCCGCTTTTGCGACCAAGGAA
Organism: uncultured Saccharofermentans sp.; assembly: GCA_905234715.1. Taxonomy (GTDB): domain Bacteria; phylum Bacillota; class Clostridia; order Saccharofermentanales; family Saccharofermentanaceae; genus Saccharofermentans. Next base: position 21,965 of record CAJOJI010000009.1, read on the forward strand.
GTCTACAAGTATTTCTATAAAAAGATATACAGCCACTGCGCGATGACTCACTATCCGACTGAGTTCATCAAGGAGGATTTTGAGGGCAACATAAAAAAGCACGTGCCTTCAAAGGTAATATCCAACGGTGTTTCGGAATCGTTCTTTGAGCCTGCTCCGATAGAAGCCATCGAAAAGCAGAAGGCAAAAAACAAGGACAAGTTCACCATCGTTGTTGTGGGAAGATACTCCTCCGAGAAGGCGCAGCAGGTACTCATTAAGGCGGTTGCCAAGTCAAAGTATAAGGACAGGATCCACCTGATCCTTGCAGGCGAAGGCCCGAAGAGAAGACATTACAGAAAGCTCGTAAAGAAGAACGGCGTTGACTGCGAGATGAGATTTTTCGAGCACGACGAACTCAAGGAAGTGCTCAATGCTGCCGATCTTTATGTTCATACGGCTTATGTCGAGCTCGAGTCTATCGCATGCCTTGAAGCGATAGTAACCGGCCTCGTGCCCATCATCTGCAATTCCAAGAGAAGCGCAGCAAGATTCTTTGCACAGGACGACAGATGCCTTTACCGCAAGTGGGATTCTGAAGATCTTAAGAACAAGATCGAATACTTCATGGATAATCCGAAGGAGCTTGATGCCTGCAGAAAGAAATATAAGACACAGGCAAACGTATCAAGACTCGGCGAGTGCATGAACAAGATGGAGCAGATGCTCGAAGAAGCGGCAGGAACACGCCAAAAAGAGGCCTGATGCCATGAAAGAGCGCACGGTCTACTATTCAGACCTGTTAAACGACGATTTTGCAGGCACGAACATCAATACAAAAGAACTCCCGGCAAACTATCAGTATTTCCCGAAAAACCCCATAAGACGCGGCTTTGCGTGCGGTTTTTACCATGCCGCAGGACCTCTGGTCTGGCTTTTGCAGAAGATCGTCTACGGTGAGAAGGTCGTCGGAAGAGAGAAACTCAAAGCATATCGCAAAGAGGGATTCTTCCTTTACGGCAACCACACGAGAACAATGGGCGACGCATACTGCCCGGGACTTCTGGCGTGGCCCAAAAAGGCGTACATAGTTGCCAGCATGGACTGCTTTTCGGTACCCGGAACAAGGAGGATCGTCGAAGATCTGGGCGGAATTCCGCTTCCTTCCGGTGCAAAGGGCTTTAAGAACTTTTCGCAGGCAATGCGCCGTCATTCAGAGCTTTGTCACATTGTTACACTCTATCCTGAGGCCCATATCTGGCTCGGATACACGGGTATCCGCCCGTTTAAGTCGCCGGCTTTCCATTACCCGGCCGAGACGGGCAAACCGGTCTTCACCTTCACGACGACCTGGCAGAAAAGAAAGATCCTTCCGGGCTCAAGAACGGTCGTTTATGTCGACGGACCTTTCATCCCCGACATGGATCTCCCGATGGACAAGCGCAAGGAGCAGCTCCGCAATCAGGCGCTTGAAGCCATGACCAACAGTGCAAAGAATTCAAATTATGAGAAAATACACTATGTGTACAGACCAAAGGAAGAATAAAGCCCCGAAAGGAGCGTAGTTTGAGTAAAGGATCCTTAAAAAAGCTCATCTTCAAACTGATGCTGATATATGTCATCGCAGGCATTATCGGTTTTATATATGAGACCATCTGCGTCTATATCAACGATGGAGTTTTCTATAAGCGCGGTACGACTTTCGGCCCGTGGATACCTATTTACGGCTTCGGCTGCCTTCTTATCTATTTCCTGACGGTAAGATTCAGAAAAAAGCCGTGGCTCGTATTCCTGATAAGCGCGCTTTCGTGCGGTGCTTTGGAGCTCGCAACAGGATTCGTGTTAGACAAAGTGTTCCATGTAAGGCTCTGGGATTATTCGCTCGTAATACTCAACTGGGGCAATCTGAACGGCTATATCTGCGTAAGGTCAGTCGTGACATGGGGATTGTTCGCTCTTATCCTCATCTACGCGATACTTCCGCCCGTCGAAAAGTTCCAGGATAAGCACCCCAAGGCATTTAATATCGTCGCAGTATCGCTCTTCTCACTATTTGTACTCGACATTATCCTCGGTCTTAGTCTAAAATAATGCCCACTGACTAAAACGACGGAGACCTTCGGATGAATATTGATTACCTTAAGAAAAGATTCCCGCTTCTCATGCTGATATTCGCATTCGGCGGTATCTTCGGCTTCATTTACGAAGAGATCTTCTACCGTTTCGATCTCGGCGAATGGGTAAAGCGCGGCACAACATTCGGCCCGTGGATCCCCATCTACGGCTTCGGCGCGCTGATAATACTGGGACTCACCTTTAAGATCAGAAAAAAGCCTCTTCTCGTATTCCTCTTTGCCACCGTCGCATCAGGCGTTCTTGAACTCGCGACAGGCTGGGTAATACTGACCGTCTGGGGCATCAGGCTCTGGGACTATAACGAAGAGATCTTAAACTTCGGCAACATCGGCGGTTTTGTCTGCGTCAGATCAGTGCTTTTCTTCGGTATTGCAGGCGTTTTCCTGCAGTTTGTAGTGGTACCGCTTTTCGAGAAGCTCGAAAAGAAAATGCCAAAGAAAGCTTGGCTTTGCCTGTGTTTCATACCGGCAGGACTCTTTATCCTGGACATCGCAGCAAGCCTAATCTGCAAGGCATTGGGCATCACAGCATAAATTTTTCCTGATTTTCGGGACTTTCTGTAAATAAATTTTTACATAATGATAATAGAAGTTAACCTGTCAATTTGTTAGGATATATTTATTATTTTTGTTATCGTACGGGTTGGCTTAAGGCTTAAACGCCTTGTAGACAGGGAGCCGGATATGTCGAATATCAACAAAAAACATGAAGATCTTAAGTCCCTGGGACTCGTTGTCTTTGGACTTCTTCTTAATCTTGTCTGCGGTAAGGTCGTTTCCCTTTTGGGTCTCCCCTTCTATTTTGACTGCATCGGCACCATCGCGGCTGCCGTTACGGGCGGCTTTATGCCTGCCGTACTGGTCGGCTTCTTCACGAACATCTTAAGCGGTATCACAGATTACACGAATCTCTACTACGGAGTCCTGAATGTTCTCATAGCCATCATCGCTGCTGCTTTTGCGCAGAAGGACTATTTTAAGAAGATCTCCGTGAAAATGATAATTCCCGTCTTGTGTTTCATCCTCGTCGGCGGCGGAATCGGCTCCGTCATCACATGGGGACTTTACGGAAACACTTTAGGCGACGAACTCGCTTCTTCCCTTGCCGGCAAGATCTATACCAATGTCGTTCAGAACGCTTTCTGGGCACAGATGTATGCCGGACTCATAATGGATATTCCGGATAAGTTCATCAGCACGATTCTCGCTCTCCTGATCTGCCTTGCATATCCGAAGAAGTTCAAACCTCAAAGAGACAACATCAATCTTGCAACGCTGACAGAAAAGGGTATCTCCCTGAGCGGAAAGATCATCATCTCCGTAACGCTTATCTTCGGTATCGCTGCAACAGTTGTAACCTATGTAAGCTTCAGACAGTTCAGAGACACCATCATCAATTCCGAAGCACAGTACGCCACCGATACTGCGAAATTCGCAGCAACTCTCATCGACGGCGACAAGGTAGACGAATACCTGGCACGCAAGGACAGTGCAGAAGGTTATTTCCGTATCAAGAGATATTACGGTCTCATCTGGAACAGCTCAGACAGGATCCAGTATCTCTACGTTTATCAGATCCGTGAAGACGGATGCCATGTTGTTTTCGATGTTGATACACCTGATACACCGGGCTCTGAAACCGGCGAGATTATCCCGTTTGACGAGAGCTTTGAGCCTTACATAGAAGACCTTCTTGCAGGACGCGAGATCGAACCCATCATCACCGACGACACATACGGCTGGCTCCTCTCATCTTATGTTCCTGTTTACGACAGCAACAACAGATGCAAGTGCTATGTCTGCGTTGACGTATCGATGCCTAACATTACCGACGTCGAGAGAACATTCACGTTCAGGATCACGACGCTTCTCATGGGATTCTTCATCACGATCCTCACGCTGAGCGTATATCTTGCAAAGCGCTTTATCGTCACTCCGGTCAACAGTCTTGCCAAGCTGGCAGGCGATTTTGCCTACACTAACGACGAGGCGCGTAAGGAGACTCTCGACAGCATCAGAGAGCTCGAGATCAAGACAGGAGATGAGATCGAACATCTCTATAACGCGATGGCAAAGACCACGCGTGACACCGTCGATTACATCAACCAGTCACAGCGTAAGAACGAAGCTATCTCCACCTTCCAGTCCGGCATGATCAACGTTATGGCGGACCTCGTTGAGAGCCGCGACCAGTCAACGGGCGAACACATCAAGAACACCTCTTCCTATGTTGAGATCATCTGCGACGAGCTCATCAAGGAAGGCAAGTTCTCTGACATTCTTGATGAGGAATTTAAGAACAACATCGTATCTTCCGCACCAATGCATGACATCGGAAAGATCAAGGTATCCGACACGATCTTAAACAAGCCCGGCAAGTTCGAAGACTGGGAATATGAGATCATGAAGACCCATGCGGCAGAAGGCGCAAAGATCATCCGCACGGTTAAGAAGACTGTCGATAACGAGGAGCTCAAAGAGAACTATCTCGGCGAAGCAGAGAACATGGCTCACTACCATCACGAGAAGTGGAACGGTAAGGGCTATCCTGACGGACTCAAGGGCGAAGAGATCCCGCTCTCCGCAAGGATCATGGCTGTTGCCGATGTTTTCGATGCGCTTGTTGCAGTACGTGTTTATAAGCCGGCAATGCCGTTTGAAAAAGCAGTATCAATAATCAAGGAAAGCTCAGGCGAGCATTTCGATCCTGATGTCGTTCAGGCATTCCTTAATGCAGAAGACAAGATCCGTGCGGTCACGGAAAAACTTCACTGATAGAATTAAACGGAAATCAATTACCCGCGTTCGCTGTTAAGCTTCTCGATGAGATCGAACTGTGAGCTTATCTGGAAACGGATATCGTTCTCCATTGCGGTCACAACATCACCCTCAGCAACTGTCTCACTGCTGTTGGCAACCGCCTCATAAAAATCGTTCGTGGCCTTCTCTCCGTATGTCTCAACAAAGAGATTCTCGAGCTGCCTTGCGCTTATTACTTCATCAAGATAACGCTTGGTAACGAGGACAAAAATATCGTAGAGTTCTTCTTTGCTGTATTCATTTTCATTGTCAACGAAAAACTCGACTTCGTCGCGGAATTCCTGCCCGTTTAAGTGCAATAAATCTTTAAAATCCATATCCTAAAACCCCCTAAAAAATCTCTTGTCTGAATGATAATAAAATGAAATTCAAGTGTCAAAGCCGATGCGGTGAATTATGGGGTAAAATAGCAATATTATGCAAAAGACTTTCAAAAAGAGGACGCAAAAATGAACAGGATCGAAATTTGGAATGACGGTGAGTACACCTACCCCATGGCTTTTGATTTCAGGCCGAACTTAAGATCCTATCTCATAGACGACGATAAGACCCGTCCCTGCATGATGGTCCTTCCCGGCGGCGGCTATGCCGTGGTCGTTCCTCCCGAAGGCGAACTCGTTGCAAAAAGATTCAACGAACTCGGATACAACTGCTTCGTCATGACATACACAACGAACCAGACGATGAAAGCGCCCGTAATGGACCAGGCAATGAGAGACCTTGCAAGAGCTATCCGCTTTGTAAGAAAGAATGCTGACGAATACCGCATCGACAAAAACAAAGTTTATGTCTGCGGCTTCTCTGCAGCAGGCCACGTTTGCGGAAGCGTCTGCGATTACTGGGAAGAGATAGAAGACACTAATCCCGACTACAAAGACATCTCCTGCAAACCTGATGCGGCAATCCTCTCATACCCTGTCATAACATCAGGTGAATATGCTCATCAGGATTCATTCCGTTTCCTTTTAGGCGCCGACATTTACAACAGAACAGACGAGGAAGCGAAAGCACTTCTTAACAGATATTCACTCGAAAAGAACGTTAAGGAAAACAATCCTCCCTGCTTCATCTGGCAGACGGAAACAGATAACCTTGTTCCCGTTCAGAACAGTTATCTCTACGCAGAAGCACTGAAGGAAAAGGGTGTCAGATACGAGCATAAAACATTCCCGAGAGGCTTTCACGGTCTTTCGATTCCCAACGATAACTGGGCAACCGGAAACCACGGTGAACCTTACACCGCAGAGCAGAGCTTCGCGCTTGTAAGAGCGATCAAGGAAGGAAAACTCGAAGATCCCGACAACATCTGCGACACGCTTTTGGGCTTCCTTAATCCGCCGCCGGCAGACATGGAAATTCCCAGCTTCCCTGAAGTATGCGTATGGCCCGAAATGGCAGACAATTTCATTAAGTCGCTTTAATCTATAAAAAGCAAAATTGAAGTACTGAAAAGAAGGATATAAAAATGATCGAATATAGAATTGCAACCAGTGATGATATCGAACTTTTAATGAGCAGCCGTTTGGAAATGCTGCGCGTCGTAAACGATCTTTCTGACGATTACGTTTATTCGGATGAGATCATTCGTGAGAGCCGCGAATACTTTCTTCACGGTGACCAGCTGACCGTACTTGCACTGGATGGTGGCAAAGTTATCCTTCATCCTTATCCGAATGAGGCTTTGGAATATGCAGAAGATGCCGAGCCGATGATGTTCCACTTTGGTACAGATGGAAGTGGGTATGATGCTATTATAATTCCCGATGGTGGATGCAGAAATCAGTTCGCAGAAAGCTCATTTAAAGAACATGATGTAGAGGGTCACAAACTAAGTAGACTTCAAACGTGGATGAAAGGAATGGATGTGTTCGCATTTGGAATATCAACAGCTCCCAAATCTGTAAAGAAACTAGCAGAATATTTTGGTTTTGATTATAGCGGTTATGATTATTTAGTATTGCATCAAGCCAATATGAAAATGAACAAAATGATAGCAAAAAAGCTAAAGTTTGATGAAGAAAGGGTGCCATCTTCAATGTATCGATTTGGTAACACATCTTCTGCATCTATACCATTGACTATAATTACAGAGTTGGGTGAAAGAGTAAAGAGCCCCACCAAATTATTGTGTTGTGGATTTGGTGTAGGATTATCTTGGGGTACTGTAGCTCTTAACGTAGATAACTTGGTAATATCAGAATTGGTAAATGTAGATGATAACGAAATAAACGAAAAATATGTCATATAATCCATATTCATTAGAGGGGAAAACAATATTGATAACAGGAGCATCTTCTGGGATAGGGCAGGCAACAGCCATTGAGTGTTCAAAGCTAGGAGCCAATGTCATAATAATCGGTAGAAATGAAGAGCGCCTAAAGGCTACTATTTCGCAAATGGAAGGAGAAAGCAATTTCTATCTGAAATGTGATTTCTCTGATCCTTCAAATTTGGATAGTATAATAGATCAATTGCCTAAATTAGATGGGCTAGTGAACAATGCGGGCGTCGGCCATATGACTCCGATTCCTTTTATTAAAGAAAAGGATCTTGAAGAGATATTTAAAGTTAATACTTTTACACCGATTCTATTATTAAAACTCCTTTCCAAAAAGAAACTGTTGAAGAAGAATTCTTCAGTTGTTTTTACGAGCTCAGTAGCAGGATTAGGTGCAGCATCAACTGGTAATGGCATATATACGGCTTCGAAGGGTGCTCTGAGTGCATTTATTAAAGTAGCAGCATTAGAGTTAGCTACTAAGGGAATAAGAGTAAATGCGGTATGTCCGGGAATGACCAAAACTCCGTTAATTGAGAACGAATCGGTTCAAGAAGAAGAGTTGCAAAAAGATATGGAACGTTATCCGTTGAAACGATACGCAGATCCTAAAGAAATCGCATGGGGAATCATATATTTGCTATCTGATGCATCAAGTTTCGTTACTGGTGATAATTTGGTTATCGATGGCGGTCTAAACGTATATTAAATAATATGGCATTTTTAGAGATAAAACACGTTGCCCTTAGAGGCATGTCTGCCTGTGTACCCCAAAACATAGAAAAGAATATTGACTCCTATCAGAAGTGGGGTGACTATACAAAAATCAGAAGTCTTATAGGTATAGATCAGCGTCATCTTTTTAATGATGGAAGATGCACCTCTGATTTGTTTTATGGCGCAGCGGAGAAGTTGATTGAAGAGTTGGGATGGGAGAAAGATGAGATTGATGCAATCGTCTGTGTAACTCAAACCCCCGATTTTATTCAGCCTCCTGTTGCTTGCATCCTTCAAAATCGTTTAGGCTTAAAAGAAGAATGTTTTGCGACGGATATTCCGCACGGATGTTCTGGCTGGGTGTATGGATTAAGTATACTCAGTTCAATTATGCAAAATGGGTCAATCAAGAAGGGACTACTTTTTTCTGGTGATACGGCATCAAAAGTAGCATCTCCTGAAGATAAGACGACGCTTCCTCTGTTTGGTGATGCGGGTACATGTACAGCCCTTGAATATACGGAAGAAGAATCATCCATCAAATTTGCCCTTTGTACTGATGGCTCTGGAAGTGATAAAATACAGATTCGTGATGGTGGCTATCGACATCCGTTTAATGAACATACCCTTGATATGGTTGACTATGGGGATGGCATTGTGAGAAATAACAATCATATCTTTATGGATGGTATGTCCGTTTTCTCATTTGCGATTTCGAAAGCGCCCAAACAGATAAAAGATCTGGTGGAAAAATATTCTATCAATCAGGAGGAGATAGATTACTATGTATTGCATCAGGCCAATCTGTTCATGGATGAAAAAATTCGTAGAAAGATGAAACTTTCCAAAGACAAGGTGCTATACTGTATTGAGGAGTTTGGTAACACCAGTAGTGGTTCCATTCCTCTGACTTTAGTTTCAAGAGCAAAGGATGATTTGGAGAAAAGACACTTGAAACTCATAGGCAGTGGTTTTGGTGTTGGACTCTCATGGGCTGCAGCCTATTTTGAGACTGATCATATTGTTTGTCCAGGTGTAATAGAGATTTAATATGGCAGATCTTAAACAATTAAAACAGGATGTTCTTTGGATGAGAAAGCGGATATTGGAATTGGCTTTAAAGTCCGGCTCGTCCGGTGCTCACCTTGGAGGCTCCTTATCAATGGTAGAGATTCTGGTAGCTTTATATAGTGTAGCCAACATCTCTCATGATGATAGCCGTGATAGAGTCATTTTGAGTAAAGGCCATGGTGCATTGGCTCTTTATACCGCATTAGAGTTAAATGGAAAGATGTCGAAAGAATTAGTTGATACTTTTGAAACTAATGGCACACATCTTTTTGCTCATGCATCAAGAGATGTTGAGCATGGTATTGAATTTTCTGGCGGTAGTCTCGGTCTTGGTATATCCTATGCTGTAGGTGTAGCCATTGCTTGTAAAGAAAAGGGCCTGAATAATCATGTATATGTGATAGTTGGTGATGGCGAATGCAATGAAGGTCTATTTTGGGAAACTCTAATGACCATCAAACAATTCCAATTGAACAATATGACCATTATTGTTGATAATAATGGATTGCAAGCCGATGGCTTTACCAATGAGATCATCGATCTATCTCCCATGACGGACAAACTGCAAGCATTTGGACTAAAAGCTATTGACGTTGCTGGTCACGATATTGAGGCATTGATGAATGTGTTATCATCAAAGGAAGAAACTCGTCCTGTTGCCATTGTTGCCAATACTATCAAAGGTAAGGGCGTCTCATTCATGGAGAATTCTGCTGCCTGGCATCATGGTGTGCTTAATCAGAAGAAGTTTGACAAGGCAATGGAAGAACTATCATAGGAGTTATGGAAAACAGATTGAAATATAACGCAAAGATGATGTCCATGTTTGGACAGAATGGTGTCGTCTTTGGTAGTGCCTTGGAATTCTATCATGACCAATATCAGATTAAAGTGTTGACATCTGATATGGCGTATGGCGCAGGATTGTCGCGCTTTAAGCAGAAATTTCCCAATGATTTTTATGATGTGGGTATTGCAGAGCAGAATCTGATGGGCATAACAGCCGGATTGGCTTCGGAAGGGTTCAAATGTGTTGCAACAGCACAAGCCTGTTTTTTAAGTATGCGCAGTTTTGAACCTGTCAGACAATATATGGGTTATATGCAGATTCCGGCAATCTTGATTGGTATTAATAGTGGTTTTGCCCTGACTTATTTTGGAAATTCCCATTATGCGCTAGAGGATTTGAGTCTTATGCGCACCATTCCGAATATGACCATTCTCTCTCCTGCTGATGCCGGAGAGGCTGTCAAGGTATTTGAAGCTGCATTACAAATGAACAGTCCTGTATATATACGTCTTTCCGGAACGACAAATTGTCCTGTAGTATATCCAGAAGATTTTGAATATGACTATCGCAAGGCACATGTCGTTTATAATCAAGGAAATGATGTCGTACTTTTTGCTACAGGTTCAATGGTCTTTCAAAGCCTGAAGGCGGCCGAAATGCTTAATAGTGAAGGATTTGGTGTTAAGGTCATAGATATACATTGCCTGAAGCCCATAGATAAAGAAACTATTTTGAAAGAAATAGCCGGAGCAAAATTGGCTGTTAGTGTAGAAGAACATTTTGTCAATGGTGGACTAGGTAGCGCAGTCGCAGAGGTGATGTCTGCAAAACTTGCAACTTGCCGACTGATGCGTTTGGGCGTACAAGATCAATTCTCAGAAGTGGGTGATTATCAGTATCTGTTAGAGCAAAATGGATTAACTCCAGAAAAGATTGTTGCTTCTGTTAAAGAAAGATTGTCATGAAGGCTTATCCATTTATAACCAAGGTTAATCATATTGGTGTTGCCACCAAAAACTATCAGGAAACAGCGGCCTTTTATGAATCAATAGGCTATCATGAGATAGTGGGAGGGTATGACCCCAATCAGAATGTATATGGCTATTTCTATGAAGCAGACGGTAAGCCTACCATAGAATTACTAGCACCATACGACGAGAAATCTCCTATCAATAAGATACTTGAGAAGAATGGAGTGACACCCTATCATCTGTGCTATGAGATTAACTGTAGCATAGAAGATGCCATCAAGGAAATGAAGGGCGACAGATTTATGGTCATCGCCAAACCGACACATTCTGATAATCTAAAGGGACGTGTTTGTTTTTTGTTTCATAAAGATGTAGGGATTGTAGAGTTACTTGAATATGAGAAGGTTTGAAGGAAAAAATGTTGTCATCACTGGCAGCAGTAGAGGCATAGGCTTGGCCATCCTTGAAGAATTTGCTAAAGAAGGGGCCAATATTGCAGCTTGTAGTAATCATAGAAGCGATTCTGTTATTGAGAACTATAAGAATATAAGCTCCCAATATGGTGTCGATATCTATCCTTTCTTTTTCGATATGTCTGATGAAGATGCGGTAATAGAAGGGGCAAAGTCAATTAAGGAAATTGTGCCTCTGGTTGATGTATTGGTCAATAATGCAGGGATTTCTCACATAGCTCCTTTTATGTTGACTAAATCAGATGATTTACATCGCGTTTTCCAGGTCAACTTTTTCTCACAGATTGTATTTACAAATGGACTCTTAGGAGCCTTAAAGAAAGCAAAGGGCGCAGCTATTGTGAATATGACTTCCATTGCAGGCTTAGATGGCGGAATTGGTGTGACTGTTTATGGCTCATCAAAAGCTGCTGTCGCTTTGACAACAAAGGTGCAGGCACAGGAGTTGGCTGCCTTTAAGATCAGAGTGAATGCGGTGGCTCCTGGGATGGTGGATACTGATATGGCTGTCAAAATGGGAGAGAAGGCTGTAGAGAATACGACTAATGCTACGGCATTAAAAAGATTGGCAAGGGCAGAAGAGGTGGCGCAGTTAGTGACGTTTTTGGCCTCTGATAATGCTTCATACATAACCGGACAAGTTGTTCGAGTTGATGGTGGAATTTAATAAATGAAAATTTTTGAAATATGGAAACATTAGAAAAAGTAATTGAGATTGTTGCAACCACATGTGAGGTTGACAATAGTGAAGTAACAGGAGACAGTACTGTGGGAGATTTCCCTGCATGGGATTCCATGGGTCATCTAAGTATTCTTAGTGCTGTTGAGGAGGCATTTGACATCAGCTTTGAACCAGAAGAAATGATGGAGATCGAAGATGTCAATGACATTGTGAAGGCAGTGGAGGCTAAGCAGTAATCAAGTAGTTGCTACTGAATGAAATCTATAGAGGAACAGCTATTCGCTATCGTACAGCAGACTCCTGATAAAGTAGCACTTATCTCAGGTGAAACCGAGGTGGCTTATAGTCTGCTTTGGGATTATTGTCTGCGTGCTGCCTTTAAACTGCAAAACACTTATCATTTGCAGAAGGGAGATCGCGTGATACTCTCAGCTGCTGGCAATATAGAGTTTGTGTATGTCTATTTTGGCGTGCATCTGGCAGGAGGTATTTGTGTACCGATCGATCCTGATACTAACCAAACACGCTTTAACCATATTGAGGCATCCACAAAGCCTGTCTGCGTGATGGGTACGTTGCACAATGTTGCGCGTGAGACAATATCCTTCTCCGATGTCATTGATGGCACGGAGAAAGCTGAATTTATAGCGCCAAAGATGAGCGAGATAGCCGATATCCTCTTTACTACAGGTACGACAGGGGCACCGAAGGGAGTGGCTCTGTCGTACTTAAATCTTGCAGCTGCAGCTCGGAATATCAATGAGTTTATCGGTAATTCGGCTGATGATGTAGAGTTGTTGGCACTTCCTGTTAGCCATTCGTTTGGTTTGGGGCGTATGAGATGCGCACTCACCAAAGGCGCAACAGTAGTGATGCTAGGCACTTTTGCCAATGTGAAGAAGTTCTTTAACGAGATGAAACGATGTCATGTGACGATGTTTGCCATGGTGCCTGCCAGTTGGGGCTTCATCAAAAAGATGAGTGGCAAATATATTGGCAAGTTTGCTGACCAATTGAAGTTTATCGAGATTGGTAGTTCGTTTATGCCAAAGGAGGAGAAGGAATTCTTGATGGAACAACTGCCCCATACTCGTATATGTATGCATTATGGATCGACAGAAGCATCAAGAAGTGCATTTATGGAGTTCCAAGCCTATAAGGATAATTTGCTCTCGGCAGGCAAGGCATCGCCTCATACAGGAATTAAGATTTTTTCTCCAGAGGGTAAACCATTGCCATTGGGAGAAGAAGGTGAAGTATGCGTAAAAGGCGAGCATGTGACTTGCAGTTATTGGAACGAAACACCAGAGCGCTTTGCCTCAGATTTCTATGATGGCTATTTCCGTACTGGCGATTGTGCTACGATGGATGCTGATGGCAATATCTATCTAAAGAGTCGTATCAAAGAGATGATTAACGTGGGTGGGAAGAAGGTTGCCCCCATGGAAGTGGAGGATATACTGAATACGATACCAGGAGTCAAAGAGAGTGCTTGTATTGGTATTCCTGATCCAGGCGTTGTGCTGGGCGAGGTGGTTAAGGCTTTCGTTGTGGCAGATGAGAGTCTTACGGATGAAGAAATAATGCAGCAGCTTAAACCTCAATTAGAGGTGTATAAGTTACCTGTTGAGATAGAGAGAATTAGCGAAATACCCAAAACAAGTTCTGGTAAAATCCAAAGATTGATATTAAAGAAGTAAAATGAGCGAACAGTTTAAGACTGATGATTTGTTGGCATTATCAGCCTACGATGGTAGTACTGAGAGCGATCAATTATTTATGGATGCTCTGCAAGAAGAGTTGATCTTCCATTATGAGCATAATGATATGTATCGCCAGTTTTGCCAGCGAAAAGGTTTCGATCCTCATCAAGAAATAAAGAATTTGGAGGATATACCACCAGTCGCAGTGAGTGTGTTTAAGGATTTGGGATTCAAATTGGGCAGTGTACCCAAAGAAGAATTGTCATTGACTTTGCAATCTTCTGCGACCAGTGGTGTTCCTAGTACGGTGGTTCTTGATAAGATTACCAGCAAGCGTCAGGCAAAGGCGATGGTGAAGGTAATCAGCGCCTTTATCGGCAATGAGCGCAAGCCATTCCTGATCATGGATATTGATCCACGCTCTGCAGACAGACGATTGCTGGGCGCCAGATTTGCTGCTGTCACAGGTTATCTAAAGTTTGCAAGCAAGACGGGCTTTTTCTTGAAAGCTAAGGATGGAATCAGCTACTTTGATATTGAAGGTATCAAACAGTTCGTGAGTGAATTGCCTCAGGATCAACCTGTGGTTGTGTTTGGCTTTACCTATATCCTTTATCAGAATGTGCTGAAGACTATCCAGAAGACTGGTGAGAAGATTTTGTTGCCAAAAGGCTCAAAGATTATCCACATTGGAGGCTGGAAGAAGTTGGAAAGTGAAAAGGTTGAGAAGAGCCTGTTTAACCAACAACTTTCTGAGGCGTTTGGAATCGAACCTGTAGATGTGATTGATATCTATGGTTTTACCGAGCAGATGGGTATTAATTATCCGGATTGCGTTTGTGGATGCAAGCATGAGTCAAGTTATGTTCGTGTGATAGTTCGCGACCCTGTGTCCCGTGAAGTATTACCTGATGGTAAGGAGGGTATGCTAGAATTCATTACGCCAATTCCTCATAGCTATCCTGGCAATGTGGTATTGACGGATGATATTGGTGTGATTGAACCTGAGTCATCTCCATGTGGTAGGTCAGGTAAACGATTCCGCATTGTAGGTCGAATGAAAAAGGCCGAGGTGCGTGGATGCGGAGATATTTTGTCGGCGAAACTAACCTTTAATGCCAAGAAGAATACTGAAGAGGTTGAGGATAATCAGCTTGACATTCAGTATTACAAAGACGAGATTCCTGAAGGTGAAGGTGCTGCGCAACTGAAGCAAATCATTGATGGGCTGAACGTTCAGGATGAATGGCTTCGCGAACAACCTATCGAGGCTATTATTGGCTTAATTGGTCAGGCAGCAAAAACTTGGTTGGCTGATCCTAAGTTCAGATTCCTGAAGGATAAGGGGCTGTTGTTTTTGAGTCAGTGGTGTGATGAGCGTCATTTACGTCAAGTGGCCATAGACGGGCTTCGTGGTAATCTAAAATATGCAGATACATTCCTACCTTGTCTGGATAGCGATAAGCATCTGATGAAAGCCAACGCAAGGGGATTGTGTTGTCACTGGATGGCAGGCAATGTGCAGATTCTTGGTATGTTTGCTGTGGTTCAGTGTATGCTGACGAAGAACACGAACCTGATAAAGGTTGCAGCCAAGGATGGTGGCGTTTTTGCCTCTTTGATGTCGGCATTTGAGGGCTTGGAATACACTACAGCAGATGGTTATACGATCAAAGGTGATGACCTGGCTAAGACGGTAGGCGTTGTTTATTTCTCACGCCATGCTGTCAAACTTGGTGAGCAGATGTCAAAGGCCGCCAAGGTGCGTATTGCATGGGGAGGAAAAGAGGCCGTAGAGACAGTTGCAGGTTATCCTTCGACGATTGATTGTGAGACGGTTATTTTCGGACCGAAACTCTCATACGCTGTGATCGCCAAGGAGTCACTGGCTTCTGAACAGGATGCCAAGAAACTGGCTAGAAGAGTGTCTGTGGATGTGTCCGTATTTGATCAGGCAGGATGTGCTTCACCTCATAATCTCTATATTGAGAAAGGTGGAGAAGTATCACCGGAGCGATTCTGTGAGATTCTTGCAGAGGCATTCCCCAAGACAGAATTGCAGATACCCAAGCCAACGGTTTCGCCTGAACAGATTAGTGCGATTCATTCTATCCGTGGTGTCTATGACTTCAAAGGAAAGGTGTGGGGCAGTGAGAACATGAGCTGGAGTATTCTGCTATCAGGAGATACAGATTGTGAGCTATGCAAACCAGTCTATAGTCGGGCATTGATGGTTCATGAGGTGGAACATATCAATGACGTACTTGACAATATCGAGGATTATATCCAGACCATCGGAATCGAGGCACCTCTTAACAAAGCTATAGACTTTGCGAATAAAGCAACGGCTAAGGGAGTGGCAAGATGCCCTCAGATAGGTAGAATGCTTAATTTTGAGATGCCCTGGGATGGGGTGTTCCTGATTGATAGATTGGTGAGGTGGAATACATTGTTCGGGCCGATGTGTTGATTTCTTTCTAATAGAAATGTATAAGCATTTTTTTAAACGTTTCTTCGACTTTTGGATTTCTCTTATTAGCCTTATTTGTATCAGCCCAGTCTTGTTGATGGTGACGGTATGGTTGCATTTTGCAAATAAGGGTGTTGGCGCTTTTTTCTATCAAGAAAGGCCTGGGAAGGATGGGAAGATATTTAAGGTGATTAAGTATAAGACCATGACGGATGAACGGGATGCAGAAGGAAATCTGCTCCCTGATGAGGCTCGTTTGACGAAAGTGGGTAAGTTCGTCAGATCAACTTCTATAGATGAATTACCGCAACTGATTAATGTCTTGAAGGGGGACATGGCACTGATAGGGCCAAGGCCTTTGCTGCCTCAGTAAGTTCGCCCGGGCATCTCAGGATGGGCGCAGTGTCATGGGCGTAATGGCATCAGTTGGACGGAGAAATTCAAATTGGATGTCTGGTATGTGGATCATGTGAGCCTGATGACGGATCTGAAGGTTATCTGGATTACGATAATGAAGGTGCTGAAGCGGGACGGTATCTCGCAGGAGGGTAATGCCACGATGGAGGCATTTAATGGGCATAACTAATGAGTAAGGATTTGATTTCTATCATTATGCTGGCGCACGGGCGGACTATCCAGTATCTGTGGCATGGGATGGTGAAGCGCATCAAGTATAGTGAGAAGGTGAAATACTATTTTTGAGATAAAGGCATAGAAAATATGCGAGATATTTGGGAACGACATCATCAGTTTATAGGTTTTTTAGTTGCAATTATTGTTTGCTTAGTAATAAACTTTGTCGCTTTGATATGTGTGAATCACTCATACAAAAATGGGCAAGAAAGGATACTCATATCCTATAAAGAAAGTCTCGCCCTAATCGATTCTCTTCAAAAAAAGAATGAGGATGCCTTAAACAGGGTTCTGAGTGAACGCGAACAAACAATTAAGAAGATATTATCTGATACTTTAGTTGATAGTATTCAAGGACTTTGTCCTAAGCAAAAAGATGCTGTGAGAAAATATGTTCGCCCTTACTTAGAGGTGACTACTCGTGAGTTGGATGTCAAAGAGAAAATAAAGTCGGATCCTAACCATGAATATAAATTGTTACGTGATGAGATTAGAAGTTTACTTCAACTTGAATTTAACAAAATACAGAATGAATATGAGGCTTTGGAAATATGGGCAGCAATACTTACCGTTGTTTTTCTAATTTTTAGTTTCTATTCTTTCTTTAAGACTGAAAAACTTGAGGAAGATGGACGGCAAAGTATAACTCGAATTAATACGATGG
>CAJOJI010000010.1 GCA_905234715.1 uncultured Saccharofermentans sp.
GCATTCTTAAGACAGAAGATGACTGAGATGGGATTCCTCGATATCCAGACTCCTATCCTTACAAGCTCTTCACCTGAGGGCGCAAGAGACTATATCGTTCCTTCAAGAAAGTGGAAGGGTAAGTTCTATGCACTTCCGCAGGCTCCTCAGCAGTTCAAGCAGCTCCTGATGGTTTCCGGATTCGATAAGTATTTCCAGATCGCACCCTGCTTCAGAGATGAGGATGCAAGAGCAGACAGATCACCGGGAGAGTTCTACCAGCTCGACTTCGAGATGTCTTTCGCAACACAGGAAGACGTTTTCAGAGCAGGCGAGGAAGTTCTCACGGCTACATTCGAAAAGTTTGCACCCGAGGGCGCAGTTGTTACACCTGCACCTTATCCGGTTATTTCCTACAAGCAGGCAATGCTCGAGTTCGGTTCTGATAAGCCCGACCTCAGAAACCCGCTTAGAATAATCGATGTTTCAGAGTTCTTCGAAAGATGCACATTTAAGGCTTTCCACGGAAAGACAGTCCGTGCCATCAACGTTCATGCAAAGCTTTCAAAGGGCCAGCACGAGAAGATGCTCAAGTTCGCACAGGACGAGCTCGGAATGGGCGGCTTAGGCTACCTCGAAGTTCTTGAAGACATGAGCTACAAGGGACCTATCGACAAGTTCATTCCTGATGACATGAAGACTGAACTCAAGGATATGGCAGGCCTCCAGGCTGGCGATACGATCTTCTTCATCGCTGACAACGAGGCACGTGCTAACGAGTGCGCAGGCAAGATCAGAAACGAATTGGGCGCAAGACTCGACCTCATCGAAAAGAACGCATTCAGATTCTGCTTCGTTAACGACTTCCCGATGTATGAATGGGATACAGAGACAAAGAAGTACATCTTCACTCACAATCCTTTCTCCATGCCTCAGGGCGGCCTTGAAGCACTCAACACAAAGAAGCCTGAAGAGATCCTCGCTTACCAGTACGACATCGTCTGCAACGGTATCGAGCTTTCATCCGGTGCTGTAAGAAACCATGACCTCGACATCATGAAGAAGGCATTCGAGATTGCAGGATATTCTGAAGAAGAGCTCAAGACAAAGTTCGGTGCTCTCTACAGTGCATTCCAGTTCGGTGCTCCGCCGCATGCAGGTATGGCTCCGGGCGTTGACCGTATGATCATGATCTTAAGAGGCGAGGAGAACATCCGTGAAGTAATCGCATTCCCTATGAACGGTAATGCACAGGATCTTCTCTGCGGCGCTCCGGGCGAAGTTACAGAGCAGCAGCTCAGAGAGACTCACATCAAGATCAGACAGTAATGAAAGTCTATTTCTTAACATTAGGATGCAGAGTTAATCAATATGAGACAGACGCCGCAAGGCGCCTGTTTCTTGATAATGGGCATATTAATGTCGATACTCCCGAAGAGGCTGACGTGTGCATCGTAAACACCTGTTCCGTAACGGGTGAGGCCGACCGCAAGTCCAACCAGATGTTAAGAAGAATGGCAAAGAACAACCCTTCCGCAGTGATCGTTGCGATGGGCTGTTCATCCGAGATATCCAGCGGCGAAGTTCCTGCCGACATCGTTATCGGAACGCGCGAAAAGAACACGGTCGTAACACGCGTCGAAGAGTTCATTGCAGCGCGCGAAAACAAAGCTCTCAGCCATAAGACAAGCCACATAAGACCTGAAGTCAGCAAGACTGATGAATATCACGATTTCGGCACAGTATTGTCGCCTGAGGGAACGAGAGCGTTTATCAAGGTCGAAGACGGATGCAACAATTTCTGCACATACTGCATCATTCCTTATGCAAGAGGAAGAGTCGTATCAAGACCTGAGGATGCATGTGTCAAAGAGGCTGAGTTCCTTGCGCAGAACGGTTTTAAAGAGATAATCGTATCCGGCATCCACCTTTGTTCCTACGGCAAGGATCAGGGCAAGGACATCACTGCGCTCCTTGAACTTCTTAAGAAGATCGATGCGGTTCCGGGCCTTGAAAGATTAAGACTCGGATCACTGGAACCCAAGTCCATGACGCCTGGATTTATCAGCGGACTCAAGGAATTAAAGCACCTTTGCCCGCACTTCCATCTGTCGCTCCAGAGCGGCTCTGATACTGTCTTAAAGCGCATGAACAGAAAGTACGATACAGCTGAATATGAAGACAGGGTAAATGCCTTAAGAAATGAATTCCCTGATATGTCGCTTACGACTGACATCATCACAGGTTTCCCCGGAGAGACTGAGGAAGAATTTGAAGAGACGATCTCATATGCAAAGAAGCTCAAGTTTGCGAAGATCCATGTTTTCCCGTATTCGGTAAGGGAAGGCACAAAGGCTGCAGATATGCCGCAGATAGACATGGGCGTCAGAAAGGCCAGAGCCAAGAGACTCATTGAGGTTTCAGACAGGCTTTCTGCTGAGTTCGCATATGCCATGACAGGCAAAGAAGCTGAGATCCTGATCGAGAAGATCGAAGATAAGGACGGAAAGCTTGTTGTCGAAGGTTATACAGCAAATTACATCAGGACTTTTGCCGTTTGTGAGGGCAGGGAGTATGTAAAAGGCAGCATTGTAAAGGGCGTTATAACGGGTTCTGAAAACGAGACCTGCCTGATGAGCATAACCGTGTAAAAAACAGCATAAAACGTAACAATTTAAACTCTTATAGTAAAAAATTAATCAAATCTTTATAACATTTAATGTTTCCTGTGTTAGAATGAAAACATCGAAGAAATCTACATTCGGAGGTCCTCTGTGGACAGCAACACGGCAAAATTCGATTTATCCGGTGATAGAACCGCTGATGTACACGCTCTGATGTCTTATGTGTTGAGCGCGTTGAAGGAGAAGGGTTACAACCCTATCAATCAGCTGGTCGGATATTTTATTTCGGGAGATCCGACATATATCACCAACTATAAGGGAGCAAGAGGTCTCATTAAGAGAATTGACAGAGACGAACTCCTCGAGGTAATCATCAACGATTATTGCTCCAGACTGTAAAAGGGTTTAAGATACCGATGATAAGCGGTACCGGCGGCTTATGCCGCCTTATTTTTTGTTTTCGAAAGGATATAGGAACATGGGCAATGCACCCGGAAGAGTAATGGGAATAGACTTCGGCACAAGACACATCGGTGTTGCGGTATCAGATGAGTTAAGAGTAATCGCAAAGGGCATAGAGACGGTCAATTGGAACGGCGAAGATCCCGAGTGGGCATTAAACCGCATCTGCGAGATCATCAAGGAGATGGATGTCAAAGCCATCGTAATAGGACGCCCTGCAAGAACAGACGGAACGAGATCCGAGACTCAGGATAAAGCCGAGGCGTTCGGTGCAAGTCTTGCCGAGAGATGCGGCATTGAGCCCGTGTTTAAAGATGAGCGCTATACGACAGTCCTCGCTTCAAGATATCTCCACGAGAGCAACATCAAGGCCAAGAAGCAGAAGAAGGTCATTGACCAGGTTGCGGCAGAGATAATCCTTCAGGATTACATTAATACTTTGTAATCAAGCAAGTTACCCGATAGTTTGTTATAATTAAATATTATGTTTACGCGCGCGTGCGTGAGCCCTAAAGGAGAAAAACTATGACAGAAGATAACAATATGCCTGAGATCGGACCTAAGGACGAACTTATTGATGCAATCGCCGAGCTCGACGATGAAGGCGACAGAGTGATCGAACTCAAGGACGAGGAGACAGGCGAGACAACAAAGGCTATCGTTGAGAGCACATTCCTCTTCAACGGCAATAACTATGTTGTTCTTATCCTCGATACTGACGAGACGGATGAAGACGGTGAGATCATTCAGGATTATGTGATCATGCGCTTTGTTGATAAGGGCGGTGACGTTCTTCTCGAGAGCCTTGTCGAGAAGGAAGAAGACGTAATCTACGATTATTACGAAAAGCTCTGCGATGAGCTTTACGGTGACGATGAAGAATCAGAAAACGAGTAACAAGCCTACCGGTCTCAAAAAGAAGATCGCCATCGAGAAGGACCGCAAGGCCAAGCTCGCAGGCGAGCATCTCAAAGAGAGCAAGAACGATGAGCTTATCGTGTTAAGGGATCCTTACAGCAAGAAGGATTACTACATGTCGCGCATCGATTCTTTCACGCTCATGAAGACCGAGTATGTAGTCATGTATAACTACGTTCCTGACGACGGAAGCCACTCCAAGCCCGAGCTTGTCATCATGCGCACGGCTATAGGCGAGAACGGCGACAGAGTCTACTACTCTATTAAGGACGGCGAAGAGCTCGAAAAGGCTTTCGTATTCTTTATGAGACGTTATTACGGAGCGCAGGCGCCTGAGACCAGGGCTAAGAACGGAGTTTCCTCCGGAGATCAGAAGTAAATATGAGTTTTTGGCAGAAAGCCTGGATCAAACTTCAAGCATTATTGAAAGCAGCCTTGTCGGTTGTACTGTTTGTCTGTCTTGAATATGCTGTTTTCTCGGCTTTCGTCTATCTGGGCATAGACCGCAAGATCTACAAGGGCGTATATAATCTCACAACCTGTATTCTGGTCCTTATTGTCATGCTCATCTTCAACAAGATAAGCTCGAAAAAGAAAGATCCTCTTTTAAGGATGAGCAAGCTTGCTCCCGACCAGGTTACCGCATTGGTAATCGTGGGTTTGGGAATGCTCGGATTCGTTACGACATATCTGATAATTGCAGAGCAGATAGCACAGGCTTCAAAGCCCATGACTCAGGCTATCGAAGATTACCGTGAGAGTGTTGACCGTTTCGCAGAAGTTCCGCAGGTAATTATTCCTGTGTGGGATTCCGTGCTGTATGTGGTCACACTCTGTTTTTTCGTTCCCATCACAGAAGAGCTGACATTCAGAGGCGCATGCTACGGTCAGCTTCGAAAAGGCTTCGGTCCCTGGGTATCAGTCATCTTGTGTTCACTGGGTTTCGGATTAATGCACGGCCTTTCGATCCATATCGGTTATGCGATCGGATGCAGCCTGATTATTGCGTCCTGCTATTATATTACGGACAGTCTTATCGCACCCGTGATACTTCACATGGTGTTCAACATTTTCGGTTCGGGAGTACCTACGTTACTGTCTTTGGATTGCTTTAACATTAAGGATGAGTACGTTACCGCTTTCATGAAGGGCGTCAATACCGTATCCATTGTTTTCATGCCGGTGTCGGTACTGGCGTTCGCATATCTCGTAAGCGTAAAACGTAAGAAAGATAAGGAAGCTAAGGCCATGGCGGAAGTCGTAACTGTTACCGTCCAGGCTGAAGAAACTGCTTCGGAAGACGGCGCAGACACTGATGCTGAGTCAGTCGAAGCTGCAGGTGAGGCAGACACATGAAGAAACATGCACGTCTGACATTCGGAATAACAAGAAAGAAGCGTTTCGGTGTAACGCTTGTAGTTATTGCGGCTGTTCTTGTCATGGCTGCAACCGTTCTCGGTTATGTCGGCGTATTCGGCTTGAGATCCGAGCTTTGCGAGGTAGCCGTAACGAATGAAAAGGCGGGCGATACTTTCGGAGGCACGGGAATAAACTGTGACCTCATTCCGAATATCAACATCATAAGGGATGCATCATTTGAGAGCTCTACCGATTATTCGAGCATGCTCGTTGCAGGCGCTTCAGATTCAAGCGTTTTCCTTACGCCTGATGCAGTTGCTGCAGCAGGTTATGACACAACAAATTGTGCAGGAGATTCTGCAAGGATAATATCCATCGACAGCGACGGAGTCATGAGCGAGAAGTTCACCGGAACGATCACCGGATTCAAGCCTGCAAGACTCGGCGTTGTCACCATGATTAAAGATACCAAGGATCTCTGGGGCGAAGACCGTATCAGGGATATGGCATTCTTCGGCAACACAGCCGCTGCTCTTACATATAACGGCAGAATGATCTACGATGTCACGAACAGTCAGCTTGCAGGCATCGTTGATTCCGATGAAAGATTTGTAATGCTCGATTCCAATGAAACGGGTTTCGTTGCGGTTGCTTTGAGCGGCGCTGTGTATTTCACACAGGACGGCAGAAATCTTGTTCTTATGTATGAACCTGATGATGCGAACAGAAGCGCACTTTGCGGCATCGGAAGCAATGAGACAACATTTGCGGTCTGCTACAGCAACGGAACGATCGTCACGATCAACAACGGCAAGGTAGCTCTTTCCAGACTTCCCGATACAGGCGTAACTTCATTTACATCTGACGGCAAGAAATTCATTGCAAGCGACAACAAAGGAAATATCTATTCTTCTTCAAACGGAATGATCTTCGAAGTGATCGGAAGTTCGGATCTTCTTAAGGATGATACCGAGCCTATCGCACGTGCAGGTGACGGTATCTTCTGCTTTGTCGTAAACAATTCAAAGGCTGTTATCGTAAGGGATGAAGAAGGCGGTTGCGTTATCGAAGAAACTGATATCTCCAAGTCAACGGGCGCAGAGATATCTTCCGTATATCTGACTGATTCCGGCCTGATCGTTGCCGGCACTTCCGATAAGAAAGCATTTGCGATCAGTCTTCTTACAGGCAAGGTTGCAGCCCTTACATCTGAGAATGTTGTTATCGAAAACATCATCGGTGTAAACGGCGATAAGGTCTATTACGATTCGGGAAAAGATATCTATAAGTCACAGATCCTTTCAGAACTTACGCTTGAGGGCAATCTCGAAGGTGTCGACATCATTTCCGATGATATCCTCATTACAGGCCACATGCAGAAGGCTGCAGGTGGACTGGTCGGTTCATCAGTTGATTCCGATGGTAACTGGGATATTTCAGATAATTCCGCATGGAATGTTTACGGTGCGGAAACCACGGTTGCTTCAACAGACAGATCCTACAGCGGAAGATTCGGTGCAAGGATCACGGGTATCGGTGACGGCGTTCATGCACTGACACAGGATCTTCCCGGTCTTGCAAAAGACAATTTCATCTCAGGTACATTCTACAGATTGAGCTTCTATGCGATGTCCGACAATGCTCCCGAGAAAGCATACTGCTGGCTTGAAGGCGACGGATTCGGAAGAAGCGGTATCGAGATAACTCAGCTTGGCGGTAATTACAAATACTACAGTTACGTTTTCGCTGTTACGGACCAGATCCTTTATGCTGATTCAATAAGGCTCAGCATTGCTTTTGAAGGCTCCGGATCCATCATTATCGATAATTTCTATTTAGGACCTGACAGCTACAGTTCTGCAGGCATTCCGCAGTACTATACGGATACGCTTTCATCAGGAAGCCCTTCTGCGATGAGACTCAACAACCTCAATATCGGAAGCTCCGGTTTTGCAGAGACGTCTCTTTATCTCATGAGCAACGACTCCGTATCCCAGAGCTATGAAGGCACTGCAAGCACGGCTGGATACAGTGAGGGCGCAGTATCCATTTCCGATTATTCGGGTATGTCCGTAACCAATTCACTTGAAGACAGCTTAAAGCTCGTAAAACAGTGCAATTCATCGCCTTGGCTCGTCATAGGACCTTATGTAAACCAGGACGATATCGATAAGCTGCTGGAATATCTTTGCGGTTCGCTTACTTCCGAATACGGCGGACGAAGGATCGACAACGGTACTGCGCTTCCGTGGAGCAGACAGTTCACCAGATTCTATATCGAGATAAACGACAGCGGAAAAGTATTCAAGAGCGATGTTCAGAAGGCAGCTTACGTTAATTACGTTATGTCGATGTTCTCGCAGTCGGAATATTTCAGCGACATCAAGGATAAGACAGTATTCCTTGACGGTATGAATTACGACGGCGGCACCATGATGTCTGATGCCGACAATCACACAATGGAAGCAACGCTTGTCGCAAACGACAGCTCTGAAACATACATAGACAACATCAATACGAGTTACGTGCTCGCGCGTTACGATTCTCCGCATGTCGTATCAGGAAACAACAACGGAGAATACATCAACAAGCTTTATACCAGCGGAAGCAACTGCGGTAAGATCGTCTCTTCTGTATTGACCGGAGAAGCGGATTTTGCCGAGATGTTCCTTTTCGACTGTTCGATCAATTTCGTTCCTTCGAAATATACGGACAAAGAGATGTTTACTGGCAAGGATGAGTTCATCAACATGATGACTGTTTCAGGTCTCCTCAAAGGATTTACGGGCTTTGATGAGCTTTATCTTGATATCAAGGAACCTTTGGACCAGTCGTCAGGTCAGAGCGTTGATCAGTTTGTCTCTAATGTAACGACTGCATGCTTTAACAAGGGACCCAAGTCTTATCTTGTCATTGCGAATTCGTCTACCACGCAGCAGAGCTTCCTCATCAACGACAATAAGCTCGGCCACACAGACGGCGTAATCAGACGTTACGATGACAAGGGAAGACTGATAAACGAGAGAAACATGGGCACAGAGCACTTAAGACACATACTCCAGCCCGGAGAATTCATAGTCGTTGAGATAGTAACTAAGGGATAATATCAGGATTATTGACCGCCCAGGATAAGCTTTACCAGTTCATCCGAAGCCTTGGAACAGCTGTTTTTCCACTGTTTGCAGATCTTTGTTGCAGTAGCTTCGTCATCCACTGTAAGGGATGCGGAAAAAGGCTTTTCACCCGTATAACTTAAATTCACGCGGAATTTTCCGCCTTCTGCAGGCTCCATTGAAGCGTTTGAATTAACAGCCATTTCGCTGATGATCTCTTTTGCCGCCTCATCAAGATGTGCGCGCAGGGGAGCGTTGAGGGTAGGGAGAAGGTCGTTTAATACGGCCCTTCCGCCGTCGGTGAGAGTAAGATTCTCAGTTGAACCCACGGCATCGCCCGAGAAAGCGCCTGAGCTGCTCTTATCCATGAGGTTGCCTGATATGAGCTCCTCGTAAGATCTCGAAAAGGTGAAAAAGTCTGTATAGAGCGATTTCATGCACTTTTCCATCAGGAGATGGTAGCTTACGCCGGGTGCACGGTCGACTAAGTAAAGTATCTGTATTTTCGATTCTGCTATAGAAATATCAGACATATTTAATCCTTGGCAAATGTAATGAAATCCTGATGCAATTATACTCGTAAATCGATTTTTTCGGGTGTATACTCTGTATGATTTTTGAATTAAACCTGTAAGGAGAACAAGAAGATGATTACATTTGATTACCAGAACGCCCTCGACTTCATCGGCGGCGAAGAGGCAGTCGCAAGAATGGAGCCCCAGGTTAAAGCCGCTTCTGATATGCTTCACAAGAAGAACGGCCCCGGAAATGATTTCCTCGGATGGCTCGACCTCCCCACAAATTACGATAAAGAAGAATTCGCACGTATCCGCAAGGCAGCTCAGAAGATCAGAAGAGATTCTGACGTCCTCATCGTAATCGGTATCGGCGGTTCATATCTCGGCGCACGTGCCGTTATCGAGCTCCTTGGCCACTCTTTTGCCAATGCAGCTTCCAAGAAGGTTAGAAAGAGCCCGCTCATCCTTTTCTGCGGTAACTCTATCAGCGCTACATATCTTGCTGATATGATGGACATCATCGAAGGCAAGGATATCTCCCTCAACATCATCTCTAAGTCAGGCACAACAACAGAGCCTGCTATCGCTTTCCGTATCCTCCGCGCTTACATGGAGAACAAGTACGGCAAGAAGGGCGCCCAGGAGAGAATCTATGCCACAACAGATAAGGCAAGAGGAGCTTTGAAGGGTCTCGCTGACAAGGAAGGCTACGAGAGCTTCGTAGTACCTGACGACGTAGGAGGAAGATTCTCCGTTCTTACAGCAGTAGGACTTCTCCCCATCGCTGTTGCAGGCATCGACATCAGAGAGCTCATGAAGGGCGCAAGAGATGCATCCAAGGCTTACAAGAAGCTCCCTTTGGCAGAGAATCCCTGCTATCAGTATGCTGCAGTTCGTAACTGCCTCCTCCGTTCCGGTTATTCCACAGAGGTTATGGTCAACTACGAGCCTTCTTTCCACTTCATGACAGAGTGGTGGAAGCAGCTCTACGGTGAGTCTGAGGGTAAGGACAGAAGAGGTATCTTCCCGGCAGGCGTTGATAACACAACAGATCTCCATTCCATGGGTCAGTTCATCCAGGACGGCGCTCGTATCATGTACGAGACAGTAGTTCAGATCGACCAGCCCAGAAGATCTTTCGAGATCCCCAACGACAAGACAAACCTTGACGGCCTTAACTTCCTCTCCGGCATGGACATGAACGAAGTTAACGCAAAGGCAATGCAGGGTACAATTCTTGCACATGTTGACGGTAAGGTTCCGAACCTCCTGATCCACATGCCTGACCAGACAGCTTACTCATTAGGTGAGCTCATCTACTTCTTCGAAAAGGCTTGCGGCATCTCAGGTTATCTCCTCGCCGTAAATCCTTTCAACCAGCCCGGTGTTGAGGCTTACAAGAAGAACATGTTCGCTCTTCTCGGCAAGCCCGGTTATGAGGACCAGAAGGCTGCTCTCGAGGCAAGACTCAAGAAATAATTAAGGCAAGCAATTGCTTTGAACTTTGAACAAATGCAGGGACTCTCGTGGTGGGGTCCCTGTATTTTCTATCCTTGCAAGCAAGTTGCTCGATCGCGTGTTATAATATCTCGCGTAATTTATTAATAAAGAGGTAGATACTATGATTTCCACACTCGAAAACGGCGCTTGGTTATTAAACGGCGTTGAACTCATCGAAGATTCCGGCAGCGCAGCTGAGGCAGTTGCAGCTAAGTCAGGCAAGGCAGCAGACAAGGTTTCTGCAAAGCAGGGTACTATTGCTTACGGTATCCTCAAGGACCACAACACATCAGACAACATGGATCAGCTCAAGATCAAGTTCGACAAGCTGACTTCACATGACATCACATATGTAGGTATCATCCAGACCGCAAGAGCTTCAGGACTTGAGAAGTTCCCGATCCCTTACGTTCTTACAAACTGCCATAACTCACTTTGCGCAGTTGGCGGCACGATCAATGAAGACGACCACATGTTCGGTCTTACGGCTGCCAAGAAGTACGGCGGAATCTATGTACCTCCTCATCAGGCAGTTATCCACCAGTATGCAAGAGAAATGCTCGCTACTTGCGGCGGTATGATCCTCGGTTCTGACTCACACACACGTTACGGTGCGCTCGGTACAATGGCAATGGGTGAGGGCGGACCTGAGCTCGTTAAGCAGCTCCTTTCACAGACATACGACATCAAGATGCCTGATGTTATCGCAATCTACCTCACAGGCGAGCCGATGAAGGGCGTAGGTCCTCAGGACGTTGCTCTTGCGATCATCGGCAAGGTATTCAACTCCGGCTATGTAAAGAACAAGGTTATGGAGTTCGTAGGTCCCGGTGTTGCAAGCCTCTCTGCTGATTTCAGAATCGGCATCGACGTTATGACAACAGAGACAACATGTCTTTCTTCCATCTGGCAGACAGACGAGAAGACAGAGCAGTTCTTCGAGATCCACGGCAGAAAGGGCGACTACAAGAAGCTCGCACCTGCTGACGTTACTTATTATGACGGCGCTGTTATCGTTGACCTTTCTACGATCAAGCCTATGATCGCTATGCCTTTCCATCCTTCCATCGCTTACGAGATCGAGTATGTTAATGCTAACCTCGAGCAGATGATCAAGGAGACCGAGGAGAGAGCAAAGGTTTCTTTCGGCGACAAGATCGAGTATTCACTTCAGAATAAGATCGTTAACGGCAAGCTCATGGTAGACCAGGGTATCATCGCAGGCTGCGCAGGCGGCGGATTCGAGAATATCTGCGCTGCAGCTGACATCATGAAGGGCAAGTACATCGGTTCCGATAAGTTCACGATGTCCATCTATCCTGCATCAACACCTGTTTACATGGAACTTGTAAGAAACGGCGTTGCAGCAACTCTCCTTGAGACAGGTGCGATTCTTAAGACAGCATTCTGCGGACCTTGCTTCGGTGCAGGCGATACACCTGCAAACAACGCATTCTCCATCCGTCACTCCACAAGAAACTTCCCGAACAGAGAAGGTTCAAAGGTTCAGAGCGGCCAGATCAGTTCCGTTGCACTCATGGATGCAAGATCCATCGCTGCAACAGCTGCAAATAAGGGCGTTCTCACACCTGCTACAGAGTTCACGGGCGAGCTTAACAACTACGCTTACACATTCGACAGCAAGATCTACGCTAACAGAGTCTTCGATTCCAAGGGCGTTGCAGATCCCAACACAGAGATCCAGTTCGGACCCAACATCAAGGACTGGCCGAAGATGGAAGCACTCCCTGAAAACCTCGTTCTCCAGGTTGTATCCGAGATCCACGATCCCGTTACTACAACAGACGAGCTCATTCCTTCAGGTGAGACATCTTCTTACAGATCCAATCCTCTTGGCCTTGCAGAGTTCACACTCTCACGTAAGGATCCTGAGTATGTCGGCCGCGCTAAGAACATACAGAAGGCCGAGGCAGCACTTGTTGCAGGCGATAAGCCCTGCCAGGCAGTTGAAGGCCTCCACGATGTAATGCAGGTCGTTAAGAGCATCGTATCTTTCGAGCACGGCGATAAGAAGGCAATCGGATTCGGTTCATGCATCTTCGCTGTTAAGCCGGGTGACGGTTCTGCAAGAGAGCAGGCTGCTTCCTGCCAGAAGGTGCTTGGCGGCTGGGCTAACATCGCTAACGAGTATGCTACAAAGAGATACAGATCCAACCTCATCAACTGGGGTATGCTGCCTTTCATCATCGAGAAGGGTGATCTGCCTTTTGCTAATCTCGATTACATTCTCTTCCCGGGAATCAGAACTGCGGTAGAGACAAAGGCTGATACGATCAGGGCAATCGCGATCAAGGGCACTGAGACCAAGGAGTTCACACTGACACTTGGCGACCTCACGGACCGTGAGCGTCAGATAATCCTCGACGGATGCCTCATCAATTTCAACCGTCAGAAATAAGAAACTATAACGGGGCACTTCAGACAGAGGTGCCCCTTATTACATTCCGAAAACATGACTTTTAAGAACATTTTCAAACAATGGATAGTTCCTCTGTTCTTTATAACCGCCGGCGCGGTTATAGCGGCTTTTGCTTTGGAGGAATTCCTCGTTCCGTTTACGATCTTAGACGGCGGCGTTGTCGGTATCTCGATGATCATCAGCCAGCTGTCAGGACTTCCTCTCGGTATCCTTACGATCGTCCTTAACATTCCTTTCATGATCGTCGGATTCAAGCGTCTGGGCATTAGATTCCTTATCAAGGCTATCTATGCCATGATCGTTTTCTCCGCATTCCTCGGGATCTTCGAAGACATGAAGGCGGTAACAGAACAGGAGATCCTCGTAGTCGTATTCGGCGGAGTCTTACTGGGTGTCGGTGTAGGTCTTATTTTAAGACACGGCGGATGCCTGGACGGCACGGAGATCGTGGCGATGCTCCTGTCACAGCACACAGAGTTCTCGGTAGGCCAGATCGTGCTTTTCTTCAACATCATTATCTATGGTGTTGCGGGACTCCTCTTCGGACCTGACAGAGCGCTCTATTCGCTCCTCACATACTTCATCACATCGAAGATAATCGATATCGTTGAGAACGGAATGGAGCAGGGTAAGTCCGTAATGATCATTACGGATCACGGCAAAGACATCGCCGATAAGATCTATTCGCAGCTCGGCCGTACATGCACTCAGATGGAAGGTAAGGGAATGGTAAGCAACGGCAAGAAGACCGTTCTCTACTGCGTTATCACGAGAGTCGAAGTTCCTGCGATAAAGAAGATAATCAACGATGCAGACGTATCTGCATTTATGACGATTTCAGATGTCTCAGAGATCGTCGGTAATCACATAAAGAGAAGAAAGGCGCCTGTGAATAAGAAGCGTTTGTGATGAATAAATAAAACATCAGTTGAATGTTTAAAGATTCCGTCAATCCCTTTATTCTTCTAAAAGAATGCCCGGTGATATATATTTTTATTGGGTTAATGCTATCGGGTTCATATAACAGAAGGTGAATAGGGGAGAACATTATGAATACTGACAGGGACACTGCCTCTGATAAGGACGTTTCTTCAAGCGGAGATCAAAACAAACACAGTCCGGAAGAAATGCGGACTACATTTAAGGAAATAGATCCAAGACCGCGTATTAATCAGCCTAAAGGTTATGAGGATTCACAGTATTCCTCTTCATTGATAAGAGGAAGAAGGCATGATTATATCTTTCTGCCTCAAGGTTACAAAGACCCGGATACCGGAAAAGAGTACAAGGCCGGATACTATGATGAGAGCGGGAACTTCTATGAGCGGGTAATAATCAAAGCCGGAAAAATGCGGGAGACTCTGGCCTGCTGCGACTTCTGCGGAACACAGATCAAACTCAAGTGGGAATCGGGTGCTCTGAATTCCTGCCCTAACTGCGGTGCAACGCTTCACGAAGTTCCGGATAAGACCATTTATGATCACCAGTTAAGACCGGTTCCTGCAAATCCGGTATTTAAAGAAAGACCCGGTGGCGGACATTACAGATCAGATTATGGAACTTCATATTCATTAGGCGGTATTATTGCCGTTTCCGCTGCAGTAATCGTGCTGGCAATAATTATTACGGGAGTGATCCTTGGCAGGATAAAGCAGAATGCGCAGCGTGAAGTTGTTTATGTGCCTGCGGCTGATTATGATGCTGCTATGACACCGACTCCGCCGGATGTGCGTTCGTATCTTGTTCACTCGCCTGTGATCGGTCCTTTGCGTTCTAAGGTGTATATCCGCGAGGCGGGCGGATCTTTTGAATGGGATGACAGCAAAAGAGAATACTACTGTAAAGAGCTCAAATGCCATTTGCGTTATACGGATAAAAATAATCCCGGTGTCTGGGAGTATTGGTTCCAGGGAGTGTCTTCAGATTACCCGGATGGCGGCTGGATGAGATACGACTATGAGACAAAGAAGTGGCAGATCGATACCGGAAATAACTCGTGGACAGATCTTCCGGATAAGTACAGCAGTTATAATCTGTGGTATGTAAAGGAACCTGACAACGGCAAGGATTCGGGCAGAGATTATGTCTATATCGGCGGAAGCGGAGATCAATGCAATATCAGTCCGGATTCCCCGCCGCTTAGAAAATGCGAATATGTTTATGAAGAGAAAAATTATTACGATCCTGATACCGGATGTCATTTCTACGTGAACAGGATGCTCGGACCGGAGATATGGGTCTACTGGTTTGAGGGGACCGGATGGGTGCTTTACGATGACGAGACGGATTCCTGGTATCACTATCTTGTCGGAGTTAACGGCGGTTCCTGGGAGAAAGCTGATCCCGGAATAGTTCAGATGGGGATCTGGCATTTTAAATGATTCTTTCTGATCACTGATCTTCAAAAAGGGCTGCCTCATTTGAGACAGCCGCTTGTTCGTTGGGTTTTGCAATAAGGATTACTTCTTACCGAATGTGTTATTGAGAGTATCAACATCGGGAAGGTCGACATTTACTTTCTTCTCGACTGTCTCGATAGCCTGGTTAGCAACATTTTTAGCGTTCTCGTCTGCAGCAACCTTGCCCAAAGCATCCTGGGCAGCGCCTACAGCCTTGTTTACATCCAATTCCATAAAAGGCACCTCCGTGTTTTTTGATATAATCATTTTATCACTATCGGTTTACTTTGGAATAACAGCCAATACCGCGCCCGGAATTTCAATAAGTTCAGATTTGTTTTGTATGGTCATAAAGAGGACACATCTTTTTTCTATACTCACGATGACAAAAGACGGATGTCGCGGAAAGGAACAAAGAAGATGAAAAAGAATTATTTGGGATTTGGGTTAGTTTACTGTGTTTTGGCACTTGTAATCTTCTCGGTATTGATGTCGTTTTATACAAAGAAAAAGATCGATGCTATAAATGACGGTATGAGCAACATTGCTCTTTTCCCTGAAACATTAATGGGTGGTATCAAATCCGGAACCCCGGAAACACTGGCGCACAATGCTGTCAATTCATGGAAATTCCTGTCAAACGTCGGTGATGATGTAGGTTTCTATTCTTCTGTAGTTGATACTGAAAATAATGGCAGGGTATTGTTTGAGTCACAGGATTTTCTGCAGATCTGGTATTATGGCGAGATTGAAACTGAGGTCATTGAGAATTCCGATGAGAGATATGAAGCGAAGACGACTCAGCTGGCTCCCGGCGATTCCAGATTTATGTTTTTTGAAGAGCCGCTGAGTCTGTCAAAGGACGAGATCTCAGACTTACGCTTCCCTAATGGAAATGATATCAGGATAGCCGGCGCAAAATGCGATGATACATTCGTATATGGAGGCACGTTTACTTTTACTTCCGGTGAAAAGGTCAGGACATTAAACATTGCATCACCTGAAGTTGTCAATGAAGAGAAGAGCGTTCTTTATGAAGAATGGATCGTAAGGCTTGATGATATCGAGTATTGCTCTTTAGGCGGAAATTCCGCAATAAACAAAAAGGCTCATAAACTCAGCGATGCATATGTTAATAAGCACTTAAACGGCGAAGTTCCTGCAGGCCATAATGTCCGTGAAGGAATCTTCACTACGACATCTTCGGTGATCCTGGTTTTCGAAAAGGGACATTATCTTATCACTTATTATTTCGTAACACATCCGCTCAAGATGGTTATAAGAGATAATCTTTGGGTTTATATATTGTCCGTTCTGGCACTTGTTATCGTGGAAGCATTGATCATTTATGCAGTAAGAAAACTCTACCTTAATCAGAAGAGGTTCGAATTAAGGGGCGAAAAGCTTACAAAAGGCATTGCTTATGATCTGCAGGGACCTCTGGCTGCTACCAGAGGATACCTGGATAACTGGGAAGACTTAAGCGAAGACAAGCGTGCCGAGTATTCGGAAAAGATCATATCCGAAGTGGACCATATGTCTTCTATGGTCACAAGACTTCTCGAACTGTCCAAGATTCATGACGGCAGCGTTAAGCTTAACCTGGAAGACGTCGATCTCCTAAAGCTTACTCAGAATATTAAGAAAAGAAACAGCAAAGCCATATTGGAGAAGAATATCGATCTTACGATCGAATGTGATGAAGAAGCGGATGCTTATCCGGTATATGCAGATCTTGAGATGATGTACATCGTTATAAATAATTTCATTACGAACGCGATCAAGTATTGCGATCACTCAATTAAGATCAGACTCAAAAAGTATAGAAATTCAGTAGAGTTCAGCATTACGAATGACGGTGCGAGAATCGATAAAGAAGATCTGAATAAAGTGTGGGATGCTCTTTATAACTCCGGTAAAGGCAAATCAGAAACGGATGAAAACAGCGGCGTAGGGCTTTCCGTAGTAAAGAGCATACTTGATGCACATAATGCAAAGTGCGGATGCTTTAGCGGGTTTAAAGGAACGAATTTCTGGTTCTTAATGGATAGATATGAGGAAACGAAATGAAGAAGCAATATATAAGATACGGAATAATATTCTGCGGTTTGGTTTTGCTGGCGTTCATGGTTGTATTTGTTATATATACAAGAAATAAGATAAATGAATTTAACAGCAACTTTAACCTGTCATTTATATCAGCAAACATAGACTATCACGATAATAACATTGATGGTCAGCTTGAACAGACGGTAGTCAGATCATGGGACCGGTATCTGGAAGGTGAATATGCGGATTGCACGGGATTCTATTCTTCGATAACAGATATCAATAGCGGTGAGGTTATCCTTGATTCTTTTGAACAAGGAATCCACCGAGGTGATGCCGGTATCGAAAAGCTTAATGATATGGCATACGAAGCAGCGATCGAAGGGGAAAAGTCATATGTAAAGTATTCCGGTGTTAATACTGAAAAAGGAATATTTACTTCAACCTCAGTGCTGATCTGTCAGGCCGGAGAAGGTAATTTCCACGTATCCTACAGCATAGCTGGCAAGCCGCTTAAGAGCGTGCTTGAGGATAATGTCATGACATATATATTTATGCTTTTGGCATTTATTGTCATTGAGATTGTGATCATTATCTCGTTTGTTGTTCTTTACCGTAACCAGGTGAACTATGAGGTCAGGAACCAGAAACTTACAAGAGGCATTGCGCATGAACTAAAGACTCCTCTTGCCGTTACAAAAGCAACAGTCGAGAACTGGGATTATTTTGATGAAGACCGTCGTAAAGACTATTCGAAAAGAGTCGTAAACGAAGTCGATCACATGTCTGACATGGTGGATAAACTTCTCGATGTCTCGAAAATAAAAGAAGGCGGCAACAAGCTCAACCGCGAAGCAGTTGACCTCAAGAAAATGACTGATGAGATCATCGCCGGGAGCGGCGAGCTGATCCGCGAGAGGAATATCACGGTTACAGTTAATCACGATGAAAAACCTTATACGGTTTTTGCCGATCCTGAAATGATGAAAATGGTAATCGGTAACTTTATGTCGAACGCGATCAAATACTGTGATCAGGTCATAATGATCAGGCTCGAAAGGAACGGCCGTAAAATCGATTTCAGCATCACTAATGATGGTGCTAAGATAGATAAGAAGGAACTGGACAAGGTCTGGGATGTTTTCTATACGACAGATAAGGCAAGGACTGACAGAATGAGCAGCAGCGGCGTAGGACTCTCGGTCGTAAAGAGTATCCTTGATGTCCACAAGGCTGATTACAGCTGCACGAGCGGCGATAAGGGAACGGAGTTTAAGTTCTCGATGCCGGCTCAAGAGACGGCCTGAAAAACCGGATAAGGATTTAAAGAATGTATCGGATTTTGCTTGCAGAAGATGAGGTTACATTAAGAGAAGTCGTTGAAGTCTTTTTCCGCAAAAACGGATTTGAGATAGACGCGACAGACAACGGAATCGATGCATGTTCTTTGGCGGACAGGCAGAAGTATGATGTGGTCATCTTAGATATCATGATGCCCGGTAAGGACGGCAAGGAAGTGTGCCGCCATATCAGATCCAAATACGACGTGCCGATCATTTTCCTTACGGCATTAGGCGATGAGTGCGATATCATCTCAGGCTATGAGATCGGTGCAGATGAGTATGTCACCAAACCCTTTTCGACTAAGGTGCTGCTCATGAAGGTTAATGCACTTATCAGCAGATATCACGGCCTTCTTTCCAAGAACGGCTGCTTTGTAATAGATGAGATCACGATCGATCCTGCAAGGCATCTTGTAAGCGTAAACGGAAAGAACATCAATCTGGCGCCAAAAGAATATGATCTCTTGCTTATGTTTATCGATCACAAGGACATTGTCCTAACGCGTGACCAGATTCTTGATATGGCCTGGAACTCTGATTTTGAAGGCTATGACAGGACTGTGGACTCACATATAAAGAAGCTCAGAAAAGCGCTCGGGAAAGCCGGTTATCACATAGAGACCGTGATCAAGACAGGATACGTCTGGAAGAGCGGACAGCAGTAAGATTATCCGTTCTCCGGTCATCGGATTTAACTTAAAGGTATAAGTCATAAATCCCATATAGGTTCCTGCCCCTGTTGATAGTACAATAGGGGCAGTTTTATTTTGGGGAGGCAGTATGCCTGTTTGTGTATCAACTGAAGTAATGAGGTCCAGCGATAAGTGGACTATTGAAAATCTTGTTCCGTCCAAGGAACTTATGGAGCGTGCAGGAAGAGCGATCTTTGAGCAGGCAGAATGGAAAGCACCTGTCGGAATCATCTGCGGTAAAGGCAATAATGCCGGTGATGGATTCGTGGTCGCATCACTTCTTAAAGATCACGGCATCGAATGCGAGATCGTTCTTTTGTATGAGAATTCATTCTCAGAAGACGGAAAGTATTTTTTCGATAAGTGCGTAGCTAAAGGAATCCCTGTCGTAACTGAAGGCGATTATGGAAAATACAAGACGATTTTGGACTGCATTT
Organism: uncultured Saccharofermentans sp.; assembly: GCA_905234715.1. Lineage (GTDB taxonomy): Bacteria > Bacillota > Clostridia > Saccharofermentanales > Saccharofermentanaceae > Saccharofermentans. Next base: position 19,834 of record CAJOJI010000010.1, read on the forward strand.
TCGGAACGGGATTTAAGGGTGAAGTAAAGGAGCCTGCGAAAAGTGCGATCGAGAGCATCAACGCTTCAGATGCATATGTCGTAAGCGCAGATATCAACAGCGGACTTAACGGAGATACGGGTATGGGCGAGCTTTATGTCATATCCGATCTCACGGTATCTATTGGAACATTTAAGTATGGTCATTTCCTCGGAGTCTCGAAGAGCGTAATGAAGAATAAAGTCAATTGCGACATTGGTATAAAAATTATCGGCGAGACTAAAGAATTGTCTTAAAACATATTTTTAGAATAGTACAATCTGTGAGATAATTTTTAAAGAAGCTTAAGGAGAGGTTATGATCAAGGGGTTAAAGAAAGTCGTTGACGGTAAATTGTTCCAGGGTATTATCCTGTTTGTTATCATTTTCAATGCTGCATTAATGGGTGTTGAAACGATTAAGGGGCTTCCCGAAAACGTACTCAGTGCATTCGCTTTAATTAACACGATCTGTCTTTGGATATTCATTATTGAAATCGTCATCAAGATTCTTGCATACGGACTGGATTACTTCAAAGATCCGTGGAGCTGGTTCGACATGATAATCGTTGCTGTTTCAATGGTTTCAGGTCTTCCTTTCATGGCTGCTTTCCGTGCAGTAAGAGTCTTAAGAGTTTTGAAGTCACTGAAAGCTTTAAGAAGCACAAGACTTATCGGCCACGTTCGTCATCTTCAGATCATCATCGGTGCCATCGTAAAGTCAATTCCGAGCATCATGTGGACAGGAATCTTACTGCTCCTCATCTACTACATTTTTGCTCTTATCGGAGTCAATCTTTTCGGTGAAGCATTCTACGACTGGTTCGGTACTATCGGCAAGTCAATGTATACGCTTTTCCAGGTAATGACACTCGAGAGCTGGTCAATGGGAATCAGCAGACCCGTCATGGAAGTGTTCCCCTGGGCATGGGCATACTTCGTACCTTTCGTACTCCTTTCTTCATTCATCGTAATGAACGTAGTCGTAGGTATTGTTGTTAATGCAATCAGCGAAGTTACTGCAGAGAACACGGCAGATGATAAGAAGGAAGAAGCACCCGCATCCAATGAAGAGCTGATCACGGAGATCCGTTCTCTCAAAGAGCAGCTCAACCGTTTGGAAAAATCTTTAGGTAATTCGAAATGAGATTTAAAGAAAAAGAGATTACATTAAAAGACGGAAGAAAATGCATACTTAAGCCCACTGAGCCTATGTATGCAGAGCAGATGATCGAATATCTGAAAGTAACATCTGCGGAGACACCGTATCTTTTAAGATATCCTGATGAAGTTAAATTCACGGTTGAAGGCGAGGCGGAACTTCTTGCCAAGTTCATGGATGATCCGTACCTCATCATGATGGTCGCAGTTGTCGATGGTAAAGTCGCAGGCAACGGCAGCATCAACGGTATCGGAGACAAACGCAAGATCGCGCACAGATGTAATCTCGCAATTGCACTCTATCAGCAATACTGGGATCTCGGCATAGGCTCTGCCATGATCGGTTACATGACTGATCTTGCAAAGGAGATCGGATGGCATCAGGTCGACCTGGAAGTCTTTGCTGAGAACACGCGTGCACAGGCACTTTACAAGAAGTGCGGCTTCATCGAGTCGGGAAGAAGACACAATGCATTCCTTCTCGATGACGGCACATACCACGACGAGATATTGATGTATAAGCCCCTTAAGTAATCGTTCAGGAGGTTTCCATGGACCGCAAAGAGTATCTCAAACTGATAGACGAGACGATCAGCAATGGCAGATATAAAGCCGACTGGAGCTCTCTTGCAGGTCATAAGATCCCTGAATGGTATCGTAAGGCAAAACTCGGAATCTTCATTCACTGGGGAATCTACAGCGTCCCCGCATATGCATGTGAATGGTACCCGAGATGGATGTACTGTCCCGGTGCACGCGAATACGAATTTCATAAGAAGAATTTCGGCGATCCGAAAGATTTCGGATATAAGGATTTCATCCCGATGTTCAAGGCTGAGAAGTTCGATGCAGATGAATGGATCGCACTTTTCAAAAAAGCCGGTGCCAAATACATAATGCCCGTGTGCGAACACCACGACGGCTTTGCAATGTACGGCTCTGATCTTAACCGCTGGAACGCAGCGGAAATGGGTCCCAAGAGAGACGTCGTAAAAGAGATACATGAGTCATGCGACAAAAACGGACTCGTATTCTGCGGTTCATCACACAGGGCAGAACACTTCTTCTTCATGAACATGGGAAGAACGATCGACTGCGATGTTAACGATGAAGAATACAGAGATTTCTACGGTCCTGCATATCTTTGTCCGGAGCTTTCCGATACGGAAGTATTTCACACATTAGAAGATGTTTTCTCGCCCGCAAAGCCGACTCAAGACTGGCTTGAGGACTGGCTCGTACATACTTGTGAACTGATAGATAAATGTAAACCTCTGATCCTCTATTTCGATACCTGGATCCAGAATGCGGAATTCAAACCGTATCTGAAAAAAGTCTGCGCATATTACTATAACCGCGCAGAAGAATGGGGAGAAGAAGTCACCATCAATTATAAGCATGAGGCATTCCCGCCGGACGTTGCTGTTTTCGATGTCGAAAGAGGTGCTTTGACAGGTGTATCCCCGAAGCCCTGGCAGACGGATACGGCTATCGGAAAGAAGTCGTGGGGATATGTCACCGACAACGAATTCAAACCCGCAAGACAGATTATCTGCGACCTTGTGGACATCGTCAGCAAGAACGGCATGCTGCTTATTAATGTAGGCCCTAAACCTGACGGAACCATCACCGATGAAGAGAAGTCTGTTCTTCTTGAAATGGGCGAATGGATGGATGTTAACGGCGAGGGAATTTACGATACTGTTCCGTGGGAAGTTTTCGGCGAAGGAAAAGTAAATAACGAAGCCGGATCTTTCATGGATAATGAGGAAAAACAATACACTTCAGAAGACTTCAGATTCACCTACAAGAACGGTTATATCTATGCGTTCTGCATGAGACCTGATTCCGATACTTTCGTTATCAAGTCGCTTAAGTTAAAAGGCGAACGCGACATCGTTCTGGGTTCTGTTGAAGCATTGGGTGATATTAAGATCGCCTCGACACTGCGCAATGAAGAAGGACTTAAGATAACACTCGAAAACATGCAACAAAATGACAAGCCAATCTGTTTTAAGATTGAGATCGTTTAATCGGTCAATCTTGTCATGGGGGTGCATATGATCATGAAACGGGTGTTGTCTTTATTGATGACCGTTGCATTTGTAATGGGTCTTTCCGGCTGTTTCCAGCCGCTTGATAAGAACGGCATGGTCTTCGGCGGTAAAAAGGTCGAATTCCTGAACATTGAGAATGAAGACATTTTCGATGTTGGATATTACGGCATGCAGTTCAAATACGATGACAGGGAACCGTCCTATGCCGAGAAGATAACAGTTACGATTAATTTCGACAGCAAAGGCGATTCTAATACCAATTGGGAAGTCTTTGTTACAGAACACAAGCTCCCTGACTTCTATGTCAATCTCAGTTTTCTTGAAGCTGCCAAGCCTGATCTGACCAACGAAGGAAGCATAGAGATAGTTTCAGGCAAGTGGATATATGTTCATTGCACATGCAATTCGGAAACTTCCGAAGCTCCGTCGAAGGGTAGTCTTAAGGCTTATTACTATGCGGACACAGGCAATGTGATCACTTATTCTCCTGACGAGGAGTTCTACAGATATTTTATCTCCGGATCTATGTATCAAATGTCAGATGATAAGTTCCTTGAACTTCCTTATTATTCGGCAGACATTACAGGCGACGGTGTTGAAGACAGGTGCACGTCGAGAACTACCGGAAGCGGAATGGTAAGGACACAATGTCTTGTTTACGACATGCAGAATCACAAAGGATATTGTCTTGACGGATTCAATTACGATTACTATGTTGTTGGCGTCGAAAACGGCCGCCTCATCGTAGAAGAGAGAGGGCCGAACGGCTACGGCGATCCGACGACGAGAGTAACCGGTACGGTTGAGATCGTCGATGACCAGTTAGTGTTTGTTCCTGATTGATTTCGATTGCGGTATAAGGAATAGGCGGATTGTTTTCATAACAAAATTTGTGTATAATTTTGTTATATGATAAGGAGGAAATTTCGATGCCTGCAATTAAATCCAGTGCGGATCTCAGAAATGGATACAATGAGATATCAAATTTCTGCCATACCTACAACGAACCTGTTTTTATTACGAAAAACGGGAAAGGCGATCTGGCTGTAATGAGTATAGAAAACTACGAGACACTCATGGGTAAGTTTGAACTCTATGGTCTTGTAAAAGAAGGAATGGATGATGTTGCAGCCGGTAACACCCGTCCTTTTAAAGATGCGATGTCTGATATTAAAAAGAGACGCAAAAGATGAAGTACGATATCCGTATTACTGAAAAAGCCGCACAGGATATTAGTGAGGCGGCAGATTATATTGAATTCATTTTATTGAATCCGGAAGCCGCGGATAAGCTTATTGAAGCCGTTGAAACTGAGATCGATAAACTGGCAACTATGCCTGAAAGACATAGTATTGTTAATGATCCGGTATTGGAAACCTGGGAAATCAGGATGATAGTAATAAACAATTACATTGCTTTTTACACAATAAATGAAAAGGAAAGAACGGTAAACATAATAAGGTTTTTGTACGGCAAGAGAAATTGGATAGCAATACTCAGCAATGATTCATCTAAGGCTGATTGGACTGTAGCTGTACAACGGGAAAAGAAAGAGTAATCATAATTTGAAAGATGAAATAAGGGCTGCCTCATTTTCTGAGACAGCCCTTTGTTATTGTTTGTTGTTTAGAGAATTACTTCGCTACGATGTTAGCAATCCTTCCCTTAACGTAGATGAACTTAACGATCGATCTGCCGTTTAATGCACCTGCGAGTCTGTCGTCTGCATTGACGATTGCTTCGACTGCAGCCTGGTCAGCTTCAGCAGGGATGTTGACCTTGAACTGAACCTTACCGTTGATCTGTACTGCGATCTCGATCTCATCCTTAACGAGTGCGCTCTCGTCTACTTCAGGCCACTTCTGGTTGTAAACGGAATAGCCGTTGCCCAAAGTCTCGCACCAGAGTTCTTCCGTGAAGTGAGGTGCGAAGGGTGCGAGGAGAAGAACGAGCTTCTCTGTAGCATATCTCTTGAATTCAGCCTTAGCGGATGCATCCTGGCTGTACTTTGTGATTGCGTTTAAGAGCTCCATCATACGTGCGATAGGAGTGTTGAACTGGAACTTCTCGATATCTGCCGTAGAACTCTTGATCGCGTAGTTAACTGCATAGTTGAGTTCCTTGTCTGCAGAAGTCATGTCAGCCTTTGCGGGGAGGGAAGCAGCAACGCCTGCGCTCTCTGCTACGCATGTCTCAATTCTTCTGAAGAACTTAACGATAGCCTGGAGACCGGAATCAGACCAAGGGCCGCCTTCGATGTATGCGAAGCCGAATCCTAAGTAAGTTCTGAATACGTCTGAACCGTACTTGCTGATGTAGTCATCGGGTGCAACTGTGTTGCCTCTAGACTTACTCATCTTCTGGCCGTCAGGTCCGAGGATCGTTCCCTGGTGAACGAGGCTTGTGAAAGGCTCGTCGAAATCGAGCATACCCATGTCACGCATAGCCTTTGTGAAGAATCTTGCATAGAGCAGGTGCATGCATGCGTGCTCAGCGCCGCCGACGTACTTGTCGACAGGGCAGAACTTGTTGATCTTATCCTTGGAGAACATTTCCTTGTCGTTCTTGTTATCAGGATATCTGAACTGATACCAGGAAGAGTCAACGAAAGTATCCATTGTATCGGGATCACGTCTTGCATCGCCGCCGCACTTGGGGCACTTGCAGTTCATGAAAGATTCGCACTTTGCAAGAGGGCTCTCACCGTCGGGTGTGAACTCAACGTCGTAGGGGAGAAGAACAGGGAGTTCCTCTTCGGGTACGGGTACTACACCGCATGAAGGGCAGTGTACCATCGGGATGGGTGTTCCCCAATATCTCTGACGTGAGATGAGCCAGTCACGGAGTCTGTAGTTGATCTTCCATTCGCCCATGCCGATCTCTGCGAGCTTTGCAACGATAGCCTTCTGAGCATCGTGCATCTCCATGCCGTCGAACTCGCCGGAGTTTGTGAGATAACCCTTTTTCTCGCAGTAAGGGAGATCGGAATCAACACCCTTTTCGGGCTGGATAACGCGGATGATATCAAGGCCGTACTTGTGAGCGAAATCGTAGTCTCTTTCATCGTGTGAAGGAACTGCCATGACAACGCCCGTGCCGTATCCTGCAACAACGTAATCTGCTGCCCAGATCGGAACTCTTCTGCCGTTCAGAGGATGGATAGCATAAGCACCTGTGAATACGCCCGTCTTCTCACGTGTTGTGGACATACGGTCGATCTCTGTAACCTTAGCTGTTGCCTTGCGGTATTCCTCAACTGCATCTCTGCACTCGTCTGTTGTGAGCTTTGCGCAAAGCTCAGACTCAGGTGCGATAACTACATATGTGATGCCCATGAACGTATCAACTCTCGTTGTGAATACTTCGAGCTTCATGGGATTGCCGTTCTCGTCTGTAAGACGCTCGCCGTTCTTCTCGACATAGAGAGCAACCTGAGCACCTTCGGATCTGCCGATCCAGTTCTTCTGAAGCTTCTTTGTCTTTTCAGGCCAGTCGAGCTTCGGGAGGTCGTCTAAAAGTTCCTGTGCATATTCAGTGATCTTGAAGAACCACTGTGTCATGTTCTTACGTACAACTTCGGAATGGCATCTCTCGCACTCGCCGTCTACTACCTGCTCGTTTGCAAGAACTGTCTTGCATGAAGGACACCAGTTAACAGGTGCATTCTTACGGTAAGCAAGGCCTCTCTTGTAGAGTTCGATGAAGAACCACTGGTTCCATCTGTAGTAGTCGGGCATGCAAGTCTTAACTTCGTAGTCCCAGTCTACTGTTGTACCCATTGCCTGGAGCTGCTTTTCCATCGTGTCGATGTTCTTGAGAGTGGAATCCTTGGGGTGGATACCTGTCTTGATGGCATAGTTCTCAGCGGGGAGTCCGAATGAGTCGAATCCCATGGGGTGGAAGAGGTTATAACCCTGCATGTGCTTGAATCTTGCCCAGGAGTCTGTTAGTGAGTAGTTGTACCAATGACCCAGGTGAAGGTTTGCTCCGGAAGGATAAGAGAACATCTCGAGGCAGTACAGCTTCTCGCCGTCTGCGTTCGGATCGAACTTGTAAAGGCCTGTTTCAGCCCATTTTCCTTGCCACTTCTTGTCTGTCTCAATTGAATAACTCATATGAAAGACTCCTATTCTTTTAAAAATGAACACCTAATTATACTCCGATGTGCTCGAAAATCACAGTTAATTAAAGAATAGTATGCAGCAATGAGTGCAGACAAATTCTCCCGCGGTCTGTCGAAAATGCCGAAATATCGCCGCAAATTGAAATCAGAATGTCACTAAAATAGGGCGTCGCGTCATTGATTTTTACTATCCTTGATGTGATAATAAATTGAATTTTTACCGACTAATTCGCCAAATGCGGCGTTTTCTTATATTTTTTGAGGTGATTTTATGGGCTTAGGCATGGAAATAGGTGTCGATCTCGGCACCAGCAGCGTTCTTGTTTATATCAGGGGAAAGGGTATCGTTCTTAAGGAACCCTCTGTTGTTGCAGTTAACAGCAAGACAGGTAAGGTTTTGGCAGTTGGTGAATCAGCTTCACTCATGCTCGGCCGTACTCCCGGTATCGTAGAAGCAATCAGACCTCTTCGTGAGGGCGTTATTTCTGACTTCAGAGCTACTGAGGTCATGCTTAAGGCGTTTATCGGCCGTGTATGCACAGGTCTTCGTGCAACATATTTCAAGCCTACTATCGTTGTTTGCGTTCCTTCTGTTATCACACCCGTTGAGCAGCAGGCAGTTGAGAATGCCTGCCGTCACGCAGGCGCAAAGGACGTTTTCCTAATCAGAGAGCCTATCGCAGCTGCAATCGGTGCAGGTATCGATATCACAAAGGCATGCGGTTCAATGGTCGTTGATATCGGCGGCTGTTGATGCATCACTTAAGGTTGCAGGCGACAAGTTTGATGAAGCCATCATCAAGCACGTAAGAAAGAGACATAACATCCTCATCGGTGAGAAGACGGCAGAGAAGCTCAAGATCGAGATCGGCTGCGCTTATCCGAGAGATGAAGAGCTTACATTGGACGTTCAGGGAAGAAACATCATCACAGGTCTTCCTTCAACAGTTACCGTATCTTCCACAGAAATGCTCGAAGCGTTGGAAGAGCCTATCACACAGATCTTCGAAGCCGTACACAACGTTCTTGAGAGAACACCTCCGGAACTCATGGCTGATATCTCACAAAGAGGTATCGTTATGACAGGCGGCGGAGCTATGCTCTACGGTCTTGACCACATGCTGTCCAACAGGATCGGTATCGACGTATACCTTGCCCAGGACCCTGTATCCTGCGTAGTTATCGGAACAGGTAAGGCACTCGATATGATGGACAAGTTCGCAGCTCTCAGTGATAACTGATATTTGCGGCTGACCCGTTCAGAAAAATATTATTTGATTGACTGAAATAATTACAAATGTTATATTATGCGCGTCGGGTGAATATCCCGGCGCGCATTCGTTAGATTAGATATTTTCCATTTGAAGTTTGATATCCCTTTATAAGTTCTACGATAATAGGTTTTTTGCGCAAATTTACATTTTCGAAAGGCGTTTATGGACGATTTTGACAACCTGAATTCCAAGACGGATTCCGACTTAAGACAGATAGCTGTCGCGTTCGGAGATTTCACAGCGGAAGAAGCAGAGAAGAAGACCAGAGATGAGCTTCTTATGGCCATTACGGGCGCCAAGGACATCGGTGACATCACTACTGTTGATCTTACCGAGGAACCTGTTCCCGTTAAGGCACCTGCAATTCCGGAACCCATGAAGACAACAGAGAATACAAAGTCTCTCGACGAGCTCATCGTTGATGTCGGCAGGACCGCAAGGTTTGAGACCAACGAACTGGCTGATGCCATGCTCAAGGCAGAGAAAGAAGAGGAGAAAAAAGTGGCTAAAAAAGAAGCAGCTGCAGAAGGCCTGACAGAAGAGCCCAAGGCAGAAAAGAAGACTGCTGCAAAGGCTGAGAAAAAGCCTGCAAAGCGCACTAAGAAGACAGAAGCCAAAGCAGAAGAATCTGCAAAGGAAAAGGCTGAAGTTCCTGCAGAAGTTACATCAGAAGCTCCTGCTGAGAAAGCTTCTGAAGAATCCGGGAAGGCTGAGAAGAAGGCTTCCAAGCCCAGAAAGACTAAGGCTTCCAAGAAAAAGGAAGATGCTCCTGCAGAAGAGGTTAAGGCTGAAGAACCCACACCTATTGAGGCTGCAGTTGCAGAAGCTTCTGTAGCAGAGGCTCCCGCAGAAGCTGCACCCGCTCCTGAAGCAAAGCAGGAAGAGAAGAAGCCTGAACAGAACCAGGGTCAGGGCAAGCACGGCAGATCCAAGAGAAGAAAGATCTCATTTGGTCCCGGCCAGGATACAAAGACAGTCGAGATGACTGATGAAGTTCCTGCTGAAGGCGAAGAAGAGAAGGCAGAACCTGAGCTCCCTGTAGAGATTGAGGTTGAAGGCGTTCTCGCGATCAACAACAACGAAGGTAATAAGAACGATTTCTGCGGATTCGTTCACAGAAATAACTATCTGCCCGGTGAGGACGATGCTTACGTTCCCGGCCAGATGATCAAGAGAATGGGCCTTAGAAGAGGCGACTACATCAAGGGATTTGCTAATCCGAAGCGCGGCAAGGACAGATATGCTCCGTTGAAGCGCGTTACAGAAGTTAACGGCATCCCGGTAACAGAAGGCGATTATGAGAATATCAGAAGACGTCCGAAGTTCGAGAGCCTTACGGCTATCTATCCTAATGAGAGACTTGATCTTGAGACTGAGAAGGAAGATATCTCCACAAGGATCATCGATCTTTTCTCACCTATCGGTAAGGGCCAGAGAGGTATGATCGTATCTCCGCCGAAGGCTGGTAAGACGATCCTGCTTCAGAAGGTCGCAAATTCAATCACTGCTAACAATCCCAACTGCGAACTCATCGTTCTCCTCATTGACGAGCGCCCTGAGGAAGTTACGGACATGCAGAGAAACATCAAGGGCGAGGTCGTTTATTCGACATTCGACAAGCGCCCCGAGAACCACGTAAGAGTAACAGAGCTCGTTCTCGAGAGAGCAATGAGACTTGTAGAGCTCGGTAAGGACGTAGTTATCCTTTTGGACTCAATGACAAGACTTGCAAGAGCTTACAACCTTACGATCAATCCTACCGGAAGAACTTTGTCAGGCGGTCTCGATCCGGGATCACTCTACGGACCTAAGAGATTCTTCGGTGCGGCAAGAAACATCGAGAACGGCGGAAGCCTTACGATCCTTGCAACTGCGCTCATTGAGACAGGTTCCAGAATGGACGAAGTTATTTTCGAGGAATTCAAGGGAACAGGCAACATGGAAGTCACTCTGGACAGAAAGCTCGCCGACAGAAGAGTTTTCCCGGCTATCGCAGTCGACAAGTCCGGTACGAGAAGAGAAGACCTCCTGCTTACCCAGGAAGAACTCGATGCGGTATGGCTCATCAGAAGAAGGATCGCCGAAGCAGATACTATTAC
>CAJOJI010000011.1:0-36121 GCA_905234715.1 uncultured Saccharofermentans sp.
CAGACCACATGAACTTCAACGACTTCTTCTACATGAACGGCAAGCCCGGCATGTTCTTCGCCGTTGAACTCGGCGCGATCCTCACGATTCCGCTCATGATGGTAATGTTCAGAAAGAACAGAGAGCCCGTTAACAGCACTGAGCACACAAAGGTTACTGACTATGTTCCGACCATCACGATGCTTGGACACGTAGTCCTTCTCATCATCGCTTCGTTCATCCCGAACACACACGAATGGACAAACGGAATCATCTGCATGGTATGCGGAATCCTTACGATCATCTGGGAGATCTTCAAACAGAAGGGCACCAAAGGAATGGTTCATTCGCTTAAAGCCATGGACTGGGATACGATGCTCCTTCTTACAGGTCTCTTTGTAGTTATCGCTTCCATCCGTGAAGCCGGCATCATCAACGACCTCGCAAACCTTATCGCAAACTTCGGCGGCTCCAACAAATTCGTTCTCTTCACCATCATCGTATGGGGTTCAGTTCTCATCTCCGCATTCATTGACAACATTCCTTACGTTGCAACGATGCTTCCTTTGCTTGCAGGCGTAGCAACTGCAATGAACGTCGAACCGCACTTCTTGTACTTCGGACTTCTGGTCGGCGCTACTCTTGGCGGCAACCTCACACCTATCGGTGCATCAGCTAACATCGCAGGTGTCGGCATGCTCCGCAAGGAAGGCCACGAAGTAAGCTTCGGCGACTTCATGAAGATCGGTATCCCCTTCACCCTCACGGCAGTAATCGCAGGTTATCTGTTCGTCTGGATCGTCTGGGCGCCGAAGTAAGTATTCAATCAACAAAAATCGGCCAACAAAAGAGCCACCTCAAAAGAGGTGGCTCAATAATTAATTAAGTTGTCCGGTAAGGGATCAGCCCTCTTCGCCGTAGAACGCTTCGTAAGCAGCTTCTGCAAGAGTGCCTGAAGCATTTGCGATTACAGTGCTGTCAGGTGCCAAAAGTCTGTAGCTTCTCTCACCAAGGGATCCGATAGGCATCTGGCCGTCGATTCCGAGAAGAATGTTGTAGAAGCAGTCTGTAAGTACCGAATTAAAAACCTCTCTCAAGAGTTCGTCACTTGCGCCTGCAGCCTTGAGCTTTGCGATCTGCTCGCCTGCAACACTGTCAGTATCTGCGAGATACGTCTCGAGCATTGCATCCTTTTCTTCTCTAGCTGCCTTAGCAAATAATAAAGCATCCATGATCGGTTCCCTCCGATTTCCATAGTTTTACATATTTTATCAGGTATATGCCTTTATAGTAAAGTTATCATACCTGAATCGATTACACGAACAAGGATATTTGTTCGTTATTTCCGACATAAAAAATCCTTGTTACTGTTCGAAAAAAGTGCGCGAATCGTTTCCCTTTAATCACGCTTTCATGAGAAGGGCGTGCAGCCTGTAATCTGCACGCCCCGGAACCCTGCATTTTGATTTTATAATCTTTTACTTTTCAATGGAGAGTCCGTATGTTTGACGCATCAAAACGTAGGGTCGCTTTATTCTTCTTCCTCAGCTTCATCACGTCTTCTCTTGATGAAGAGGATGCCTGCTGCAGCTGCCGCAGTGATAAGGAGTGTGGCTACCACGATCCTTGTGGTGGCGATATCCTCACCTGTCTTAACAACAGATGCGGGAGCTGCCTTCGTACCGATGGCTACTACGAACGGTGAGAATGACTTCGTCTCAAATGTGAGAGTCAGATTCTGTGCGTTGTATACAGCTTCGATAATCTCAAATTTGTCGTCATCAAGCATGTGGAGGATCAGGACTGTCTCGCCATCCTCAAGATCAAGAGCTTTCTCCAGTACGAGTGTTATTCTTACTGTGAATCCGGGCTCATGTACTTCACCATTCTTGTCATAGAGAGTTATGTTAAATCCCAACGGGAATTCGGAAATGTCATAGCCCTTTTCTGCAATCTGCTTCTTGAATGCTGCAATTTCTTCTTCAGATGTGTCAGAAGTATCAAACTCAGTTACTAAGAGCAGATAATCATCGATCTTATCTTCGCTGACACCTTCGAATACAGCAGATACTCTTGTCAGACTGTCTGTGAAATTAACTGTCTCAGAATCAGGTACCATGCCCCATGCACCGATCCAGATATAGTCATCCTCGGAAGGATACTCTATGCTGTTCTCACCGATAGGAGTATTGAACATATCCTTTTCATTGCATTCGAGATAGAAGATCGCATAGTCGTTAATACCCTTAACAACTACTTCAGCAGGGCATTCAGGGTAAGCAATTTCAAAGTATGTGAAATCTTCCTCACCTGCATCGCCGCACTCGAAAATCAAAGTTCCATCTTTATCACTTCCGCCTACAGGCTCAATAACCTTGCCATCTTTATCCAGTGCCTTCATACTGAGATCCAGCATGATAACATCAATACCGACAACCCAACACTCGTTGAAGTAAACTTCACATGTAGTCTCTGTAACCTTGATTCCTTCATATGTTACAAAGTGTCCGGGTGAGAACGATTTGCGCTCAGTTACAGAGAAGCTTTCAACTTCTTCACCGTTGATGAAGTAGATCAACTTGCATTCCTCAGGAAGATCCTCAGGAAGGTCATTGTTGATTATAGCGTCGCCGGGAATAGCCGTTCCAACTCTAAGAGCTACAAAGAACGGATTATCTTCGCCTTCCCAGTTACCGAGTGCAGGCTCATCGTCAACGAGTGCTACGTCGAAACGAGGTACATATTCTCCGGGATCTTCTTCACCAGGAACGGGCGGTTCACCGGGCTGGGGTTCACCAGGCTCGGGGTCGCCGGGTTTAGGAGGTTCTCCGGGTTCACCAGGATTATCGTTATTATTCTGCGGAGCTTCAGCTGTAAAGCCATCCGGAACTTCAGCCTCAGGACCTACGTCTTTATCTGTAGAAGCGACTAAGAATGTTGAGAAACCGCCGGTTTTAAAGAATACAGTATGTGTATCTTCATCGTACTTTGTGTCGAGATACTCTGTTTCTCCGTCGTCAGTAATGTGGATAATCTTTACATTCTCATTTTCCGGTTCAAAATCTTCACCAAGATCTAAAGCAATCCAAGCTGATCCGTCTTCGTCAAGATCATGGACTTCTTTTTCCCAATAATCATCAGTGTTAGCAATTCTGAAACGGTTATCTAAATCAATTTCAAAACCTGCCTGTACTTCAAGATCGTTATCCCACTGCTCATCTTCGTATTTCTTTTCTTCAGCAGCACTTAGATCTTCTACTGTAACAAGGCCTGAACCGTTAAGATTTGAATCATTAAGGTCAATATTTCCCTGCTTGACAGTATTTGAATCATTCTTTAATTCATCGGGTTCTTCAACAAATGTTGATCTGAAGTGGACACAATAATCCTCAACTTCAAATATGTATATATTTGCTCCATTTACGCTTTTATCAGTTTCGGGTATATTATTAGAACCATTTACATTTACTGTTTCCAACTGATAGCCGTGCTCAGGAATGAGTTCGAATACAATCTTGTATCCTACTTCAACTGTAATACCACCATTGCCATATTGATCTTTGCAATTCGGAAGATCATAGTATTCTGAAATATCGTTTCCATCAGCATCAAGAATAGCCAGGATTTCAGCAGAACCATGATCAAATACACAATGTTCATTTATAAGGTTTCCCTGGATGTATTCATCAGGAACAGTCGAGTCTGCCCATTCTACTCTGACAGCTCTAGCAGTATCACCTGTAACCTTTACGCTAACCAGTCCGTTACCATTTTTATCAAAAGTGCCATCTTCAAGATCTCCAGCATAAAATTTATTCTGCCAATATCTTGAGATAACTTCATAATCATCGTCATTAATATTGAAACCTATAAAACGATAACCTTCGTAATCTGGGTCATCATTATCTACATCACCGGGTCTGTGGAAACCTTCAAATGAAATGTAGTTAATTGTATCTCCGGCAAAATCAAATGACTCCTTCTTGAATGAGTCAGCAACGTAATTGGATCTGACAAGACCATAATTCAGACTTGCAAGGCCATTGGTTGCACTGCCGCCGTCAATCTGCACTTCGAACTCACACCAGATATTAGATTCGAAAGTAATCCGATAAGCTGTTCGCAATTCAAGATGCAATTCAATTTTCTTATCAGTATCGTTTACTACATAATTTGCATATAGAAACTTTGCGTAATGTCCAATAGTATACGAATCACTTGTTAAAACTACCGTATCAGGAGTTTCAGAAAACTGATCCCATGTAACGACATATTCAGCAGTATATTCAGCCGGAAGATCAGCAGCACTGAAACTCACCGTCGATCCCGGATAAATATATGAATCCTCAGCTACCTCAACGTCTCCGTTTAACAGTTTAAGATTACCATCAGTACAACTATTTGAATATTTAATTGTGTATTGCTTTGCGGAAGGTTCATCTCCATCCGCCCTGACTATGACTTGCGTCAACGGGATATTCGCAAACAGCAAACTGAATGAAGTTGCTGAGGCGACCAAAAACTTGAATAATCGTTTCATACCGGACTCCTTTCGTTTCGATGTGCGTCAAACAATGAACTAATTCTCGAATATAAAATCATTCTGACTTGAAGCCCTGTTAAATACAATTACAGTCCTGTAAACAACCCACCAATTATGTATAGTTTTTGTAAAGTAAGGTTTGATAGGCAAAGGGTTGATAATATCAACCACATCAAAAAAAACCCCGAACGCACTGCATCCGGGGCATCATCACATGCAAAATTATAAATCACAGACTGCTCGGCGGCGGCACCTGCATGTGCTCGCAAACGTCGTCGAGATATTCGTTTACCTCTGTGGGCACGTAACCGAAGCCGTAAGCGTAGAAGACCGTGCTGTTCTTGACATAGATGCCGGCGGTATAGAAAACGTCGCCGTGTGAGCCGGTCAGGAGTGTGTACCTGAGGCCGTCTTCACCTTCGAAAGATTCGAGTTCCAGGTCGTAGTCGAAGTCGTACATCTCGTCATTTCAGGAGATGCGCCCATGTTGGAAAGCTCCCTGCGCAAAGCCTGTCTTGCCTGCTCCACCTGCTGGTCGTTTTCGAAAACGTCGAAGACCATGCGCGGATCGAATTCATCGGCGTCGATGATTCCGTCCTCATCGCGGACGTAATAAGAATCAACGGCCATCTCGTAGTAAAGGTCGGCGTCTCTTGAAGAGCCGAATGCCATTGAGACGCAGAAGATCTCGTTGAACATGTAGTAGCTCATGTTACCGACCGCAAAGACCGTGGCTTCCTTAATGTTCTCATCGTAGAAGATCGGTATCTCGCTCGAAGCCTCAATCGCCATGCCGGCAGCCTTGCCGTCAGCACGGACGTAAACACCGTCGTTTAGCTGGTTAACATCGCCGTATGAATCCTTGATGAAATGCGCGAAGTCACGGGAGCTCTTGTAGCGCTCGGCACCGTATTCCTTTGCGTAAGACTCAAGAGCAGCCGTGCCCATCGGGTTGACGTATTTGTTCAGGCATCCTGTTACGGACAACGCCATAGATGCCGCGAGAGTAACTGAAATGATTGAAGTGATCTTTTTCATAAGCTTTTCTTAAGCAATGAGTGATTCAAGGTAATCGTGCATTGTTGAGTAGCTGAAACGTTGGTTTGTAGGCTTCGACATGAGGCCGTATTCGGGATCGTTCGAATTAAGCACGAACTTTCTTGCGAGCTGAATTACTGTCCTTTCGGTGAAGTTTTTCATCGCGGGCATGTAGATGTCTTCAGTGCAGCTCAGCGCGTTATGGTAGTAGAGCTTTTCCACTGTTTGCTCGTCACTTGCAGGATCGTAATCGACAACAGTCTCACGCGCGTAAGACTCGCAGAGATCCCACTTGTGGTAGCCGCCATCCCTCTCGCCTATAGCATATACGTCTGTGCTGACGTGGAGGAAAAACGTCTCGCCGTATTCATAAGTAATGATCAGTTCCTTATCGGTGAGATAGACCATGAAGCCGCTTACCTGGCCGGTCGTGACTATCTCGGGTGAAGTGATGACTTCGATCGCTTCTCCGGCATATTCCTTGTACTCGAAAACATGGAACGTCGAAGAATATCCGTTGCCGTCATCGCTTATGAAGAACAGCTCGGGAAGTCCGTTTCCGTCAATGTCGTAAAGTCCCACGGGATCAATTGTGTGTGTTGATTCGACAGTATAGATGTCGTCTCTGTACTGCTCAAGGATCAGGATATATGCGGCGATAGCCTTTTCGTAGCTGTCGGCAAAAGCCGTCGTCTCGCTTGTTCCTGAAGGCGAAACGGGCTGTGTATCCGTAGGCTGAGTATCAGTAGGTTCCGTTACCGCGGGGTCCGTTTCAGTCGGATCCGGAGCAGGTGTCGGGATATAATCGGGCGGGTTGACTATGCCCTTGAAAGCGAAGAGCTCGTCAATCTTTGTGATATCGGATATCTTCCACTCACCGTCTTCGAGTTCAAACTCCATCTTGGCTTTGATGGTCTTTGTTTCGTCAGTGTTTTTGATCGCATCCTCGTATGGGATATAAAGATCGTAAACCTTGTTCACAACCTCATCCCAGTCCATTACCTCATACTTGACCGCAACGGAAGCTTTCTTGCCGTCGACTTTGATATCGTCTGTATCGTAATGGATCTCAATGGTATCGAAGATCAAGTCGTAACAGTCTGTATAATACTCATCTGAAAAATCGAAGCCGCCCATCGCATTTTCAGCCTGCTTGTAAGCCTTGTCTTTCTTCTTCATGTTGGTCAGGTCGGCAAATGCTTCAAAGTCGTCATTACGGAATGCTTCGGCACACTCGTCGATAACTTTGCTGATTGCTTCCCTGTCTTTTTTCGTAGTGTCGCAGCCGGCAAGACCTGCCAGGACCGAAACGCATAATGCTGATGCAATTATCTTCTTAAATCTCATTTCCTAAACCCCTCAAATTTATTGTTCTGTTGAAGATTCCAGATAAGTGATGGCCTCATCGGTGTACATCATCTCATATTCAGGTACAGATAAGAGACCGTACTCGAGGTCGCCTTTCCACGGTGTGTAATTGCGTGCAACGACCACAGCCGCATTGTCGATATAAGACGATACGATCTTGGTGTATTCAGCCTCAGTGAGCTCACTGTTTCTGTCGCTGTACTCATCACTGTACGTATGGTAATCGGTGGTATACATTTCGGTATCCGTGTCAGAATCGTATTCCAAACGCTCGTCGCGTCTGTAATGACCAACCCAGTTCCATTCGCAATCATAGATGATCGTGTCGGTGTGATAGTCGGTTTCCTCACCGCCGCTGTATGAGATAACAGTACAATTGTCTTCGGTCGTGAAAACAATGAACGATCCGCCGTCGGCTGCCATATAAGTAATGCCCGGTATGTAGATGTAATTCATATATTCACCCGTTCCGAGATTGTATATGCAGATATTAAGAGCAGCGCTGAAAACCTCGCCGTTGCTGTATTTGTCGGCGGTAAGGTAAATGAGTTCAATGCATCCGTCCTGATTGAGATCGTAAACGTTGATACACTTATCGAATGTAAGCTCCGCATCCTCTATCAGAGACATGTCAGTCCAGAGCTGCACAAATGCGGCGCTGACCATCTTCTCATAAGAATACTCGGCCGGTGGATTTGTCGGTGTCGGCACTGTTCCGGTCGGCTCCGTTTCCGTAGGCTCAGTCTCAGTAGGATCGGGTTCAGTCGGATCGGGCTCTCTAAATATTCCGATAAAGCCGAAAACCTCATCGAGATTCGTGATCTTACTTATCTTCCACTCATCGCCGTCTTTGACCAGAGTAATCTTGCCTTTTACCTTGATCGTGTCATCAGTATTCTTGACCGCTTTCCTGATCTCGGTGATATCGTTCTCGCGCAGATACTCAAGGACTTCTTCCCAATCAACGATCTCGTAAGTAACCTTTATGGTAGCTTTGCCGTCCTTGACTTCGATGTCATCGGACTCGTAGTTGATGGTGATGGTGGAGGCAACTTCCTCGTAGTATTCGACTGCATATTTGTTTTGCGTATCGAAATACATTGCGAGCATGAGATCATCGCAGTCATCGTCACCGTCGTCCCAGTCGGTCAGGTCAAGGACAGCGTCCGGATCGCAGTCTTGCAGCGCTTCGGCATATTCTCCAAGCGTGTTCTCGATTGAGGAAATATCCTTTTTCGAAGGGCCTTTGCAGCCTGCAAAACCTGCAGCAACAGCAACGCAGAGAACTGCTGACATCACTCTTTTGGAATTCATTTTTCTACTCTCCCCTTACAGTTTTAAGTCTGGCCCCCGCCAAAGCGAAAACCAGACTTTACAATGTTCTATTCTTATTAAGCTATACTCATCTTTCTTCGTGTTCGTTGAGTCTTGCGATAATGTCAGGCAATGCAGCATCGACCTTGTCGTTATCGAGCTGGCATGTGCCGGCATTGGTGTGTCCGCCGCCGCCGTATGCGAGGCAGAGCTCGCCGATATCGGTCGTGCCGTGGCCGTGTTCTGCTTCTTGAAGCCCCACGCTACGTGAACGCTCATCTCTACCTCAGGCCACATAGCATAGATCATGAATCTGTTGCCGGCATAAATCGTTTCGAGAGGTCTCAGATCCAATACTGCAACCTTGTCATGGATCTTAACGTTCTCTTCAAGCTGCTTCTTGAACAGCTCCTGCTGCTCGAAATAGAGTTCAGTACGCTCCTTAACGTCAGGCAGCTCCAATACTTCCTTGATGGTGTGGTTTGTGCAGTAATCAATGAGCTCCATCATGAGCTGGTAGTTGGAGATCCTGAAATCGTGGAAACGGCCGAGACCTGTTCTTGCGTCCATGATGAAGTTCATGAGAACCCAGTCCTTAGGATCAAGGATCTCGTCGACAGTGAAGTCAGCGGAGTCGCCCTTATCTACGGCTACCATGATCTCTTCTGTTACCGTCTTGAATGTATCGGCACCGCCGTAGTAGTTATAAACAACTCTTGCAGCGGACTTCTCGCAGATGCAGATGTACTTGTCGCCGAAAGCCTCATGATCAGTTCTGATAAGCTCACTCTCATGGTGGTCAAAAGCGAGACCAACTCTCGGATCGAACGGAAGGTTTGTCGTGATGTCGTTCTCGGTAATATCAACTTTGCCGTCCTGTACATCCTTTGGGTGAACAAACTTGATCTCACCGATGATATCCAACTCTTTGAGGAGCATTGCGCAAACAAGTCCGTCAAAATCACTTCTGGTTATCAGTCTCTTCTTTTCCATAAGGCATTCCTCCCGGTTTATTTGAGCGGCCACCGGCCGTTAGTTTCTAAACAAAATTTTACAAAAATGCTGACCAAAATTCAATGATTCAAGAGCCCGCTAAGCCCGTTCTTACCCAAGATTTACAGTATATTAACCTTGACGCAACACTCTGCGCCAAGTAATGTAGGACTATATAGATTATTAAGGATAGATTGAAGGATCGATTTATGAACAAGTCATTTGCAAGGATTTTCGCGGCAGTAACAATGGTGGCACTTCTCCCCGTTTTATGCTCGTGCTCTATATTCCAGAAGACCAAAGTCATCCAGGCGGCAACGCTTTTCGCAGAGTCCATAAAGGTCGGTGATTCGGGTGACATCTTACATAAGACCGACGGCCTCGACCGCGAATTCAAAGCTTCGTTCAAAGAACTCCTCAACATCGAAAACTACACCGAAGAAGAGTGCCTCTACTCCGCAGAGATGATGAAGTCGATCACCTTTGAAGTCGACGCTTCATCTGTCCAGGTCCAGAAAGACACAGCTTCCGTCGTCATCAACTTCTCGATCGCCGACCACGAAGCCCTCATGAGCGGCGACTACAGAGACGCCCAGGCGCTTGCAAATGCAGTTTCCACGTGCTCGAAAAGAACTATCTCCGTTACCGCCGAACTCTCCAGGATCGAAAAGGAGTGGTACATCACAAACTTCAATTCACAAGAGTTCCAGGACATCTATTCGTTCCTCTCGAAAATGCCTCCGATAGGCAAAGGCGCCATGATCGAGACGGCAAGAGCCATCGCCAAGTCCGTCGTTGAAGACGAGGCAGGCGTTGCCCTGATCTACGCAGCATCCGTCAAGGATTCCGACACGATAGACATACCCTCTTACCTGTCAGCTCTTTTCGATGTCGACGGCAATCCCACCGAAGAACAGATCGCTTTCCGCGATGCCGTAAGAGGCACCATGACCTTTGAAGTGGACGAATCCACGCTCACGATCGACAGCCAGAAAGGCTCCATCGTGATCAGCATCACCATGGCCGATTTCGGCACCCTTGCAGGCAAGCAGTTCAGCAAGATAAGCGACATCACGACAGCAGTTAACGAGTGCGGAACAGTAACGTATTCCTACACTTGCGAGCTCATAAGGATCGGTCCGGACTGGTTTGTCACAAACCTCGATTCCGAAGAATTCGCGGCTTTCCTCGCCTACAAGAATTTCACGATCAACCTCAAGAACATCGACGGCACATACACATCAACGGTCGACATCACAGACAAGTTCGTTGCATATGTTGCCAAGGAATTCAGCATCTCGATGCCCTCAGATCTTGAAGGCCGCATCTACATCACGACAACGCTCACACTCAAGAACGGCCAGTACGAAGTAACGGTCGACCGCGATGCTTTCGTTGCAAACATCAAGACATTCGTTGAGACAAATATCGACAAGATAATAATGAACATGCTCGGCACCACATCAACTTACGGCCTCGACGCACTCGCAAAGATCGCAGGCTACAAGGACTATGCCGACATGAGAGCGCAGGTCCTGGCCCAGGTAACTTCAAGCCTTGAGACAGTCAACACATCAGGCCTTGAGAGCTCCGGCACCTTCACGCTCAACGACAATACCGTCACGCTGAAGTCTGCTACAGACACCATGACCGGCACCATCGACAACTACGGCGTGATCACAGTCACATCACCCGTCAACGATCCCGATGCCAAGAAACTTCTGGGATCCGACACGATCACGATGTCGTTTAAGAAGGCTTGATCAGAAGAAATCCGTAATGACCTTGTTGTCGTTGCAGTTTGTAAGGATTACGAATCTGTCTAACGGATCCTTATACACTTCGATAGTAGAGGTTCCACCGCCTGAAAACTCCCAAGTGAAACTGTAACAAACAACGTAATATCCTTCCCGTGAGTAGGTATAATACGCCAGCGGATCATCTTCAACCCATTTTTCAAACCGGTCACTTCTGACAATAATAAATTTATAATTCTGATAAGTTCCTATGGCCCGTACGGAATCAATATCTGTAACTTCATCGAGCTTCTTCTCGGCATATGATTTGAGCTCAGTTTCACTTATGGGCGCGTCAAAAGAAGCAAGATCAAAATCGCGGGGTATCATGTATCTTTCCACACTATATTGAGTGTTTACATGAGTGCCGCATCCCCCCATACCATACACATCACTGGTCTTTTCTTTTTCCGACTGTTTCATATTTGACGACCCCAACATGAAAAAGAAAGCAACAACTAATATGACAATCGTTGCAGTATAAGCATTCGGCAGAATGATTCCCGCTATACCGAATCCCTTGCCCTTCCGGCCTTTATTTCTGGCTGTGACAAGTCCCACAATGGATAAGATCATTCCGATAAACGGCAGGCAGATCACAAGACCGAGAATAATCCAATAGGCCTCATTGTCTAAACTTGATGAAAACCTTATGAATAATACAATCGCAAAAGGAGCCAGGATCGAAAGCAGAAATCCTGTCAGACACAGCTTGCTTAGTTTTGCTTTCTGTTCAGCCATATTACCCCCATAAACATCAACGACTTATCAAAGAAAACTTATATATATTATAAAGCATAAAACAAAGGGCTGCCTCATTTAAGAGACAGCCCTGATAATTCTTTTCGATTTCCTATAAAGGATTACTTCTTAATAAGAAGTGACTCGCCTGTCATTTCAGCAGGCTGGGGAAGTCCCATGATCTCAAGGAGTGTGGGTGCGATGTCGCAGAGGCGGCCGCCCTCACGGAGTGTGTACTCGGGATCATAGTTGTAGAGGATAAACGGAACGGGGTTCGTTGTGTGTGCAGTGTGAGGCTGCATTGTCTCGAGGTTCATCATCTGCTCGGCATTGCCGTGGTCAGCGCAGATGAAGAGAACGCCGTCCATCTTCTTAACTGCTTCAACAGCGCCGCCAACGCAAGCGTCAACTCTCTCAACTGCTGCGATAGCTGCTTCGAGAACACCTGTGTGGCCGACCATGTCGGGGTTAGCGAAGTTGATGATTACTACATCGTACTTGTCTGAGCAGATTGCTGCGTCGAGCTTCTCAGAAACTTCGGGAGCGCTCATCTCAGGCTTAAGGTCGTAAGTAGCAACTGCGGGTGAAGGAACGAGTGTACGGTCCTCATCCTTGTTGGGCTCTTCGATACCGCCGTTGAAGAAGAATGTAACGTGAGCATACTTCTCTGTCTCAGCGATACGGAGCTGCTTGAGGCCGTTAGCTGCGAGATACTCACCCAATGTGTTCTTGATCTCTTCCTTCTTGAATGCAACGAACTTGTTGGGAATAAGCTCGTCGTAATCCTTGAAGCATACATATGTGAGAGGCATGAAGCCGTTAGCTCTCTTGAGATACTTGATGCACTTTGTATCGGAAGCGTCGCCGTCCTGTGCAGCGATGTCCTCGTCGCTGTAGCAGAAAGCCTTTGTGATCTCTCTTGCACGGTCAGGACGGAAGTTGAAGAAGATGATGGAGTCGTTAGGCTTAACAACGCTAACAGGCTTGCCCTCAGCGTCAACGATGACTGTAGGAAGAACGAACTCGTCTGTTACGCCGCCGTCGTAAGAATCCTGCATAGCCTGAACGGGATCCGTAGCCTTAACGCCTTCGCCAAGTACGAGTGAATCGTAAGCTGTCTGGATTCTGTCCCAGTTGTTGTCTCTGTCCATTGCATAGTAACGGCCGGACATTGAAGCAACCTTACCTACACCGATCTCAGCCATCTTGTCTACGAGTGCCTGGAGATAATCCTTACCGGATGCCGGAGGTGTGTCACGGCCGTCGAAGAAAGGATGAACGTAAACTCTGTCGAAGTTCTCCTTCTTGCAGAGCTCGAGGATTGCATAAAGGTGTGTGTTGTGTGAGTGAACGCCGCCGTCAGAAAGGAGACCCCATACGTGAAGGTCTGAATTCTTCTCTTTGCAGTTGTTGATGGCGCGGAGGAGGTCTTCGTTCTTAAAGAAGACGCCGTCCTCAATGTACTTTGTGATAAGTGTGAGGTCCTGGTAGATGATCCTGCCTGAACCGATGTTCATGTGTCCTACCTCAGAGTTGCCCATCTGACCGTCGGGAAGTCCGACAGCGAGGCCTGATGCGTAACCCTTAACATAAGGGCACTCAGCCATGAGCTTGTCGATAACGGGAGTCTTTGCCATTTCGATGGCATTGTATTCCTTGTTGTCGGAAAGTCCGAATCCGTCAAGAACCATAAGTACTACAGGTCTGCGTTTCATAATATTCTCCTTCTTTGTTTAAATTATTCTTTGGTGACAAACCGGTTGAGTCCTTCGTCGTAGATGAATCCTGCACCCGCAAGTGTTGTCCTGATCTGTTCCTCATCCTCGCCAAGAGATTTCGCAAGCTCGGACAAGCTCGAAAAGTTGTCCCTCAGCTGCGTGTTTATGTAGCTCAAAAGCATGAACGGATCTTTGGGCAGTGCCATCTTTAAACACCTCTAATCGTTTTGCCGCGCCAATTATAGCACATTCATCATATAAATTTATTTAACATTCTTTGTTAACTCTTGGGTAACACAATCTTCAATCCTGATAAATACCGTCTTCACAGGTGCTTGCTAATCTAAAGTTATAATTTTTGTGCGAAGAAGGTGACACTATGAAGAAAAAGATCGCTTTAATTCTGGCTCTTTGTCTTGCATTGACTTCATTTTCCGCATGCAGCAGCTCATCGAAAAAAGGCAGCGGAAGAAGCTCTAACGACCGTGACTCCAAGTACGATGCCGATGACGATGACGACGATGATGTTGATGACGACGACGATTCCGAGCCCACCCGCGCAACCCGCGAGACTACAGAGCGAAAGGATCCGACTCCCACTCCTTCTCCCGTTCCGACCGAAGCTCCGGTCCAAATAAAGCCCACAGAAAACGCCAGCATCAACTGGACAACATACGAATCACCCGACGGCTACTTCAAGATCAATGTCCCTGAAGGCTGGACGGTTTTCTATCACGACTACGACGTAATAAGCTATGAGGTCGTCGTTTACGACAACTACGCCGAGAAGTTCTTCTACTTCGGCACCTCGTTCGTAAGCTACCCCTCCGAAGAGAACTTCGAGTACTGGATGGACGTAACCGCCTCCTACGGTTTTGAGACGACCGAGTACGGCTACATCAGCCCTGAAGCAACCGCGCTCTCGCTTTTCGAGAACTCCGGCGACCGCTTCGGATACACTGATTTCGAGCTCATCGATACTCTCGGCGAAAACGGTTACGGCGACTATTTCCTCCAGGCCAACATCAAGGACATGAACAACGGCCGCCAGTACGAAGGCATCTTCACATCCTCTCTGGTCGACACTCCCATGTACTATCAGCAGATGGACTGGGATCTCGCAGCCGGCACGACATGCATCATGCTCCCCGTCGAGGACTTCACCGACTGGCTCGGAGTAATGCTCCAGATCTACGCATCGCTCGAATTCACCGACGCTTACTACACTGACCGCAACATCGTCTGGCAGCAGACTTTCCAGACATCCAACTACATCATGTACAACGCCAACCAGACAAGCGACATGATCATGGACAGCTGGGAAAGAAGCAACCACGTAAGCGACATCTCCTCACAGGAATACAGTGACGCAACACTCGGCAGAGAGCGCGTTTACGACACCCAGACAGGCGACGTCTACTACGCAGACAACGGCTGGAGCGACACCTACTCCGGCACCCGCTATGAACCCGTCACGTCCGGCTCAGACTACTACCTGCAGCCCGTCGTCGGAACCATCTATTAAGCCCTCCTTTTCAGTTCCTAACTGAAATCAGGCCCCTGCTTTACTCTGAGAAGCGGGGGCCATATATTTGCTATAATTGACGCAGATTGGGAGATAGGAAGGTGAATCGTATGCCGCTGGTTAAGATCGAAATGCTCAAAGGCAAGAGTAGTGAATATAAGAAGGGTGTCCTCGAAAGTGTTCATGCAGGGCTCGTCGAAGCTTTGGGCATCGAAGACTGGGACAGATTCCAGCGCATAATCGAGTACGACAAAGCGGACTTCGAATTCCCGGACTTCAAGTCGGACAACTTCATGATAATCGAACTCACGATCTTCCCCGGCAGGAGTGCCGAGCAAAAGCAGAACGCAATTGCTGCTATAAAGGAGCGCCTTAGCGGTGCGCTCTCCATCGACCCCAAGGATGTCTTCATCGTGATCAACGATCCTCCGAGAGAAAACTGGAGCATATAAAAGGTCTGCCTCTTTCCGAGACAGACCCACATTTTTATATTCCCACTATCCTCAACCGATCTTCTTTACCGGTACAAGCTCTATATATCCTCTCGTGCCAACAGGCTCAAGCTGAATGCGGGGATTCTTGTCATCCCAGGTGTAGCCGATGAATTCGGGATTGTACTTCTTCTCGGCTTCCCAGATCTCGCCGATCGCAGACTCGTACTTCTCTTCAGCGAAGGGCTCGCCTCTGAAAAGCAGATAAGTAGAAGCAGGCAAATCGATCACTTCAAAGCCGTCCGGAATCGTACCGGCATAATCAGTCTCTACTTCAACACCCTGAACATACTCGTTTGTCACGGGTTTGCGGAGGTGCTCCGGGAGCCAGAGGCAGACGGGCTCGCCGCTGATCGACTTGATGCTGGTAAGAAGTCCCCATACGTCACAGCCGACTTCCTTGCAGTAGCTCCAGTATTCCGTGGCTTTATCGCCTCTCTTGATGATGACCTTTCTTGCAGGCTTTTCGACTACCTGAATAAACACATTTCTAATATCACTCATATTGCTCACAGTCCTTTCGTTTTCAATGATGAAACTAGGAGTAAAGAGCCAGATGGGGACCGGACTTGTGGAGTACTCTTTCGGATTAACGCCGAATTCACGTCTGAATGCGCGCTGGTATCCGTCGACACTTCCGAATCCCATGTCCATGGCAACGTCAAGGATCTGACAATCTTCGTCACGCAGTCTCAAAGCCGACTTCGACAGTTTAAGGCGCCTGATATAAACGGCCGGTGTCATGCCGAGATGCTTAATGAAGAGTCTTCTTGCGTACCATGGTGAGAACGCGGCTGCCTTCGCAAGATCAGCAATATCAATCTCTTCACTGATATGTTCGCTTATGTAATCCTGCATCTTGCGTACGGCTGCTCTTTGTTCGTCCATCTGCTCACCTCCTTCGTGAGCTAATAGTATCCTATGCCCCTCTCGAAAATCCCGACTTTTTTTGCTCAGTATCAGTCAGCCTTGATCATGGTCTTCCGGCGAGTTCCCAGAAAGCAACTGCGCTTGCAGCGGCCGCATTCAATGAATCCACCTCATGGGACATAGGGATGATTACTTTATAGTCAGCGCCCGAGATGGTCTCCTCCGTAAGTCCGTTGCCTTCATTGCCGATAAGGACTGCGAGGCGGGACTCGTCTTTCAGGACAGGGTTATCAAGCGTGAGTGAATCGTCGACCAGCGCCAAAGCTGCGGTCTTATATCCGAGTGACCTCAGTGTGCCGCACACATCTTCCTTACCGATGAACGTCCACGGCAGCTGGAACATTGTGCCCATGCCGACACGCATCGCCCTTCTCTCCAAAGGATCACACGTGCCTTCAGTCAACAATACGGCGTCGATGTTAAATGCTGCGGCGCTTCTGAATACCGCGCCGACGTTGGTGGGGTTAACGATATTTTCCAAAACCGCGATCCGCGAACAGGGCGCACCTGCATCAAGTATCGAAGATGCCGAAGGAAGCTCGGGCCTTGTCATGGAGCAGAGGATTCCGCCTGTAAGATGGTATCCGGTGATGCCTTCCATTACGTCAGTCGGCGCACGGTAAATGGGCACGTCGCCGACGCGCGCGAGAATCCCGCTGACTTCTTCCTTATCGAAAACAGCAGAGCTTACCAAAACGGATTCGGGCTTCATGCCGCCGTTTAGTGCACGGTCTATTACCTTGCAGCTCTCGGCAATGAAAATGCCGCCGTCGGGATCTCTGTAGTGGCGGAGCTGGGGCTCCGAAGAAGACACATAGATGCTTATCGATGTATCGTCACTGCTTGTAATGTCTATTATGTTCATGCGTCAGCCTCGTCTGCGGGAGAGGTTTCGGCACCGGGAACGGAAGCGCCGGAACCGGCATCAGAAGAAGTCAGCATGTCATAAGTAACACCATACTTCTTCGCGATATCCGAAGCATAAGAAAGTCCTTCCGGAGGAGCGATCTCAACCTTGAACGAACGGTTGCCGCCTTCGCTCTTAACGATGAGTGAAGATGCCTTTACGGGCATACCCTCTGAATACAAAGGTGCATCGACTGCAAGCTTATGCATGTGGGTGTTATAGATGGTGCGCGGGCCTTTCGTGAGCAGGGCCTTTACGGAATCATATGCTATGTAGTAACCCTCTTCAAAAGATGTCGTAGAGAATGTCTCATTCATGAGCAGCAAGCTCGTGGGCGTAATCAAATTAAAGATCTCTTTGAAGCGCACGCACTCTTCACCAAGACGGCCAAGATCGAGAGTCTTGTCCTCGTCTGCCGGGAAGTGCGTGTAGATGCAGTCGGCAGGCGCAAATTCGAATGAAGAAGCAGGCACGTAAACGCCGCCCTGCGCGAGAGCAAAGAGCATGCCGACAGCCTGGGTAATCGTGGTTTTACCGCCTCTGTTCGCGCCGGTCAGAATGTATATCGTGTGAGACTTATCAAAGACAAGATCGTTGATAACGAGCTCTTTCGGATTCGGCATGCTGATCGCAAGCTTCATGTTGTAAAGGCCTGTAGCCTTCATTGAAGACTCGCCGGCTGCGACAGAATTTGCCTTACAAAAAGTAAAGCCCTTCTTTTCGAGGCGCTCGATGAATTCGACCATCCTGATGTAGTAAACGAATTCGGGGATCGCTGCAGTAATTCCTCCGATGACGACATCCTTATATTTGTCGAGCGTGTTCTTGATCTTCTTTACCATGGAATCGAGCATCTTGTTGAGGATGTTCTCCAAGTAATAAGTCGAGTTGCCGAGGCCGTCGCCCTCGTTGATGGAAGCGACCGTACTCTGGCGCAGCTGAGCTGTTGCGAAAGGTGCGGACGATACTGCCTGGAACTTCATTAAGTCATCCAGCATGCGGTATGCGCCGACAGATCTGGAGCCGTCGGCGTAGCGGTAATGCATGTCGCCGTTCCAGTCGTTGCCGTCCTGGATCTTATCCTCTTTCGACAGCGCGTCAGAGAAATTGCTGACGATATTCGACTTCTTGAATTTCTTGTTGTTGATCGAGATCAGGCCCATGCTCTCAGCTTCGAGATTGTTGTTGACGTTGATGCCGACAGTCACGCTCTGGATGTCGACCGTCTCCTTCTGCAGTGTCTCGATGTCCTTTTTGAGCTCGTCGAAGTGCGATGCGGAATAGAGTTCGTCGACATATGCCTTGAAGCCTTTAAGTCCTGCTGATTTTATCTTCTCGTTGCCGAGGCAGACTCTTAAAGCGTCGACGCATTTAACGTAGTCAGAGTATTCGTTGAGCCGGTGCATCAGGTACCAGATGCCTTCCTTCTCGTCGGCGGCTTTTCTGATGGAGCCCTTGCCTTTGTTGAATTCTATCTTCTCGAAAAGATCAAGGAGCTGTGCTCGCATCTCGGGAAGATTTTTAAAGTCCTCGAAAACATCCTGCCTGTAAGAAGACACCTCCGGGCAGTCGGTCATGTGTGAAAGGATCTCGGTTACGATCGCCTGTTCCCTCGCGTCTCTTGTGACCTCTTTGCAGACGATATCCAGTGCGAGATCGTGAAATGATGTGTCGTCGAGTTTGTTATATTTGACCCCGTCTATGTTCGGGAAAAGAATGCTACGTTCAATTTCACTGCCCATGCAAAAACCTCCTCAAGGCCAACGGCTGAAGCGGTCTTTACCAGTGGTCGTTACCTGTCAGCCATTTTTCTATAATACTCTTCGAGAAGAGGTTTTGCATTTACGTAGTAGCGCTCGAGCCTCTTGTCGAAATGTTTGCCCATGCTCTCCATCATGATGCTGTCGGCATCTTCAAACGAGAACTTTTCCTTGTAGACACGCTTGCTGACAAGGGCATCGTAAACGTCTGCGATCGCCATGATGCGCGCTTCGATCGGGATGTCATCTCCCTTAAGTCCTTCCGGATATCCGGAGCCGTCCCATCTCTCGTGATGGTAGTGTGCGACATTTCTTGCAACCCTGTGGAACTCTTCGTTGTCGGTGCCTTCGAGAATGGAGTCGACGATGCGCGCGCCTTCTGCGGCGTGGGCCTTCATTTTCTCGTATTCCTCATCGGTAAACTTGCCGGGCTTTCTAAGGACGGCGTCATCGACTGCGATCTTTCCCAAGTCATGCATCGGCGCTGCCTGGATAACATTCTTGCAGAACTCTTCCGTGAGTCCTTCGCGGCCGAAGAGCATCAGCATGTTCTTCTTGTCTGAAGTATCTTTCTTAATCTCGTCTATCAGGATCCTTACGACGTCACTCGTACGTCTGATATGGCCGCCCGTTGAGTTGTCGCGGCTTTCAACCATGGTTGCCATGCCGAGGATCAGCCTGTTATGCATCTGCACGATGTGCTCGGTCTTCTCACTGACCTCAGCAGAGAGCTGGTCATTATAGGTTGAAAGGAGCTTCATGTAAGCTCTCGAATCAGTGTCGTCAGTGATCAAAAACTGGTATCCGACCGTGTGCTTTCCGTCGAAAAGATAGCTGATCGTTATGAGATAGATCCTGTCATCAAGCTCGTAATAGAAATGGTCACATCCCTCATCTTTTTTGAAGTGCTCAAGCCACTTGAGAAGCGTTTTCTTGATCGCGATATTCCTGCCTGCATATGAGTCGACGTTGATCTTTTGAAGCTCAGGGAAAATCTTCATTCCCACTTCGTTGGCACCCAGGAAGTTATCGTTAAAGTCGATGGAGATAAATCCCGTATCACCTTTGTTGACCAGCGTATCAACACCGAGATCCGTTACATCGTAAAGGCAGAGCCTGTGAACTATAACGAGATATATCACCTGTGCAAAGACATAAGACAAAGGCATCACTTCGATCCCGGCAGGCAAAAACTTGCCGACAAAATAACTCAGGAACGATACTGCCGCAGGGAACATCAGGAGCACGATAGTCTTATTCGATACATCTTTCTTCTTGATGAGGCTGTAGATCATCACAATAAAACTGATGATGATGAAGAAAGTGATTATGACGTATGTCAGCGTGTGTGCAAATCCGTATGTCTTAACGAGTCTGCCCATTCCCTTGCTGATCTCAAACCTGACCGTCTTGTAAAAGTAGGGAGAATTGCCTATGGATAATACAAACGAAAAGCTGATCATGCTGAGGATCGTAAGGCCGGCACTCATCCACCTTTTGAGGTTGATGTGGCACAAACTGAAGATACTCTGGCAGATGAATAATGTGAGAAAACACCCGCCTATATAAGTGACCTTTACGGCTGTCAGCGCCGTGTCGAGATTTCTCGAGTGCGCCAGGATCGCATATCCAAGATTGGCAATCGGAATGAAAGCAAAAATGAGTGTGATGTGCACATCAAAATGCTTATGCCAGATTGCCAGATATATCAGTGTCAGTACGATCGATAAACCGAATAATATTTCGTAATACGCGGTCACTTTACAAGCTTCCTTCTATATTATTAATTCTGATTGTAACATCATTATTGCCCATATTCCTGTACAGAATATTTAACATTTGTATTGTTAAAAAAGCATGCTATCTTCCCTTTGCAAATGAATGCGAAAACCACGCCGATAGCCAATGCTATTAAGTGGATAATCATTGACGGGATTCCTGCCACACCAGCTATATTGGGTATCAATGAAATCACTGCTGTCGGCAAGGCGATTCCCATCAGAAGATAGAACGATACCTGCCTGAACAGTTTCCCGAATCCGTATTTCTTTCCCATGACAAAGAGGATAAAAATACCGACAGGCATGAACGAAAATGCGAGTCCTGAAGCACCGGAGACAGCAAATGAATCACCATCTTCTGTATAGATCATACCCATGATGAAGTTTACTGTCACATCGACAATCCAGGTCGATGTGAAAAGAGCCAGAAACCTTTTACTGCCGATGACCTTTTCGACAAGAATTCCAAAAGGAAGAATGAGCAGCAGGTTGTATCCAAGATGGCCTATCGTCAGTTCCATTGAGGAATACGGGAAATCCGGAGGAAGAAGTTCGCCGGGGATTCCCTGCAGGAAAACATAAGTTAATAACTGCCAGGGATATTTCACCGGATACGAAAATGTAAATGCCATATATGTGGAGGAGACCAGCTGTGAGATCAGGGTGATGATCACACACAGAAGTGCTATCGCAATTGATATCACCGGCGTTTTTTTATTCAGATATATATTTTTTATCTTCATTTGTCTCCCCTCCTTTGCAAGAAAAAATAATTAAATTCCTTTCATGAATTCACGGATCGCTTCTTCACACTTATCAGGTTCTTCAATATATACCGAGTGTCCGCAGTCGAGCTGAACTGTTGTTACATCACTGATCTGTGCGGCATAGTCGTTCTCAAAGCCAATCCAGCCTTCGTCAATGGTTCCGTCAGAAACGATTAAAAGAGTAGGAACGTCAGGCATTGCCTGGCTCTCGATGACCGTGCGGTCGTGAATGATGTATTTGCATTCATTCGCAAATGTCTCATTCGAGAACCTGCTGCACACAAGTGCCATTGCACTCTTAACTTCCATATCGGAATAACCTTCAGGGATCGTAGCGCCTGCAATGAGTCTTACGATTCCCGCATTCCTTGCAACTCTCGACCAGAAATATACTGAAGATTCCGAATCTATATGCTTCTCATCCATCATGTCATATGCGGCGGGAACAGCCATATCGAGACCTACGATAGCTTCGACTTCTTCAGGAAAATTCTGAGCCCAGTAGACTGACTCGAGTCCTGAATATGAGTGAGGGCAAAGGATGTAAGGGCCTTCGATTCCGGCCTTTTTAAGCGCTTCCCTGTTCTGTGCAACTCTCGTCTCGACGTCTCTTGATCCGTCAAAAGCGTCGCTGAATCCGTATCCGAATTTCTCGATAACTACAACTCTGTAATCCTCATCAAAACGGTCAATGAAATTCTTATAACCGATGATCGGCGCACTGTCACCCGAGCCTGCCATAAATACCAGTGTATGGTCGCCTGAACCTGATACATAAATGCTCATGTCGTGGCCGTATACTTCAACCTTCTGGCCGTAGATCTGGTTCTCCAAAAGATCCTTTTCGGACGCCAGACATATCTTGTCGTAAACGCATGTGCCGATCAGGAAAACGACTAACACGGCGACGATTCCGAGTAAAACTTTCCCAACTACTTTCAATGCTTTCTTCATACCCTTACTCCTTAAATAGTAACAGCCGGACAAATGCCCGGCTGCTTGATTTTCTTGATCTTCCCTAATTCCTTAATCCTTATTCCATTATTCTCGGAGGCAATCGCCGAGCTCCCCCGAAAACACTTCCAAAATTTATTAACGGGGACATAAGTTATACCTCCGATTTTTACTAATTGAGATTGTCCGGACCAAAACTTTCCGGAAGGAGCTCACCTAAAGTGAATTCCTTATAGTCACCTGCACTCTTGGCCAGGTATATCTTGAAAGAAGGTTCGCAGAATTCACGCATGACCTGCCGGCATACGCCGCATGGTGCGCAATACTGCAGCTCCCCGTCACGCTTGCCGCCTGCGATCGCAATGGCAGCAAAATCCCTGTATCCTTCGCTCACAGCTTTTGATATCGCTGTCCGCTCAGCGCATATGGAGGGGCCGAATGCGCTGTTCTCGATATTGCAGCCGGTAAAGACTTTACCGTCTTTCGTAAGAATCGCACTGCCCACGAGAAAATCCGAATATGGAGCATAACTTTCAGATCTCATGTCGATCGCCTTTTGGCAGAGACCGGAAATTGCATTTGCGTCGATCATCTTTGAAGCCTCCTTAGAAGATATACCCTGACCTTAGGTCGAGTGGCTGTTCTATCCCTGATTCCCTTTGGCCGGGGCACCTTCTAAAACATGGTGCCCCACCTACAGGAAGATTGCTTATCTGATTTCAATATTGCCTGCGTCGCACTCGATCTTGATTGTGCCTGCGCCATTTCCTCTTGTGTGGTATGAGCCTGAGGAAACGTTGCCGCCTACCTGGATGGAACCAAGGTCGATCTCGCAGTTGATATCGTATGCATCGATGTCTTCAACGTCTCTTACTACGACGTTACCGAAGTCTGTCTCGACATCAAGATCCGTGAAATTTGTTGATCTGATCTCGATGTTGCCGGCATTTGCGTTGAGCTTCATTACTGCTGCGTCTGAGTCGCGGACTTCGATGTTTCCTGCATTTGAATCGATCTCAATCTTAGCGAAATTGCACTCTCTGATGATGATGTTGCCTGCATCGAAATCGCCGTAGAAGTAATCTGCCGTAAGTCCGTTGATCTTTACGTCGCCTGCGTTGACGTCCATCTCGATGGAGCTCAGATCAACGTCAGTTCCGAGTACGATGTTGAGTGTGGGCTCGTTGATGGAATCTCCGATGTTCCATGTAAAATGCGAGCCGCTCTGTGTAATAACAAGCTTGCCGTTCTCAAAGCTTACTTCAGGCTTAAGTTTTGCGTTGCCGCTGTAGTCAACGTTGATGAGTCCTGAACCTTCCTGCACTTCGAAATTTACGGAGCATGCAGCGAGGTTCATCTTGATGGAATCGATCTCGTCGTTTTTGCCGGAGTCGTCATCCATTACATAAGTTGTGGCAACTGTCTCACCGTTGTTATCCTTGATGAATACGCCTGTTACGAGCGGGATCGCAAATCTCGTGAAGAATGTGAGTCCAACTACGACTGCTGCAACGATAGCGCAGATGATGATGGGTGTCTTATTGACTTTTCTGTCAGACTTCGGAACGAATTCCTCGCTCATCTTTCCTGCTTCATTGAGCTGGAGAAGTCTGTCGTAACCGTCCATCTTTGTATTAGCTGATGTGATAAGGAATACGCCTACTGCAACGAAAGCGAAAAACATTACCGCACCGAGATCCGAACTTACATAAGGGATCTTATCGAAGATGATCGGGTTCAATACGCTTAAGATGCAAAGTCCGATACCGAATGAGCTCATGAGGCCGTATGAGTGCTTGAAGTGCTTGCGCTCGTTTCTTACATACTCTGCGCTCTCGATGCTGAGTGAGCATTCTTTCTTTTTAACTTCCGCAAACTGTCTGTACATTGAGCCGGAATAAATGAAGAGTCCGACTGCAGCTGCGATCGATACGAACATTAAGCTGACTCCGAAAATATCTTCCGGAAGGCCTATTGCCTCTGCAAGGATGTTGAATGCTACGCTGAAGATGCAAAGGCCGATTGCCAGAGGTGTGATTATCGATCTCTTGCTCATCATGGCGAGGTATTCCTTGACTCTGTCCATTGAGAGCATCGGCTTGTCTTCGTCGGGATTTTCGGTAACGGCTTCCTGGATTCCCAGTGACTCTGCGAGCTCATCGAGATTACCGAATTCGGAGATTACGATTCCGACTGCCTCGTTCTCTGTCTTGCCCTCGGAAATGAGCTCTTCATACTTGTCTTCCATCATCTGGAGCAGCTCTGATTTAGCTCTCCTTACCTCTTCCGTGTTAGGAAGATTTCGGAACATATTGTCCAAATAGTTTCTTATAGCGTTCATACGAGTCTCCCCTCATCTGCAATAAACTTTTCTATAACTTCCTTTGTCAGTGTCCACTCTTCACATTTAGCGCGGTAATGCTCCATACCGGCAGGTGTTATGCGATAGTAGGTCCTCTTCTTTCCGCCTGCGAGATCTTCATCGACGAATGATTCGATGAATCCGTTCTTCTCCATTCTTGTAAAAGCGGAGTAGAGCGTTGTTTCCTTGATAATGTACTTGTCCTGGGACATCGTACGGATCTGCTTTGAAATCTCGTAACCGTAAGACGGTGAACTGAGAAGCATGTAAAGGATAATGATGTCGTTATATCCTCTGATGACATCGCTGCTGATCTCTGCCATAATCTATCTCCTTCCATTTATTACGACTGTCGTTGCTACGATTGGCGTTGCTATGTCTGTCGTACTACGGCTGTCGTAGTAAATATAACACCGCCCCCAGAGGGTGTCAACAGGGTATTTTGAAATTTCATAAACTTTTTTCGCGCAAGCCTTCCTCTCAGCCTTCCGTCTGATATCACTCCGTCTGTTCGGCATTTGTTCTCCTTCCGTTCGCTGTCTGTTCGGCATTTGTTCGCCTTCCGTTCGCCGTCTGTTCGGCATTTGTTCGGTATAGCCGAACAGATGCAGTAACAAATCCTCATTTTGGGCCCGATTTTTACGATTTTTGTTCGGCATGGCCGAACATTTGCCGAACAAGAGAGCTCACTTTTCCCCATGGACCTCACTTTACCCACAAGAGTCCTCACTTTCCCACACCTCGAAAAGCATTACGACACTTATACCCCATTTTTTATATACAGACTTCCCGCGCGTTGTTATATTAAATTCATATTCAAAATTCCCATCGAAAAGAGGTACTGCCATGGACATTTATGTAGACATCAAAGCCCTTAACAACTCAGGCGACGGCTCACAGGGAAATCCTTTCGGAACAATTACCGAAGCGGCGCAGATCGCACAGCCCGGCGATACTGTCCATGTGGCACCCGGCGTATACAGAGAATACGTTTCGCCCAAGAACGGCGGTACCGAAGACGCGCGCATCACATACGTGAGCGACGAGCCTCTTGGCGCAACTATCACGGGCGCTGAAAGGATCACAAACTGGGAGCAGTACCAAGGTGACATCTGGAAAGCAACTGTCGACAATTCAATGTTCGATCCCGAATACAATCCTTATTCAACATACGTTTACGGCGACTGGTATTTTGCCAAGCGCGAAAAGCACGTCGGCTGCGTTTACATCAACGACAGAAGACTCTACGAGGCAGCTTCAGTTGAGGAAGTCATCGAAGCAAAGCCATGGCCGCATTCATGGGTACCCGAGGAAGCATCCTACAAGTGGTACGCTGAAGTTAACGGCGACAAGACAACCATCTACGCTAACTTCTCAGGAATGAACCCCAACGAGGAGATGGCCGAGATCAACGTAAGAAGAATGTGCTTCTTCCCCAAAGAAACCGGCAGAAACTACATCACCGTAAGAGGCTTTAAGATCTGCAAGGCAGCTACCAACTGGGCTCCTCCGGCAGCATGGCAGGAAGGCATGATCGGACCTCACTGGTCAAAGGGCTGGATCATTGAAGACAACGAAGTCTATTTCGCAAAGTGCTCAGGCATCGGCCTCGGCAAATACTTGGATCCTGAGAATAACCACTACTTCACATACAAGAAGCTCAAGAGCCCCACACAGATGGAGCGTGACGCAGTATGCCGCGGCCAGTACCACGGCTGGCTCAAAGAGAACATCGGAAGCCACATCGTAAGAAGAAACAACATCCACCACTGCGAGCAGGGCGGCATCATAGGCCGTATGGGCGCAGTATTCTCAGTAATCGAAGACAACCACATCCATCATATCAACAACATGATGGAACTCGGAGGCGCTGAAGTTGCAGGTATCAAGCTCCACGCAGCGATCGACGTCGTAATGAGAAGAAACCACATCCACCATTCCACAATGGGCATCTGGACAGACTGGGAAGCACAGGGAACAAGAATTACTCAGAACCTCCTGCACGACAACCAGCGTCCTGAATTCGCAACTCCTCTGGACGGCGCAATGGGCAGCGAGGATATTTTCGTTGAGGTAGGCCACGGCCCTACTCTCATCGACAACAACATTCTCCTTTCAGACGCATCTCTCCGTATCGCAACACAGGGTGTCGCAATGGTCCACAACTTGATCTGCGGCGCATTCACATCCGTAGGTGCAGGTACAGACTGGCGCTATACGCCTTACCACTTCCCGCACAGAACTGAAGTCATGGGCTTCATGACGATCCTCCACGGCGACGACAGATTCTATAACAACATCTTCTTCCAGAGACAGACCAAGGCGTCTCTCGTATCCAGATTCCCGAGCGGAAGGATCGAAGAGGAAGAAAGAGTCGTTGGCACACACGTCTGGGACCACTACCCGATCTACGAAGACTGGATCAAGCAGTTTGATCTTGAGAGCGAGACACCCGACATGATGAAGATCGCTCATGCTCACTTCGACAAGCTCCCTGTCTGGATCGACGGCAACGCTTACTTAGGCGGTGCTCTCCACTTCTGCAAGGAGCAGAACTTCCTCTTTGACGACAAGACAGACGTTTACGTAAACATCATCGAAGACGGCGACGAAGTATTCCTTGATACCAACCTCGCTGATGCCATCGGCAGCTACACTGCTCAGCCTATCGAGACAGAAACACTGGGCAGAGTATTCGAACCCAACCAGCGCTTCGAAGATGCAGACGGCAACGATATCATCTTCGACACAGACTACTTTGGAAATAAGCGTACAGCCACAATTCCCGGTCCGTTCGCTTCACTCGACCTCAAGGATAAGAACGTGGTTCTTCCCACGATGTAACCCTTGGATTAATAAAATCATCAGTAAGCACGAAAAAGCAGGTCGGTCGTTTGTTGTTTTTTGATAGATTAATCGGGAGTCGGAGGAAATTATGTTAAGACTCAGACAGTATAAGGAAGCTGATGCTGAGACGATTGCACAGTGGATACAGGACAAAGATACCTTTATGAAATGGGGCGGAGAACTCTTCGGTGAGTTTCCGATTAATGGAAACATCATAGCCGATGTATATAAGAACAAGAATGGCCTTTGCATGGAAAAGGATAATTTCTATCCCTGGATCGCCTTTGATGAAGACGGTGTCGTCGGACACTTTATCATGAGATATCTTAACGGTGATAATAAGACGCTTAGGTTCGGCTGGGTCATCGTTGACGGAAATATACGCGGAAAAGGCTATGGTACGGAGATGCTCCGTCTGGGAATGAAATATGCCTTTGAGATCCTTGGAGTAGAAAAGATCACGATCGGTGTTTTTGAGAATAATAGCCGTGCACATGCATGTTATAAGAGAGTCGGATTCCATGATACGGAGATTGTAAAAAAAGATCCATGGAATGTAGTTGAGATGGAAATACTGAAGGAAGAATATCTATCTGCTAATTGACTTTGGTTTAACGGGAAACTTATCAGTGCAGATAACAAACAGGATAATGAAATATGATGACAGTAATAACTATGGATAAAGAATTCAGAGGAAATGCATACATAATCAAATACGGGAATGTACTGCTTAATTACAGTGGCGGATTTGCAGATCTGACAAATGAGATCCCGAATACGATCGATACAAGATTTGCATCTGCATCAATGAGCAAGACCTTTGTTGCTGTAGGTATCCTTCAGCTGATCGAAGCAGGGAAGCTGGGATTCGAAGATGCTATCGGCTCGATCCTGGATTTTGATCTGAAACAGATCGATCCTAACGTTACAGTGAGACAGCTTTTGAATCACACTTCCGGTGTTCCGGATTATTATGATGAATCGGTTATGGATGATTATGAGGCGTTGTGGACTGATTATCCCAATTACAGGATCAGGCATAACCATGATATGCTGCCTTTGTTTATTGATAAGCCGATGATGTATGGCAGGGGTGAGAGGTTTCAGTACAATAATTCCGGGTATGTATTGCTCGCGATGATCATCGAAAAGATCACCGGCACGGAATTTGACGTTTATCTTAAGCAGAATGTTTTCGACAGGTGTGGCATGAGCAATACAGGATATTATTCCTTCGACAAACTGCCTGCAAAATGTGCGAACAGCTATATCTACTGTCCTGATACAGATGATTACCGTACCAATATTTACTCTGTCGGTTCAAGGGGTACCGGTGACGGCGGCGCGTTTGTTACTGTAGGAGATATTGTGAAGTTCTGGAACGGACTTCTTGAGCACAAGCTCCTTTCAGAGGAGATAGTGACGCAGATGTTTTCCAAACAGAGCGGAGACGGGAAAGATCCAGAAGAAGGATATTACGGGTTTGGCGTCTGGCTCATTGATAATCCCAAAGGGCAGGACTATGTGTATATGCAGGGATGTGATGATGGAATAAGCGCCATCTCCGAATATAATCCCAACAATGGAATGATAACGGTTATGCTCAGCAACTATGGCGATAATGTATGGGCGAGGATGAGAAAGATACGGGAAGAGATGTATTAATCAGCAGTAATGTCAACTAAAAGAGGGAGGACGAATTTGAAAGTTTATAAAGAACCTTCTTGGCAACTTGAAACGACCGGTGTGGATGGGAATGCCACGCTGTTTGGAGTAAACATTTTTGATTATGAATGGAGCAACATAGGAAAGAAGGCAAGGATAGTAAGTCCTTTGGATGGTTCCATCGATCTTCTTCCTATATATTCCGTTCTTATTGATGACAAGGAACACCAGTTTGTTTGCGAAGAGCAGAGCAACTGCGTTTACAATTTCTTTGTCTATAAGTATTAATATTTGGTCGGGTTGATCAGGAATTAAACGAACTAAGGATCTGGAGAAATTCAGATCCTTTTTAATATTCTTCAACATTAAACCCGATATCTGTTACTTAATCAACGAAACGGCCCGACATTACTGATTGGATTGCCTTCTGTCCTTATGGATAATAAAGCCATAAAACAAAACATTATCAAAAGGAGGACAGAACAATGATAAACACAGATATGAGAGAAATAAACATTGCGGAACTCAGCAGCGTATCCGGCGGATATCTCTACACGGAAGACTATTGGATCTATGTTTTAAGAGACCGTGACGGAGAAATCTTAGGTGTTATAGACAATATAGACGGTTCCGTCAAAGGCAAGAAATTGGAACGGCTTCTGAAAGATCCTATGTTCCGTGGCGCATCACATACATGGATAACATTAGACGAATACATTGATCTGTACCGTCCTGAACTTAAGGGAAAAACAGCGTAAATCGGCAAGGTTTGATACGGATCAAGTTTACCCGGCAACCTGATTAAGGGGCTGTCTCAAAACAAAAGAGATAGCCTCTATCTTATTGCAAAAGAAAACGGGTCCCGAATGTGTGAAGTGAACCCCTGAAGTTGGACGATTTAAAATGAGTATAAGGACTGATTCCTTGCCTGGCAAGGAGTCAGTCCTTTCAGTTTGACCTGAATTCGCTCGTTGTTGTAGTAATCAATATATTCTTCCATAGCTTTTTGTAACTGTTCTAATGTCTTGAACTCATACTCATGTCCATAAAACATCTCATTCTTCATCTTTCCGAAGAAGTTCTCCATAGGGCTGTTATCTAAGCAGTTTCCTTTGCGCGACATGGATTGTGTTATTCCTCGTTCTTTTAATGCTTTGTGGTATTGTGCCATTTGGTATTGCCATCCTTGGTCTGAATGGAAGATTAGGTTGTTAAGATCTGCAAATTTGTCGAATGCCTTATTTAACATGTCAATTGTCTGCATAAAGCCTGGACTTTTTGAAATGCTATAAGAAACAATTTCCCTGTTATGCATA
The DNA here is from genome assembly GCA_905234715.1 of uncultured Saccharofermentans sp. Taxonomy (GTDB): domain Bacteria; phylum Bacillota; class Clostridia; order Saccharofermentanales; family Saccharofermentanaceae; genus Saccharofermentans. Next base: position 30,796 of record CAJOJI010000011.1, read on the forward strand.
TCCAGAATAGGTGATAAATAGAGCTTGCCGGCTGCTATATGGAATTCTGAAACATCAGTTGTCCATTTCTCGTTGACATCTGTTGTGCTGAAATCTCTTATGTATTCTGTTCTGTGTTTCTTGGTATCTACTCTCTTGTACAGGAGTATGTTATCTACTGTTCCGTTGAAATCGCCTTTATAGGACTTGTATTTGGCTTTGGGCGTGATGCCATATAACTTTAGCTTCGACATAAGCCTCTTTACAGTCTTATGGTTTACCGTCCAACCGTCCTTCTTTAGCTGTAAGGTGATCCTTCGATAGCCATAACGCTTATGGTTATCTGTATAGATGGTGGTTATGGCATCCATAAGTTCCGAATTCTTAGCATCCGGATCTATTCGGTTCTTCCAATAGTAGTAATCCGATCTGGGAAGACTCGGCAGCGAATCGTTTGAGTTAATGGTTTCAAGAATAAAATCCAACGAACACTTTAATTCTTGCCTTAACTCAGTCACTGCCTCGGTCAGTTGTTCTTTTTCTTGTTTTCTTCCCCGTGAGTTAAGGCATACAATTTTTTTAAGTATTCGGCTTCTACGGTCTTCTTCAACAGCTGTTCGCGAAGGAGTTCGTTCTCCTTCTCCAGCTCTTCGACTGTCTTCTTTTTCTTTGCCACGGGTTGAAGGCCTGCCTTTCTGCTTAGTAACGACATTATACCCGTTCTCAATATAAGATTTAATCCATTGCCTCAATATACTATCTGTTGGCAATCCTATGTCTATGGCAACGGAATTAATATATTCTCCATCGGATAACACACGGTTAATTGCGGTTAATTTTAATTCTGGAGAATAGTCTATATATTTATGTCTGATAGCATCTAAGCCATGCTTATCTATTAATTTGCAAAAATAACGGATTCTTTCACGGTGAATACCATATATTTTTGAAAGGATTCTGCATCCATAACCTTCACAATGCTTCTCGTAAATCTCCTTTTTTAGTTCAAAACTGTATTTCATATAAAGACCCCCGAAGTTTGTCCAACTTCGGGGGTTCACTTCAGTGAAGTGAACCCCTTTATTATTTACATTCCCTTCTTGGGATATATTCCTTTCTCGCGTTTCTTCGCTTCAACGACGCAAGATACAAGCAGGAGGCTCGCCAGAGCAAACACGACGGTGCCTATCAGGAATACGTAGTACACTGTGCCGAGAGGCGTATGGAATTTGACGCTGCTCATTTCCGAGAAGAACTTGCCGTCAGCACTGCGGTAGACATCGATCTTGTTGCCCATGATGTACGCTGTCTTGTAGCTTCCGATCTTGCCGCTGTTTACGTCTTCGATCTCATACACGCTGCCGTTGTAGGTGATGTACACATGGTCGTGCTTCGTGCCGTCGTGGACGCCGTAGATGCTGACTGATACTTTCTCGCTTGCAACATGCTGGTTGCGTACTGCGATCCACAGTACGACTGTCGTAAGCAGAAATACGCCGAGCAGTATGCATGAGACTATGCTTAAAGTTTTGTATGTTTTCTTATTACGGATATAAGGATCGTTCGGATTGATCCTTACCTGATTAACCTGATTATTGCTGCTCATCTTCTACACCCTTCTTTCCTGATTTAGCGGGCTTTTCGGATTCGTCCTCATCAGAATCTTCAGATGAGTTGTCGTCCTTCTTGTCCTTGCCCTTCTTCTCATCCTTGTCGCTCATGAGCCTGCCCAAAACGTCGGAGAAATATGTTCCGGCCTTCTTGTCGATCTCGAAAACCTTGAGCGCCTGGATGATGATGATCGCAAGAACAGGTCCCAAAAGGAATCCCGGAGCGCCCCAGATATAAACACCTGCAGCCATTGAGAGCAGTGTGATGAGCGGATGGAGATGCATCGATTTGCCGAGGATCGGCGGCTCGATGAAGCGGCGGACAATGGTCATGATGACGTAGCCGATAACGATAACGATAGCTGCGGCATACTCGCCGTGAACGATAAGGTAAATGAACATCGGCAGCATCGTGACACTGATGCCGAGTACCGGCAGGAAGTCGATCAGTGCCGTAACGATTGCGAGCACTATCGCATATTCACGAAGGCCAGCTGCGAGGAATACCACAAATGACTCGGCAGCCGTGATGATGAACAAAGCAAAGTAACCGCCCAAAACTCTGAAGACCAGTAAAGCGAGCTGGTTCAAAAGAGTCATTACCCTGTTCCTGAATTTTCTGTTCGGCGTGTTCTTAACAAAGAACTTCATTACCGCAGGGCCGTCGTTGATGAAATAGAAGCCGCTCAATATGATGCTGATAACAAAGAATATTGCATAAGGCAGGTTTCCTACCATCTTCCATACGGCAGACAATGTCGAGCTTACGACCTGAGGAATGCTCTTTACGACCGTCTGGCCCATATTAGCAACGTTTTCCTTGAGGGAGTCGATCATGTCGGGCGTAAGGAATCCGCCGTTTTCCACGCTGTATCTTTCAAGGAGCTGTGTGTTGATGAGCTCAGCGGGCTTAAACGTCTTGGCAGCTTCGGCAATCGCAACCAAAAGGCTGTTTGCCTGATAGACAAGGCCGATGCATATAAGGATTATGAAGATAACCACGAAGATGTTGAGGATTACGTATGTAACAAGCGCAACCTTGGTGTGCGTGGATTTCTTTCTTCCGGCCTTGATCTTCGAAGGATCCTTGTCAAAGAGCTTCGAGATAGGCTTCGCGATCAAGACTGATGTCTTTGCAAGCAAAAAGCCTATAAGGAAAGGCACCAGGATTACTGCAACTATCTTTCCCGCATAACAGAAGGCGACAATAATTGCCACCGTAAGTATGAACTTTAACATCGACATGACCGACGCACGGTCACGCTGATATCTTTCTATGTCTGTAAGGCTCTTTTTCTTTTCCATTATCTATTTCCCCTTCTCTGCCAATAAGGCAGGAGATCAGATTCTGATTCCCTTGAGCAGTAACATCCATAAGACTACCAGGATCATAAAGCCCAAAACAAAAGTCAGGTTGATTCCTTTTAAAAGGCTTCCGGCCTTTCCGCCGTCCTTTACTTCAGGCTGTCTGTTGTCGCCGTAGATGTCCGCAGTGTATGCGAAATGGAATTCTCCCAATGTCTTTCTGAAGAAAGCAAACACGGCACTGCCGCTACCACTCATCGCAGCATAGACGGCCCCCATGTCGTAGAGCCGCTCTTTCACTGCAGCAATCTCTGGGTGGAGGGCAAAGACACTCTGTTCAAAGTCGTTAACCAGTTCGTCGCGCCATGTCTCTATTGGCTGCTTCACAATGGTGAGGCAGTTTTTTTGTGGCTTGTGTGGCTTGATAAGAGCGAAGGCCTCCCGTGTGGGCACGGGTATGTCGGGCTTGACGATAGCTAACTTATAGTCTCCCATGTTCAGCTCTATGGGTGTCAGCTGCTCACCTATGCCCTCGGCATAAGCTGGACCGTCCATAATGAAGAACGGACAGTCGGCGCCCAGCCTTACCGCATAGCCCATCATCTGCTCGCGGCTCAGTCCTAAACCGAACATGTCGTTGAGCAACCGTAGCATATATGCACCATCGCTGGAGCCGCCACCCATGCCTGCCTGTGTGGGGATAGCCTTGAAAAGATGGGCGTGAACACGGCCCATCTGTGGAAAGTCTTTGGCCAGCAGATTGTACGCCCGTGCAACAAGGTTATTGTCAGTGTCACCCTCTATGCCGATGTTGAGCACAGAAAGGCTGAAATGCCCACTGGCGGGAAACTCCCTGTCCATGGGTAGCACTTCCAACGCATCGCACAACTGCACTGGATAAAACACTGTCTCCAGGTTATGGTAGCCGTCTGCGCGCCGTTCTACGACGTTCAGTCCCAGGTTTATCTTTGCTTGCGGAAAAACTATCATGTCAATTCTTATTAAGTTATCTTTCGGAAGTGTTTCAGAAGTGTTTCGGAAGTGTTTCAGAAGTTCAGAAGTTCAGGAGTTCAGGAGTTTCAGACGATAGTCCCGTCCCTGATTATTCCGCGAAAGCAGGACAACACTGCTAACGTCTGTAATCCAGAAACTCCTAACTCCTAACTCCTATACTCCACATAACTTACGAAACTTGAGTTGTTAAGTATAGTTGCGAGAGCTTGAATGGGCAAAAGTAAAACAAAAAATGGAGTGAAAGAAAAGCTGATGACTTCACTCTTTTCACTCCATTTATCGAATTATCGGTATGTTACAATCCTTTCAATCGTAAACACTCTTTTGCAATTTGCTCTATCAATAGAATTTGAAGTAGCGGCGAGCATTGTTGTAGCTGATGTCTTCAACCATACGTCCGAGGGTCTCACGGTCGTCGGGCAGCAGACCTTTCTCTACATCGTTGCCAAGCAAATTACACAATATGCGGCGGAAATACTCATGACGAGGATATGACAGGAAAGAACGGCTGTCGGTGAGCATGCCGACAAAACGGCTGAGGAGTCCCAGCACCGAGAGGGCATTCATCTGACGAATCATACCGTCCATCTGGTCGTTGAACCACCATCCGCTGCCAAACTGTATCTTGCCTGGCTCACCACCCTGGAAGTTACCCAACATCGTGGCGATAACCTCGTTGGCACAGGGGTTGAGGGTGTAGATAATTGTACGTGTGAGCTTGCCCTCCATGTTGAGCTTGTTAAGGAACTTCGACATAGCCTTAGCAGTGTTGAACTCGCCGATGGAGTCGAAACCGGTATCGGGACCCAGCTGATTGTACATGGCGGTGTTGTTGTCGCGGATAGCACCGTAGTGGAACTGCTGTGTCCAACCGGCGTCAGCGTCCATCTCGGCCATGACGGTGAGGAAGCAGTGCTTGAACTGGCGCACCTCGTAGTCACTGAGCTGCTGGCCGCGCATAGCTTTCTCGAAGACGGTCTCTATCTGTGAGTCGGTGTATGGCTCGTCGTAGAACTCCTCAATGCCATGGTCGCTGAGCTTCGAGCCTTGCTGTTCGAAGAACTCGTGGCGTTTCTTCAGGGCATCGACCATATCGGCAAACTTCACGATGTTTACACCGCTGACCTCGGCAAGTTGTTCCACATACTTAGCAAACTCGGGCTTCTCGATGTTCATAGCCTTGTCGGGACGCCAGGCGGGAATCATCAGCGGGTCTTTCTCAGTGCGAATCTTAGCATATTCGATGTGGTTATGCAGGTCGTCGACAGGGTCGTCGGTGGTGCAAACACATTCTACGTTGTAGTGGCGCATCAGGCCGCGGGCGGTGAAGTTGGGGTCGTTTTGCAGCTTGTCGTTGCACTCGTCGAATATTTCACGGGCCGTCTTGGGCGACAACAGCTTCTCAATGCCGAAGGCGG
>CAJOJI010000011.1:36129-40145 GCA_905234715.1 uncultured Saccharofermentans sp.
GTGTCCAGTGGTACAGTGGGTTACGGAAGGTGTAGGGCACCGTCTCTGCCCACTTCTCAAATTTCTCCCAGTCGGTAGTGTCCTTACCTGTGCAGAAGCGCTCGTCGACACCATTGGTACGCATGGCACGCCACTTGTAGTGGTCGCCGCCAAGCCACAACTCGGTAATGCTCTTGAACTTATGATCCTTGGCCACCATCTCGGGGATGAGGTGACAGTGGTAGTCAATGATAGGCATTTTAGCAGCATGGTTGTGGTACAGGTCCTGGGCGACCTCGGTCTCCAGCACGAAATTCTTGTCGTTGAATTGTTTCATTTCTAGAATTGTTTTAGTATAATTATTGGAATTTGTGGTGCAAAGATAGTGAAAAGTTGTCAGTTGACCGTGCTTTTACTCGTTAAACTTTGTAAAAGGCTGTTGTGTGCATAACGGAACCAAACAACGAGGTAGATGTATTACGTCTTATGGCTGCTGACGCTGCCTCACTGCCTCATAGAGGAGTATGGCCGTACTGACTGAGACGTTAAGGGAGTCGACTCGTCCTAACATAGGTATGCGTATATGTGCATCGGCAGCCTCACGCCACTGAACCGTCAGTCCTGTTGCCTCGGTACCCATGACTATGGCCACGGGGCTGCGCATGTCGGTACCGTAATACAAGTTGGAGTCTTGGAGCTGAGCTGTCAGGATACGTATGCCGTGTGACTTGAGGAATGCTATACACGCTTCCGACGTACATGCTACACAGGGGACACTGAAGAAGGCACCCACCGAAGCACGTATAAGGTTGGGGTTATAGAGGTCGGTCAGGGGGTCACATACAATGACGGCATCGGCTCCCGCAGCATCGGCCGACCGCAGGACGGCCCCGATGTTGCCGGGTTTTTCAACGCTTTCCAACACTACAATGAGTGGATTCTCGCTCAGTGTAATGCTCTCCAGCGTCATTGGGCGAGCTTTGACAACGGCGATGATGCCCTCGGTGCTGCCTCTGTAGGCCATTTTTTCGTACACCTGCGGTGTTACATCCACCACAGTCACCCCGCCAGGCAATGAAATGTTAAGCAGTGGAACGCCGTATGACGACGTTTCGCACAGTTGTGGACAACAGAATACAGTGTCGACATCGAAGCCGCCGTTGATGCAACGTTCCAACTCACGGGCACCCTCGACGACAAACATGCTTGTATGCCTGCGCTCCGAAGATTTCTGCTGGAGGGCAAGCAACTGTTTAATGCGCGGGTTCTGAGGGCTGGTAATGGTCATTCTACATAGTCAACCTTAATAACGATGACACGGATCTGCTGGTTGCCTGTGTCGTTTTCAACCTTGGCAATGTGCCAGTCGTCAGGAAAGAATATAAAGAACTCCTGCGGGTTGGAGTCGTACTCGAGCCACACGCTTTTTCCTGTGAGGGACTCCTTCGTGAAATTGCTGGCCTCTTTGCCGTAGAACTGCACGGGCTTGTTGGGGTGGACTGTTTCGGGGGTGTCAACGCCCAAGAGCCTAACTCTGCGCTCTGCTCCGTCGACCACGACCACCGCAGTATCACCGTCAACTAGAGTCCTCTACGCTTGCCACCAGCGTGGTACCCTCAATGGGGTGTTTCCCCTTGGCTATGGTCAGCAGGTCAGTCTCTTCCAGCCATTTGAACATGGCTTTCCACTGCTTGGGATTCTTACGGTACTGCTCGTAGAAGTCAACAGCGTTGACCGACCTGTGGGGCATAGCTTTCTGGAAACCGTTGCGCCATTTGCCCTGACTGAGCCACGACTGTGCCTTGCGCGCCAACTTCTCATCGTCGCACTGACGGGTATAAACCTGAGCCATCGCCATGGTTGCACACAGCCACACCACCGACAACAATGTGAATAGTCTTTTCATATAGTGGTCCTCCTCATCTGCATTATTCATGCCATTCAGAATTCAGAGTTAAGTATTTTTAGAGTTCTTCGCATAGCAGAGCGAGAATACATCTCGATTCCGAACTCTTAAATTGAATATTTTAGGCTAAATACTATTATATTATCAATACGACTCTTTGTCGTTAGGGAAATCGCCGCTTTTGACATCGGCAACATACTGTCCGATGGCGTCGGTCATCACCTCGTTGAGATTGGCATAGCGGCGCAGGAAACGTGGTGAGAATCCCTGCGTCATGCCCAGCATATCGGCCACCACCAGCACCTGTCCGTCGCAATGGTTGCCGGCACCAATGCCTATGGTGGGCACGTTGATGCTCGCCGTCACCTTCTCGGCAAGGGCAGCGGGCACTTTCTCAAGCGTCACGCCGAAACAGCCGGCATCAGCCAGTGCAATAGCATCGGACATCAGTTTCTGGGCTTCTTTGTCTTCTTTTGCACGCACGGCATAGCCGCCAAACTTGTTGATGCTCTGCGGTGTCAGCCCAAGGTGGGCCATGACGGGGATGCCTGCATCGAGTATAGCCTTCACCGTGTCGAGTATCTCAACGCCACCCTCTATCTTGACGGCATCGCAACCGCTTTCCTTCATGATGCGTATGGCATTATACACACCATCATGGATGCCTGTCTGATAGGAACCGAAGGGCATGTCACACACTACGAGGGCACGTTTCACCGCATTTACCACCGATCGAGCGTGGTAAATCATCTGGTCAACAGTCATGGGAAGCGTTGTTGCGTTACCCACCATCACGTTTGACGCAGAATCGCCAATGAGTATGCCGTCGATGCCGGCACGGTCCACGATGCCTGCGGTAGTAAAATCGTAGGAGGTGAGCATGGAAATCTTCTCACCCTTCTGTTTCATTTCAATAAAACGGCGAGTCGTCACCTTACGCTCGTCACTTACTAAATAACCTGCCATATTGTCTGTAATAAATCAAAGTTGATGTTTCTATAGTCGGTAATCTGATAGTCGGAGTACGGCACAACCTTTTCAAGGGGATTGGTGGTGGTGAGTGCCACAACACCCATCTCTGCTGCACGGCCCGACCGCAGTCCATTGATGCTGTCCTCAAAGACGAGACACTCCTGCGACGACACCCCGAACCGCTGGGCCGCCAGCTGATAGCACTGCGGCGACGGTTTGCTTTCGGTAAAGTCCTCGCTGGTGAACACGGCGTCGAACAGGGCTACAAACTCTGGCCGCTGACGATAGACGGCCTGCATCTTCTGATTGTTCGAACTGGTAACAACGGCGGTGCGTATGCCGTGCTGCCGAAGGTCAACGACAAAGGGCATGAACCCCGGCACGTAGTCGAACCGCATCTGTGCCTCGAAAGCATTGAGCCGCTCCACCACATCGTTGCGCTCCGACACCAAACTGCCCGACCACCACCGTCCCAATATCTGGTCCAGTGTCGAGCCCTTTATCTCCTGTTCCAACCCCGGATGCTCAGGATGGTACATCCTGCACTGTGAGCCCCAGAACTCGGTGTACTGTGGCTCCGTGTCGAACACCACGCCGTCAAGGTCGAAGAGGCATGCCTTCAGCATGTGTCTGTCAGTTCTTTTCGCCATTTCGCGTGCAAAGGTACGAATAAGCGAGAACAATACAAAACAAAAAATGATTTTTTTGTTTCTATTGTCGAGCGGAAGTACTTTCGGCAAAGCCAAAGGTACTTATTTTCAGCGAAACAAATGCAGGTTTCGCAAAAAAATGCCAACAGCACCCACCCACGGAAAACTTAAAAGGAAAAAGTAAGGGGGTGTCCATGGGCGATAAGGTCACCACGATTGCTGCGCTTCTATTGGGCTGATACTTTGCATTTGGGGGACAAGCACAACTCATTTTGGGCCAAAACGCAACCCATTTTGGGCCAAAACACTTTCCATTTTGCGGCAAAACGCAATCCATTTTGGGCCAAAACACTTTCCATTTTGCGGCAAAACGCGGTCCATTTTGCGGCAAAATGCGTTCCATTTTGCGGCAAAATGCGTTCCACAGGAAGCCCAAGTCCTTTGGTGATCACCGCTAAAAAGTTGGTTCTCACCACGTTATATCTTCAAAAAAGTTTGGCTATTTCAAA
>CAJOJI010000011.1:40192-40747 GCA_905234715.1 uncultured Saccharofermentans sp.
TAAATCGGCGGGTCGTTTTGTTTTATTATGGCACATTATACAAAGACATACTCATCACCAGCTCAGCTGGTGACATTGCTGCAATCTCGTGGACTCCACGTTGAGAATGTCGCACGTACGGAGAACTATCTCCGCCACATCGGTTATTACAGATTCAGTGCTTATCTTTATCCTCTTTTGACAACACCGAAGGAGAAAACTGCGGTCATCACGCTCGCGTAAGGAACCGTACATTTGCTCTGAGGGTTTTGACTCAGCGACGTATGGCGCGTCCTTGGATTGCAACTCCAGTCAACCAAAAGAAAGCCTATTTCAGTCTCTGTATCATTAAATACTTCCTTGACATCATTTCGCCGAACAACGACATGAAGGCAAAGATTGATGCCCTACTCAGTTCCTACCCGTCCATTGACATCAACGCGATGGGCTTCCCCCGTGAAATACAAACTTCCGTATTTCTTGAGAATCTTTGTATTCCTTTAGTATACGACCAAGAAATATTATCATCAAAATGCAAATCAAGATATAGTAACGAAACAAATGAAAGCAAAGAAA
>CAJOJI010000012.1:0-11326 GCA_905234715.1 uncultured Saccharofermentans sp.
TGAGCGTTGCCATTTCTGCTATCGGTATCGGTTCCATCATGGGCAGATGCGACATGATGATCGAGCATTCATCAATAAAGATGGATTTCAGCGGAACGGATATAGTCATGATCGGTTCGAAGCACAGCGAAAAGCTTCAGATCAGCGTATACAGCGCTACCGTCACCATGAAGGCAAAAGCTCAGGACATTACGGTATTCGGTTCGGGTACTGCAGGTCCCACGAACTTAACGATCGATCACGTATCGTTAAGAGTTGACCTTGGCGGCCAGTCTGCCGGCATCTACAGGGGCATGGATAAGAAGGTTAAGATCAGGATCTCCAACTGCAAGACTGAAGGTTCCATCTTTACGAGCCTTAAGCTTCCCGATCATTCAAAAGACATGGATTTCAAGGTTTCCGGCTCGCTTACAAAGCTCGACATAAACGGCGAAACGATGGTCGATAACACCATGAACGCACCTGCGGCCGAAGAAGATAATTAATTAGGATCTCCGTTTTTATCAGATATCCAGATAGATCGGGCAGTGATCCGATCCCATGATGTCTGTCATCATGTTCGATTCTTTTACGCGTGAATTGAGTCCGTCCGTCGTGAAGAAGTAATCGATTCTCCAGCCTACGTTACGCTCTCTTGCTGCAGTCTTGTAAGACCACCAGGTGTAGCATTCCTTATCATCGGGATGGAGCATTCTGAAAGTGTCCGTAAGTCCCCTTTCGATGAACTTGTCCATATATGCGCGCTCTTCGGGGAGGAATCCCGAGATCTTTGAATTTGCCTTCGGGTTGGACAGATCGATCTCCTTGTGTGCGGTGTTGACGTCGCCGCAGCAGATGACCTCTTTGCCCTGTGCCTTGAGGGCATCGACCTGGTCAAGAAAGCAGTCATAGAATCTGAGCTTGAACTTTACGAAGTCATCGCCTCTTCCGCCGTTGGGGAAGTAAATGTTGAAGAGCACGAAGTCTCCGAAATCTGCCTTGATTACGCGTCCTTCGTGGTCGAACTCCTCGACTCCGAATCCGAATTCAACGCTCTTGGGCTCGATCTTTGAATAGAGTGCGGTGCCGGAATATCCTTTGCGCTCTGCAGAATAGAACCAGCTCTTGTAGCCCGGGATATCGGTGATCTCAGGTCCAAGCTGCTCTTTGAGGGCCTTGATCTCCTGGATGCCTATTACGTCTGCGCCTATCTTTTCGAGACTTTCGGCAAAACCCTTGGTTGCTATTGCTCTTATTCCGTTTACGTTCCAGCTCGCTATTCTCATAAATAACCTCGTGAATTATAATTGTCTAGTAAATTCTACTATTGTTTTGCTTTGGAAGGAAAGGGATATGCGAATATTGTGTGCAATGCTCGGAGGGACGATATCCTCGTCCGACGTCTCCGGAACGATTACTTTGGGGAAGCCCTCTTTTGTTAAGGATTTCCTTCTCGAGTACTCGTCGGAGAATGAGTATTTCTTCCCTGATCTTGAGGTCTATTCCTCTGAAGACGCCACGCCTGAAATGTACCGCGAGGCTTTGAAGGAAATCGTTATCGAATCCCGTAAGACCAAATTTGACGGCATTCTCATCACACACGGCACTGATACCTGTGCTGTTTTCGCGCAGCTCGCATACAGGGTCTTGTCGATCCTTGATATACCGTTCGTCATTACGGGCGCTCTCAAATCACCCGACAAGGATCCTGAGGAATCCGCTTACAATCTTCTTTTTGCCATCGGATGCATCGAAAAGGGCAAGAGCGGAGTCGTATTCAGGAACAGCGACAGGATCCCCAGTCTTTACAGGGCTTATGCCATCACGTCGCCCGACATTAACGGCATTTACAAGGAATGTGCGGACTGCACGCCTCCGGAGATAAAGGACCACATCGATTTTCTTACAAAAGACAGGCTCCCAAGAGTGCTTGTAATTCCGGCGTTCCCGGGACCGGTCATTCCCGAAGACGGTTTTGACAGGGTGCTCCTTTGCTGCAACCACTCAGGCACGGCTTCAGCAAAGCTCGTTCCTTTGGTCTCGAAATGGGTTTCTGAAGGCAAAAAGGTGTTCATGGCGCCGATCCCTGCAAAAGGCGGGATCTATGAGAGCAGAAAGAGGCTAGTGGACGCAGGCGCAGTCGAACTTCCCGGAATGCCCATAGAGGGCGCGTGGTGTGAGGCACTTCTCAGATGAGCCATCCTCCTAAGATAGTCGACAAATACGGCATTGAGTCGTTCGGAGGAAGCCAGATGTGGCTTCCCGATAAGATGCTCCTTAACAGCGGATGCGGCATTATCGCCGGCCTTGATGCGATCATTCGTCTTAAAGGTGAGGAGAGGATGACCAGGGAGGAGTATTTCGAGAGATTTTTCGATGCCAAGGACTATATAAGACCCATCACCATCAGTAAGAAAAGAGATCCCAGAAAGGTGTTCGGCAAGGAATTTTTGGGAAGCCTGGGCGTCAGCGCCGGCAGGTTCAGAAGAGGAATCAAGAAGCTTGCCGTAAAAGAGGGACTGAAGATAAAGGTAAAGCCTTTCAGGTTCAGATGGTGGGAAAAAGTGCCGGAATATCTTAAGACGGGTGATCCTTTGGTAATGCTGGTCACTGCGCCTTTCGAGAACGTCACGATCGAGCTGCCGTCAGGGACAAAGGGAAAGCTCGGATTTCACTGGGTCACGATAACTGATATAGACGGTGACACGCTCACAGTATCCTCCTGGGGAGATAAATGCAAAATGTCGGTAAAAGAGTTGAGAAAATTTAACGTCATTCTGCACTTTTACGCCGTTTCGTTGGAAAATCAGAGCAACATAGTGTAAGGTTATTGTCGGAGATTTTTCTTTTTAAATATATTTAGGAGGATTTTGGAAATGAATAATGAGATTGCCGAGCAGATCAAGGGAATGCTTGTAGAGAGACTCAGAATTCCTGCAGATGAGCTCGAGTACGATTCAGAGCTTTTCGGTGAGGATATCGGACTTGATTCCATCGATTCCATCGAGATCATCGTAGGCATCGAGAATCTTTTCGGAGTAGACATTTCCGGTGCAGGCGCTACAAGAGAGGATTTCCGTTCCATCGAGACACTCACTGCATTTGTAGAAGCACACAAAGAGGACTGATAAATAATGCCAATGAACGAAAAGCGTTGCGTTATCACAGGACTCGGTCTTGTGAGCGCAATTGGACACGATACCGAAGAATGCTTTGAATCGGCACTTAAGGGTATTTCCGGAATTAAAGACGTTAAAAGCTTTGATACTTCCGACTGCTACTCGCACAAGGGTGCAGAGGTTGATCTTTCAAACAGTGAACTTGCGGACGGCAGATACGACAGGACTACTGCCCTCGGAATAAAGGCAGCAGGTGAAGCCATAAAGGATGCCGGCATCGACATGAACGCCGAAGGTGCATCCGAGATCGGCGTTATCCTCGGAAGCTGCATTGCAGGTGCTGCATGCGTCGAGAAATACTACAACCAGAAGTGCAACGGCGAAAACGGCGAGCTTGAAGACCTTAAGGCCATGCCCGCATCCGTTATCGCAGGAAACGTTGCCGATTACTATAATGCCGGTGGAATTACCGCAAACATCGTTAATGCATGTGCGGCAGGAACATTGAGCATCGCTCTTGCGATCGACCTCATCAGAGGCGGCAAAGGCGAGATCTTCCTTGCCGGAGGATGCGATTCATTCTCATCACTTGCTTTCTCGGGTTTCCATGCTTTGAGAGCTCTCGATGCAACAGACTGCTCTCCGTTCAATCACAGTGAAGGCATTACATTAGGCGAAGGCGCAGGCGTACTCGTTGTTGAAAGCTACGAGCATGCCGTTAAGCGCGGCGCGAAAATATACTGCGACGTCTTGGGTTCGGGTGTAAGCTCTGATGCTTATCACATCACGGCACCGAGACCGGACGGCGAAGGCCAGATGAGCGTTATCAAGCGCGCAGTCAAGAATTCAGGTCTTAAGTTTACCGATATCGATTATGTCAATGCACACGGTACGGGCACTGCCAAGAACGACGAGTCTGAGTTCCTTTCATTGAAGACAAGTTTTGCGGAAAATGACCACCTTTCCGTAAGCTCGACAAAGTCCATGACAGGACACTGCCTCGGTGCAGCAGGTGCCATTGAGGCCGTAATGACTGTTAAGGCTTTGACAGAGGGCAAGCTCCCTCCAACGACCGGATACTCCGAAGAAGACCTCAAGGTCCTTGCAGAGAAGTCCGGAAATATTGATTTCATTGCGAACACTCCGAGAGAAAGAGACATCAAGTATGCGATGTCGAATTCTTTTGCGTTCGGCGGAAACAACGCTAGCATCGTATTTGCAAAAGATCCGAATGTTCTTGATCTTTCCTGCCCGAAGCAGGAACTCTATGTTACCGGCATCGGTATGGTAAACGGCGAATACGATGAAGCAACAAACAGCTACATCTCCAATCTCGATACTGATACATTCAAGGCTTACGGTGTTAAGTCCGCTTTCTTAAGAAAGCTCGACAGAATGTCACAGCTCCAGCTTTTGAGCGGAGTAAGAGCATTGGAAGATGCCGGAATAACGGTTAACGAAGATAACGAGAACATCATCGGTATCTGTATCGGAACAAGCGACGGTCCGATGACGGAGATCGCCAATTTCCAGAAGGGCATCATCAAGGACGGAATCGACAAGGGTTCCGCATTTGCTTTCCCGAATACGGTTTATAACGCGGCAGGCGGATATCTCAGCATTTTCGCCGGCATCAAGGGATACAACGCAACGATTGCCAACGGATTCCAGTCAGGTCTTCAGAGCGTCTGCGCAGCCATCGGCGTGATCATGTTCGGTTATGAGAACATCATGCTCGCATCAGGTACGGACGAATGCACCGATATCGACCGTGAGATCTATTCCGATCTCGGCATAACGGGTGCAGGCAAGGCGACTCTGGGCGAGGGTTCCGTAACTTGTGTTATCGAGAAGGATTCCAGCGCAGCTGAAAGAGGCGCGAAGAGATATGCGAAGATCGCAGGATTCTCTTCCGCAAGAGATACATCCGGTGACAGAACAGATATCATGAGATTTTCTGAAGAATCAATTACAAAGGTCATCAACAACACTCTTGAAGAGGGCGGCATGAAGCCTGAAGAAGTTAAGTGTATCTACGGTTTCGGCAACGGCATCAAAGAAGTCGATGATTTCGAGATGGGCGTATATAAGAAGATCTTCGGCGATGACATCGAAGTCAAACTCGTAAAGAAGGACTTCGGCGAAGCAAGATCTGCTTCTTCATCTTTGCAGTTCGCAATGCTCGCAAAGGATATCTACGAGGGCAAGTTCGAGACAGGTATTGCAGTCTCATTCGGAACAAGCGCTCTTTATTCGGCAGTATTACTCACAAAGGCATAAGTTCTTAAAAGGAAGGCGGCATTATGGGCAAGACAGCAGTAATCACAGGCGGCTCAAGGGGAATAGGCAAGGCGATCGCATTAAAGCTCGCCAAAGAAGGCTATGACATAGCTCTCAACTATGCCAACAACGATGCTGCCGCTGAAGCTGCCCGTGATGAGATTTCAGCTCTCGGCGTACGCTGCGAGATCTACAAAGCCGACACATCAGACATGATGCAGGTCAAGGCTATGTTCAAGGATATCAAGAAGAGCTTTGAGACCCTTGATGTTCTGGTAAACAATGCCGGCGTCGTTGACGATGCATATCTTCTCATGATCAGACAGGAGTCTCTCGAGAGAAGCCTTGCGATCAACATAAAGGGATATATCAACTGCGCACAGGCTGCAAGCCTCAAGATGTGCTCACAGAAGAGCGGAAAGATTATCAACGTATCTTCCGTAAGCTCCATCCTTGCAGTTCCGGGCCAGAGTGTTTACAGCGCAACAAAGGGCGCCGTAAATTCCATGACGCAGACCATGGCAAAAGAGCTCGCTCCTTACGGCATCCAGGTTAACGCTGTTGCTCCGGGCTTTATCGGCACGGACATGATCAAGTCCATCCCGGGCGATCTTGCCGAGAAATATCTTGACGCAGTTCCCATGAAGCGTTTCGGAACGGCAGAAGACGTTGCCGACTGTGTGGCAAGCCTTGTTTCCGATGCATTCAATTACATGACCGGCCAGGTCATTGTTCTCGACGGAGGTCTGAGCCTCTGATATTTCGGGGCCTTATGTAAATGAAAGTACTTATTCTTAACGGCAGTCCCAAGCTCGAAAAGAGCAACACGCTCAACGTAACCAATGCTTTCGTTTCAGGTTTTCCTGAAGGAACGGAAGTTAAGAAGATCGACATCTATGCAAAGGACATCAAGCCCTGCAGAGGATGCTTTGCGTGCTGGGCCTCTGCTGACGGTACCTGTGCGATAAAAGATGACATGGCAGAGATAATCGCTGCCATTAAGGAAGCGGATGTCATCATCGAGAGCTTCCCTTTGTATTTTTACGGCATGCCTTCACAGCTTAAGGCAGTTACCGACAGATGTCTCTCACTTGCCGAACCGTACATGGGCACAAAGTCCGATGACGGCCAGACATTCAATAAGATGAGAGATGATTCCATATTTAAAAAGAAATTCGTAATTATCAGTTCCTGCGGTTATGTCGAGCTTGAGCCCGTTTATCCGGCACTTCTTGCACAGTACGATCTTATCTGCGGCGGCAGGGACAGATATACGGCAATTCTCTGCCCGATGGGTGAGATCTTCATGACCGGCAAGGCCAAAAGACAGATAAGGGTCTATATGGACGATCTTAAGAAGGCCGGTGCCGAATACTGCGCCAATGATTTTAAGCTCGATCCCGAGACGATAAGAAAGCTCCAGATCCCGATCCTTTCACCTGAAGGATTTGCAACGCTCACAAGCTCCCACATGAACGAGGGAGGCTGGGCTGCAAGCAGATTTGAAAAGCAGTAATCCCCTTAAACTCCATATAAATCAAGGCATTAGCAAAATCCTTTGACAATCAAAGGACTTGACAAAGCCGCCTGTTTGTGGAATACTTTGACAATCAAACTATTTAACCTGAGGACTACTATGCCCAAATGTAGTCACAAGTACGGAATAAAAGAGGATCAAATAATGACAGGCAGAATCATCGGACTCGGATCTTATATCCCGAAGAAAGTCGTAACAAATGACGACTTCGCAAAAATCCTGGATACCAGCGACGAGTGGATCACCGAGCGTACAGGAATAAAGGAAAGACATATCGCAGACCACGTTACTGAGAAGCCGTCAACGATGGCTGTCGAGGCTGCAAGAAAGGCCGTTGAGGATGCAGGGATCGATCCTAAGGATATCGATTTAATCGTTACCGCTTCCACAACATCAGACAGTGTTTTTCCTGCTTTATCATGCATCGTACAAAGAGAACTCGGTGTATCAGAGAACTGCGGATGCTTTGACGTAGTTTGCGCATGCCCCGGATTCATCGTTGCATACAATACGGTTCAGAGCTTCATCGAGACAGGCAACTCCAAGCTCGCTCTCGTAATCGGTACTGAGTGCAATTCAAACTTTGCAAACTTTGAAGACAGAGGAACATGCATCCTCTTCGGTGATGGCGCAGGTGCTGCAGTTCTTAAGGCTGAGGACATCAAGCGCAATGAGTTCATCATGAGATCTTCAGGCTACAGGGGAGACTGCCTCACATGCCAGGCTGCAAGACAGCCTGACAGATGGGAAGAGGAAGGCTTCAAGGAATTAACATCATTCGCAATGCAGGGAAGGGAAGTATTCAAGTTTGCTGTTACTGAAGTTCCGCAGATCATCAAGGATCTTGCAGAAAAGTACAGCTTCGACCTTGAAGAGATCGATTACTTCATCCTGCACCAGGCTAACGCAAGGATCATCGAGGCTACTGCAAAGAAGCTCGGTATCTCACGTGACAAGTTCCCGATGAACATCATGAATTACGGAAACATCTCATCTGCAAGCATCCCGATCCTTCTCTGGGAGATGAAGCAGGACGGCAGACTCAAGCCCGGCATGAAGCTCGTTCTCGCAAGCTTCGGCGCAGGTCTTACATGGGATGCAAACTACATTGTTTACTAATCCATTTTCGAAAATATAAAGGAGATAAAGGACATGACAAGAATCACAGATTTGATCGGTATCAAGTACCCCATCTTCCAGGGTGGTATGGCATGGGTAGCTGACTGGCACATCGCAGCTGCTGTATCCGAAGCAGGCGGTCTCGGCATCATCGGTGTCGGCGGTGCAGATGAGAACTGGCTCCGTGACCAGATCAAGAAGTGCCGTGAAGCAACAGATAAGCCGTTCGGCGTAAACCTTATGCTCATGAACCCCAGAGCTCCTGAGATCGCTAAGGTTATCGCAGAAGAGAAGGTTAAGGTAGTTACTACAGGAGCAGGTTCACCTGAGAAGTATATGGAGATGTGGAAAGAGGCAGGCATCATCGTTGTTCCTGTAGTTGCAGGTGTTGCTCTCGCAAAGAGAATGCAGCAGTGCGGTGCTGACGCCGTTATC
Source organism: uncultured Saccharofermentans sp. (assembly GCA_905234715.1). GTDB lineage: Bacteria > Bacillota > Clostridia > Saccharofermentanales > Saccharofermentanaceae > Saccharofermentans. Next base: position 8,470 of record CAJOJI010000012.1, read on the forward strand.
GCTGAGGGCACAGAGTCCGGCGGACACATCGGTGAAGCTACGACAATGACACTGGTTCCCCAGGTAGTTGATGCAGTATCCATCCCCGTTATCGCAGCAGGCGGTATCGCTGACGGCAGAGGCGTTGCAGCAGCTTTCATGCTCGGTGCCGAGGGCGTTCAGTGCGGAACTGTTTTCTGTGCATGCGACGAGGTAAACGTTCACCAGAACTACAAGGACATGGTCATCAAGGCAAAGGATAACTCAACAAGAGTTACCGGCAGATCTTACGGCCATCCTGTAAGACAGATCAGAAACGCTCTTTCCAACAAGTATCTTGAGATGGAGCAGAGCGGCGTTACTTTCGAGGAGCTCGAAGGACTTACGGTAGGAAGTCTCCGTAAGGCTGTTGTCGAAGGCGACGTTAAGGAAGGAACATTCATGGCAGGACAGATCGCAGGTCTTGTCAGTGAGATCAGACCTGCCAAGGTCATCGTTGAGACGATGTTCGAGGAGGCTGACAAGCTTTTAGGAAGGAAACTCGAAGCATAATGAGTATCGCATTTTGTTATCCGGGCCAGGGCGTACAGCACGTTGGAATGGCCGAAGGTTTTGTTAAGGCAGACAGCGCTTACGCTGATATGGTGGCTAAAGCTTCTGAAGCTTCCGGCATCGACATGAACAAGCTCCTTTTCGAGGAGAACGAAGACATCAACATCACAGAATATACACAGCCTGCACTTGTTACGGCATGCTGCATCATCACAGACGCACTTCTTAAGGCAGGCATCAAGCCCGACGTAACTGCAGGTCTTTCACTCGGTGAATACTGCAGCCTTTATGTTGCAGGCGCCCTGAACTTCGAAGACGCTGTAAGACTTACAAGGATCAGAGGAAGACTCATGTCCAATGCTGTCCCCGCAGGCGAGGGCACAATGGCAGCCGTAATCGGTCTTACACAGGAGCAGGTCGAAGCAGTTACGGATACTATCGAAAACGTATGGCCCGCTAACTTCAACTGCCCCGGCCAGATCGTTGTTACCGGCAAGAAGGAAGCAGTTCACGAAGCTATGCCCAAGCTCGAAGCGGCAGGCGCAAAGAAGGTCGTTGAACTCAACGTTTCAGGCCCGTTCCATTCACCTCTTCTCAAGGTTGCAGGCGAGGAGCTCGGAAAAGAACTCGCAAATGTTGAGATGAAGGATCTCGAGATCCCTTATTTCGCAAATGCAACTGCTGAAAAGATAACAGACAAGGCACAGATCAAGGATCTTCTTGAAGCTCAGGTGTTTAGCCCCGTAAGGTGGGAGCAGACACTTTATGAACTCGAGAAGATGGGTGTCGACACGATCATTGAAGTTGGTCCCGGAAAGACGATCGCAGGATTTGTCAGAAAGACGGTTCCTTCCATCAAGGTAATCGGTGTTGCCACACCTGAAGACATTGAAACATTAAAGGAAAAACTCGGCTGATAAGGAGGTAAAGATCATGTCAGAGAATACAAGAAAAACAGCTATCGTTACAGGCGCTTCAAGAGGTATCGGCAAGGCAATCGCATTAAGACTCGCTAAGAGCGGCTATAACATCGCAATCGTTGATGCTTGCCCCCTTGAAATGAGCAAGGAGTGCGAGGAAGAGGTTAAGGCTCTCGGCGTTGATGCAAAGGCATATCAGTGCAACGTTGCTGATTTCGAGAAAGTCGGCGAGACAGTTGCCCAGATCAACGAAGACTTCGGCGGAATCTACATCCTCGTAAACAACGCAGGTATTACAAGAGATACACTTCTCATCAAGATGACAGAGCAGAATTTCGATGATGTTATCGCAGTTAACCTTAAGGGTACATTCAACTTCATCAAGCACGCTGCACCCATCATGATGAAGAAGAGAGAGGGAAGAGTCGTAAGCATTTCTTCCATCGTAGGTCTTGAGGGTCAGGCAGGCCAGGTCAACTATTCCGCTTCAAAGGCAGGAATCGTAGGCGTTACAAAGTCCTGTGCAAGAGAGTTCGCTTCAAGAAACATCACATTCAATGCTATTGCTCCCGGATATGTTGAGACACCCATGACAGCTGTTCTCACAGACAAGCAGAAGGAAGCAATCTTTGAACTGATCCCTCTCAAGAGATACGGACAGCCCGAGGACATCGCAAATGCAGTCAACTTCCTTTGCTCTGAAGATGCTTCTTACATCACAGGCCAGGTTCTTTCCGTTGACGGCGGAATGCATATGTAATCAAGTGCTTTTGGGGAGCACAACGAAAAATAAATAAACGGAGAAAAATTTAAATGGCAAACAGAGTCGTAGTAACCGGTATGGGTGCGATCACACCTCTTGGAAACACAGTTGAAGCTTTCTGGGAAGGCCTCAAAAAAGGAAAGGCAGCAACCGCGCCGATTACCAAGTACGATACAACAAATTCAAAGGTTAAGCTCGCATGCGAAGTTAAGGATTTTGATGCCCAGAACTACATGGACTTCAAGACAATGAAGCGTATGGAACCCTTCGCTCATTTCGCAGTAGCTGCAGCTAAGGAAGCAATCGAGCAGTCAGGCCTCGACATGACAAAGGAAGATCCCTACAGAGTAGGCGTTATCGTAAGTTCCGGTATCGGATCAATGCAGGCTCACGAGAGAGAGCAGGTAAGATACGAGAAGTCAGGCAAGATCGCTCCTATGTACATCCCGATGATGATCGCAAACATGGCATCAGCAAACATTGCGATCATGTACGGAATGAAGGGCATCAACACATGCGTTGTTACTGCATGCGCAACAGGCCTTCACTCAATCGGTGATGCATTCAAGGCAATCAAGTTCGGTGACGCTGACGTCATGGTAACAGGCGGATGCGAAGCAGCTGTCTGCAAGACAGGCGTTCA
>CAJOJI010000012.1:11478-57462 GCA_905234715.1 uncultured Saccharofermentans sp.
GCGATGCATATCACATCACATCACCCGCAGAAGACGGCTCAGGCGCAGGCATGGCAATGATCATCGCAATGAAGGAAGCAGGCATCAAGCCTTCCGACGTTGACTACATCAACGCACACGGAACATCCACACACCACAACGATCTTTTCGAGACACGCGCAATGAAGTATGCGTTCAAGGAAGACATCAGAAATATCGCAATCAACTCCACAAAGTCCATGATCGGCCACGTATTGGGCGGTGCCGGCGGCGTTGAGCTCATCACATGCGTTAAGTCCATCCAGGACGGATTCGTTCATGTAACAGCAGGCTCAAAGGAGAGCGAAGGTGAGATGGATCTCGATTACACATTCATCGAACCTAAGAACCGCAACATTGTTTATGCAATGACAAACAACCTCGGATTCGGCGGACACAACGCTTCCATGATCGTTAAGAAGTTCGAGGACTAAGGGAGAAATAACATGGCAGACAAGAACCTCAAGACAGGTCTGACATTGGAAGAGATGACAGCTCTCATCAAGGCTGTTTCCGAATCAAATCTCGACAGCTTTGATTACAAGGAAGGAGATTTCTCTTTATCTCTTCACGCATCAAAAGGATTCGTTCAGCAGGTTTCCACACCCGCTATGAACGTTGCGTCAATGTCTGTTCCCGACATCTCACAGGCTATGGCTCAGGCAGCTGAGGCGGCAAGCGGAGATGAGGACGATGACAATGCTTTCATCATCAAGTCACCTTTGGTAGGCACTTTCTATGCTGCTCCCGCACAGGACAGCGCTCCTTTCGTTAAGATCGGTGACCGCGTAAAGAAGGGCCAGACACTTGCGATTGTCGAAGCAATGAAGATGATGAATGAGATCGAATCTGACTGCGACGGCGTTATTTCGGATATACTTGTAGCAAACGGTGAGGCTGTTGAATTTGGTCAGCCTCTGTTCAAGATCAGCTGATTATAAGGAGGCTTACGACAATGGCTAATGCACTTAACACACAGGAGATCATGAAGATCATCCCCCACAGACATCCTTTCCTTCTCATCGACAAGGTAGAGGATTATGTTCCGGGTGAGTATGCAATCGCTTATAAGAACTTCACATACGATGAGTATTTCTTCAGAGGACACTTCCCCGAAATGCCTATCGTTCCGGGTGTCATCACCGTTGAAGCTCTTGCACAGACAGGCGCTGTCGCAATCCTCTCAAGAGATGATTTCAAGGGTAAGATCGCAGTATTCGCAGGTATCGACAAGTGCAAGTTCAAGACTGCAGTCGTTCCCGGCGATACAGTAAGACTTGAGACAAGAATCACAGCTGTTAAGGGACCTGTAGGTCTCGGCGAAGCAGTCGCAACAGTTAATGGCAAGGTTGCAGTACAGGCAACTCTTAAGTTCGCGATCCTCCAGTCAACATAATATTCCGGAGCTAATTTAAATGTTCAAGAAAGTCCTTATTGCCAACAGGGGCGAGATTGCTGTGCGCATAATCAGGGCGTGCCGCGAGATGGGTATCGAGACGGTTGCGGTATGTTCCGAGCCTGACAGAAACGCTCTTCACGCCATGCTTGCCGACCATACAATCTGTATCGGTCCTGCACAGTCTTCCGAGAGTTACTTAAACATCGGAAGGATCATCAGCGCCACGATCACATCCGGTGCCGACGCGATCCACCCGGGCTTCGGCTTCTTATCCGAAGATTCGAAGTTTGCAAGGATCTGCGAGAGATGCAATATCGCATTCATCGGTCCCACATCCGACATGATCGCAGCATCAGGCAACAAAGCACAGGCAAAGAAGACCATGATGGATGCAGGCGTTCCCACTATTCCCGGAAGCGCCGTTGCAGTAAACACGGTCAAGGAAGGACTTGAGCTTGCCGACATCGCAACATATCCCGTCATGATCAAAGCCTCACTCGGCGGCGGCGGAAAGGGCATGCGTGTTGCAAGAAGCAAAGATGTTTTCGAGCAGGCATTCTTAACGGCACAGACCGAAGCGAAGAACGCTTTCGGCGACGACATGATGTACATCGAGCATTATGTCGAGCACCCCAAGCACATCGAGGTTCAGATCCTTGCCGACAAGTTCGGCAACGTTGTTCACTTGGGAGAGCGCGACTGCTCTATTCAGAGAAACCACCAGAAGCTCATTGAGGAGACACCCTGCGCAGCTTTGTCTGAAGAACTCAGAAAAGAGATCTGCGAAGCGGCAGTAAGAGCTGCAAAAGCAGTTAACTACGAGAATGCCGGTACGGTCGAGTTCCTCCTCGAACCTTCAGGAAAGTTCTATTTCATGGAAATGAATACGCGTATCCAGGTCGAGCACCCCATTACCGAATGGGTAACGGGCATCGATCTCATTAAGGAGCAGATAAGGATCGCAGCAGGCGAGCCTTTGAGCTTTACGCAGGATGATATTAAGATCACGGGCCACTCCATCGAAGTGCGCATCAACGCAGAAGATCCCGAGCACAAGTTCAGACCCTGTCCCGGCAAGATCGAGATGGCATACCTTCCGGGCGGCAAGGGTGTACGCGTGGACTCTGCAGTTTATTCAGGCCTTGAGATCCCGCCTTACTACGATTCAATGCTTGCTAAGTTATCCGTATGGGCAAAGGACCGTGAAGAGGCCATCAGAAAAGCAAGAACGGCTTTGGGCGAAGTCATCATTACAGGCGTTAAGACCAACGTCGATTACCAGTACGGCATATTGAGCGAACCCGATTTTATCGAGGGCAAGACCGATATCGATTTCATCGAAAAGCATTCGCATAAGTAAGGTTAACAATGGAACTCAGATATTTATTCAAGAAGACACAGACAGACGACATCGAACCTGAGAAGAAGGCAGCTTCCGAAGCTCCGCAGACACCTCAGGGCCTGTTTCAGAAATGCGATGCGTGCGGTCAGACGATATTCGCCGAAGAATTAAGAAAAGACCTGTTCGTATGCCCCACATGCGGCAACTATTTCCGTATGTTCGCATCCACCAGGATCGCCGACATCATTGATAAGGGCACATTCGAAGAGTGGGATACCGACATCGGAGAGACCAACCCTTTGAACACTCCCGGTTACGAAGACAAGATCAGAAGACTTCAGGATAAGACCGAACTCGATGAGGCTATCGTTACGGGCAAGGGACTTATCAATGGCCATCCATCATGCATCGGCGTTATGGACTGTCGCTTCATGATGGCTTCCATGGGAAGCGTCGTCGGCGAGAAGATCACGCGCATGTTCGAGCGCGCAACAGATGAAGGACTTCCGGTAATCATCTTCACCGCATCAGGCGGCGCGAGAATGCAGGAGGGCATCGTATCCCTCATGCAGATGGCAAAGACATCCGCTGCCATCAAGAGACATTCCGACAAGGGCCTTCTTTACATAACAGTTCTCACTGACCCTACAACAGGCGGTGTTACTGCAAGCTTTGCAATGCTCGGAGACATCATCCTTGCTGAGCCCGGTGCACTCATCGGCTTTGCTGGTCCCCGTGTAATCGAGCAGACGATAGGCCAGAAGCTTCCTGAAGGATTCCAGCGTTCCGAGTTTCTTCTCGAGCACGGTTTTGTTGATGCAGTTGTTGCTCGCAAGGGCATGAAGAAGTATATAAGCAATATTCTGAAGCTCCACGAGAATAACGGCGAGTATTCTTTTGACGGCGTTAAGGCCAAGAAAAAGACTGCCCGCAAGAACAAGCTCTCTGCATGGGATAAGGTCATGATCTCCAGAGGCAAGGATCGTCCCGTAGCACAGGATTACATCAAGTCATTGTTCCCTGACTTTGTTGAGTTCCACGGCGACAGATTCGTTAAGGACGACCAGGCTATCATGGGCGGCATTGCAACATTTGCCGGCCGCGCAGTTACTGTCATTGCCGAGTCAAAAGGACACGATACAAAGCAGAATGTCGAGCGCAATTTCGGCATGCCTTCACCTGACGGTTACCGCAAGGCATTGAGGCTCATGAAGCAGGCTGAGAAATTCGGCCGTCCCGTCATCTGCCTCATCGACACTCCAGGCGCATACTGCGGTCTTGAAGCAGAAGAAAGAGGTCAGGGCGAGGCCATCGCAAGAAACCTCTACGAACTTTCATCTTTGAAGGTTCCGGTATTATCAATAATCATCAGCGAGGCAGGCTCCGGCGGAGCACTTGCACTCGGTGTATCCGATAAGGTATGGATGCTCGAGAATGCCATCTATGCGATCCTCTCACCTGAGGGTTACGCAAGCATTCTCTGGAAGGATTCCAAGCGCGCACCCGAAGCTGCAGCAGAGATGAAGCTCACGGCAGAAGACATGCTCTCACTCGGCATCGTCGAGAAGGTCATAACAGAACCCGAAGAGCTTACTCATGCAAATCTCTCCGAAGTAACGGACCAGATCGCATCAGATCTTGCCGGCTTCATCAAGGACAACCTCGAGTTCGACGGCGACGCCCTCTGCGAAGAGCGATACAACAGATACCGTAAATATGGCGCGTAAGGACAGATCCCCATTCTTTGATACCATTGTTGATGAACTGTTAAATAGATTGGGATTTAATTATCAATAAATTCTTTAACGTGAAATCCTGATAGCCTCATAAATTTGTAGTTGTCGCTCTATTTCGTTGCGAGTATTAAAGATATTCAAGTGCTCTTTTCCTTGGTCAGAATCTAAAAAGTATCGATGCTTACCGACTTGGATTACATTTTTCATTTCTCCCCTGACTTTATATTTGATCAAAGTTGATTTAGGCAGCACCTCAAGTTGCTGTCTGCAGTAATTGATCTTTAACGCCAGATATTCTCTGGGAATGTATCTGTTCAAGTAATCCATGCCGGGATTATAACTGCTTCCTTTGTCGGTTTTGTGTGAACAAATCCGACAAAACACGACAAAAACCGACAAGCCAAAATCGCAGAAAAACACGGGATTTGAGAGTAAAGAAAAAATATTAACATGCGTGGAAGTTGACCCTTTCATTCGATATACTTTGAGTATATTTGAATCGTAAAGGAGCCATGCCATGAACATTAAAAAGTTCCTCAAGAATATGACCGTTGAAGACAAAGCCAGACTCCTTTGCGGAACATCGGATTTCACGATCGGAGGCTTTCAGTCTGCTGCAGGTTTCGTTCCTGAACTGAGCATGCAGGACGGCGGTACGGGCATAAATCACCAGCACTTTTTCCAGAGACTTTTCAGAGAGCCTCCCAAGGATGTTGATCCCAATGAAGGCATGCATGTTTTCTTCAATTTCTATGAGCCCGAAAAGCTTACGAAGAAAGAGAAAGCTATAAGGGAAAACATCTATTCCACAATGACAGAGTACAAGGGCGGCATTGATGCTGCTCCGGGCTGTTATCCGCCGGGAATCCTTCTCGCTTCTACATGGGATCCGAAGACCGTTTACGACACGGGTAAAGCATTGGGCATGGAAGCTGCTGTCTATCACGTCGGAGTTCTTCTTGGCACGCCTAACTGCAATATCCTAAGAGAGCCCGTTAACGGCAGATTTTTTGAAGGTTATTCCGAAGATCCTTTCCTTGCGAAAAAGCTTGCACCCGAGATCTGCAAAGGCGTCGAGTCGCAAGGAATCGCATCTAACGTTAAGCATTTTGCGTGCAATAATCTTGAGATCAACAGAACCAATATAGACGAGCTGGTCAGCATGAGAGCTTTAAGGGAGATCTATCTTCCTGCTTTCGAAGCCTGCTGCAAAGTTGCGACAACTCTCATGACTTCCTACCCTAAAGTAAACGGAACGCACTGCCATGAGAACTCATGGCTCCTGAAAGACGTCTTGAGAAATGAGTGGGGATATAAGGGCGTTACCATGACCGACTGGGGCTCCTGCAAGGAACGTGCGGGAGATGCCGAAGCGGCAGGACAGGATCTGTTCATGCCGGGTCCGTTTGACCATTCTGATATCGTAAAGGCGGTCAAGGACGGAAGGCTGAAGATCAAGGATCTCGATAATGCGGCGCTCAGACTTCTCGAACTCATCGACAGGTTCGGTGATGTAAAAGCTCCGGACGGACTCACGGCAGGCAAGTATAAGAAGGCAGGCGACAAGGTTGCTTACAAGGCGGCATGCGAAGGCATCGTCATGCTGAAGAACAACGGAAATCTTCCTCTTAAGAAGACTTCAAAGGTCGTATTCTTCGGTCCTGACCATTTCCAGGATTCAGGCTGGGGAAGTGCTGAAGTCAAGACCGACAGAACCACATTCATGTCCAAAGAGCTTGCAGATATTCTTGGTGAAAAGAATGTCCTTAAAGACGATATCGATACATTCAGAAAAGGCGCAACGGCAATCGTCATTGAGACATTAAATTCCGGAGAGAGCTCCGACAGGCCTGATCTTAAGATGAACAGGAAGACCGTGTCGCTCATAAAGAAGCTCGCTAAGAACAAGGGCAAAGGCAAAATCTGTCTGATCCTTAACGTGCCCGGTCCTGCTGAACTTGAAGGCCTCGAAAACAGCATTGATTCCATTTTCGCAGTGTTCTATCCGGGCATGATGGGCTCAAAGGCAATGGCTGATATCCTTGCAGGAACCGTCAATCCTTCAGGCGCATTGCCCTGCACATTCCCTGTCAGATATGAGGATACGCCAGCATATCTTTGCTATCCGGATAATCTCACATGCAATTACGGCGAAGGAATCTATGTCGGTTACAGGGGATATCTCAAGCGCGGCATAAAGCCTCTTTATCCTTTCGGATACGGTCTGTCTTATTCGAAGTTCAACGCGGGCACGATCTCGGGAAAGCGGAAAGGCAGCAAGTTCAGCGTTGCGCTTACCGTTTCTAACAGCAGCAAGGTGGACGGCAAGGCTGTCGTTCAGCTCTATGTTTCCAAAACGAAGCCGAGAACGGCAAGGGCACCGCTCGAACTTATCGGATTTGCCAAGCCTTTGATCAAGGCAGGAAGTGATGCTGAAGTAACCATCTCTTTTGATAAGAACGATCTGGCTTATTTCGATGAGGAACTAAATAAATTCCTGGTTGAGGGCGGCAACTACGATCTTTTCGTAAGCCTTAAGGGATGCGAGGATCTGATCCCCGCAGGAAGCATATACATTGCCGACTGTTCGGAGGAACTTAAGTGCGGCCCTTTGTGGAAGCTCAATCAGATCATGCAGCATAAGGAGCTTACGGATGCGATCGCAAAAGACTGCGAAGCGCTGGGTTTCCCATACATGGGCTTTGCCGGAATGGCGAAATGGTATCCGCACCAGACGTTTGCAGAGACAGTGAAAACGCCTGAAATGTATAAGGAATTCCTTAAGGCAGCTGCGGAGTTCAGGGAGGAATAAACCGCTCAATTTAGGCAATCCCGCTAAAATAGTGTATTATTATCACGACTTTAGGAGCGGGAGGCATTCTCATGAGCGAATACGATTTTCTCATTGTCGGCGCAGGCCTTTACGGTGCGACATTTGCGCGCCTTGCAACCGATGACGGATATAAGTGTCTTGTGATCGACAGAAGACCCAATGTTGCAGGCAATGTTTATACAGAAGATGTTCACGGCATAAATGTTCATAAGTACGGCGCACATATTTTCCACACGAGCGACAAGGAAGTGTGGGAATTCGCCAATAAGTTCGCAGATTTCAACCGCTACACCAACATGGTCGTTGCCAACTACAAGGGCGAACTTTACTCAATGCCCTTCAACATGTATACGTTTAACAAGATGTGGGGCGTTGTAACTCCTGCAGAAGCAAGGGCAAAGCTCGATGAGCAGATTGCTCTGGGCAAAGTTGATGATCCCCAAAACCTTGAAGAACAGGCTATCTCCCTTATCGGCCCTGATATCTACAACAAGCTCGTAAAGGGCTATACGGAGAAGCAGTGGGGCAGAAAAGCCACTGAGCTTCCGGCTTTCATCATTAAGAGACTTCCGGTAAGACTTACTTACGATAACAACTATTTCAATGACAATTACCAGGGCATTCCGATCGGCGGATACACCAAATGGATCGAGAACATGCTTGACGGAATTGAGGTTAGATTGGGCATAGATTTCCTCAAAGAGAGGGATTCTTTGGGAAATATTGCCTCGAAAATAATCTATACGGGAATGATAGATGAGTATTATAATTACTCGTTGGGTAAACTCGAGTACAGAAGTCTGAGGTTTGAGACGGAGTATCTGCCTGATACTGACGACTTCCAGGGCAATGCGGTAGTTAACTATACCGATGCCGAGACACCGTTCACGAGGATCTTGGAGCACAAGCATTTCGAGTTCGGAACCGGCAAGGGAACAGTTATCACACACGAATATCCTGCTGAGTGGAAACCGGGCGATGAGCCTTATTATCCGCTCAATAACGACAGAAACAACGAGCTTTACAAAAAGTACGAAGAGCTTTCTGAGTCTGACGGCAACGTTATCTTCGGCGGAAGGCTCGGAAAATATAAATACTATGACATGGACGACACTATCGCCGCATGCATGCAAGACTACAAAAGGATAACTGAATGAACATGAAAAGAATCGGAGCAATAATCCTCTCGGCAGCTGTTGCCGCATCCATTTTCGCAGGATGCTCACAGACAACAGAAACATCAGGAACAGCAGCTGCACCCGTTGCAGAGACAACTGCGGCAGCAACTTTGCCTTCTGAAACCACTGCTGCTGAAACTGAGTACCAGAACCCCGAGTCGACTGCAGATCTTTATGGTGATCAGATCATGAACTACCTTGATCACCAGTATTACTTCAATGGTCAGCCTGTTCCTTTATGGGAATCAAACTATTACATCATGGAAACCTTCTATACTTTAAGCCAGTATGCAAGTACTGCGGGTTTCCCTGTAACAACGATCGGCTGCCTTGATCTTGCTGCTGAGTATCCCGGTGATGAATTTGTCACTTACGGTGATTATTTCATTAAGCAGGCTGAGGATACCATTGAGAGCAAATGCATTTTGTGCCAGCGTGCTGCTGATGAGGGACTTGTTCTTTCTGAAGATAAATATACGAAGATCGATGAAGATATCGAAGCGTGGAGAACTTCTGTTGCTCAGCTCGACCTGACACTTGATGAATATTTCCAGATAGTATTCGGACCGAGTATTGATGAAACTGCATACAAAAAAGTCAGTGAGGTAGAGAGCCTTGCAGACGAGTATGTACAGTTCTATTATCAGGGTTATCAGGTTCCCCAGATAAGATATGTCTTTTTCCCTGCAACAGATGCGGATGAACAGGCTGTAAAGGATGCCGCTTCAAAAGCCGCTAACGAGATGAAGGATGCATGCGAAAACGATCTGGAAAAGCTTCCCGGACTTGCAGAGACTGCAAAGAATGCAGGAACAGATTTGGATTACGGTGATCTTAGCATCACTTACGAAGAGTTCCCGATCAATTTAGAGGAATGGGCATGGTCTGAAGAACGTGCAGTAGGCGATCTCGATATCGTTATCGAGCCTGATTTAGGTTACTTTATTGTCGGATTCCTCGGAACAACTGCTGACACGTCAAAAGGAAACGCAGCACTTTTTGAAGAGATCAATGCAGACATAGAAGCAAACACATACGACTTCCACACGGATGAGCCGTATCTTCCTGCACCTGCAGCTCCTACGGCTACACCGGCACCTGAAGGTGAGACACAGCCTTCAGCGGAGGTTTCTTTCGATCCCAATTCAACAAATCCTGCAACAACTACTGTTACTAACCAGCAGCACACAATGAATTCAAAGGATGTTCTTGCAGTTGTACTGTATACGCTTGCAGGTGTGGCAGTTGCAGCTGTTGTGATCCTTCTCATTGCCGCTGCCGTGAAGAAGAACAAGAATGGTGCAGGCGCTTCTGAATCGATCGATGATGACGACGATGAAGATGAGTCTGAAGATGGTGTTTCTTCATCTGATGAAGATGAAGAAGACGAGGATGACGAAGAGGAAGAAGAGGACGGCGAGTGACCGTTTTCGGCTAAGCATTAGTGTAATTACAGAGGCTGTCTCACGATAGAGGCAGCCTTTCGAAAATATTAGAAACAGGAAAATTCGAATGAAGATAAGAAAGACCGGAGCAATATTACTCTTAAGCATATTTGCTTCTTCATTATTTGCCGGATGCGGAAAGACGACGGCAGAAACTGATGCCACGATCGTTTCGGTTGAGACGTCTGCAGATTTTACTCTGCCTTCGGAAACGGATCCGGAGCCTGTAACCGATCCTGACGAACCCCATTCATTTGAGGATGTCTACGGCAATCAGCTCAAGACTTATCTCAACCATCAGTATTATTTTGACGGCGAAGCGATTTCGCTTCAGGAGTCGAACTTTTATTTCATTAAGGTGTTCCTTGAACTGAGCGGTGATGCAAACATGGGTTATTACCCGGTTACACCTTCCGGAGGCCTTGATCTTGCCGCAGAAGTTGAATTCGAGAATGATGACTATAAAACATACGGCGACCTTTTCGTTAAGCGCGCGGAAGAATCGCTTGAGACGACGCTCATTAAGTATAACCGTGCCGTCGAAAACGAAATCGTTCTTTCCGAGGATACCAAAGCTGCAATCGATGACATGATCGACAGCATCAGGGAAGAAAGTGCTGCGAAAGCCGGAATGACGCTTGATGAGTATCTTCAGTTATATTTCGGAGACGGCTATGACGAGGCTGTGTTCAGAAAGATCCTGGAGAGATTTTATATTGCCGAAGCGTATTCCAAAAAGTACTGCGAGAATTATCCGTTCTCTGAAGATGAGATACATGCTCCCAACATCAGATATGCTCTTTTCTATGCACCCGAATCTGCTGACAGCGATACAAAGGACAGGGCATATCAGGCTGCCCAGAACATGAAGAATGCATGCAGGAGCGCAGCTGATCTGAAGGATCTGGCTCAATCTGCTTATGAATCAGGCATTGTCAGTGAGCAGGGCGACACCGTGGCCATGAGCAGCCAACTCAGCGGTTATTCCGAACTGAGAGACTGGGCCTTTGATGAAGACAGGGAAACCGGCGAGGTCGATATCATTTACGAACCGGAAGTTGGTTATTACGTAATAGGTTTTCTCGGCATACAGGATCAGATCAACTATGTGCCTGATATAAGATATGCGCTTTTCCCGGTTATAGATTCTGATACGAATTCAATGACTGAGGCTTATGCGGCCGCGAAAGACCTGAAAGATGCCTGCGGAAGCATCACCGATCTTACTGACCTTGCCGAGCAGGCTTACGAAAACGGACAGGTAATAGATTACGGCGACAGCCTTGTTACCAAGGGCCAGCTTATAGAACTTAAGGCTTTAGAGGACTGGGCCTACGATGAAAACAGGACTGAGGGCGAGATGGATATCGTCTATGTGTCCGGATACGGTTACTTCGTTGTCGGCTATATCAGAACGGAAATGGAGATTTCCGATCTGCTTACAAATATCGCAATGAAGGATCTTAACAATTCCGCTCTTGCAGAGGCAAAGAACGGCACTCACGAATTTCACACAGATGATGAATACCGTCCTGCTCCTGTGGCTCCTACCGCTACACCGGTGCCGGAGATAGAGCTTCCTGATGACAGCGCTGAAGAAACGGCTGTTAACCCCGCTGCCACGGAGCCTTCCGAGCCTGCAGGCCAGACTCAGCAGAAGAGTTCAATGAAGACCACCGATGTTCTTGTCGTAGTATTCTTCACTTTGGCGGGAGTTGCGATCGGTGCGGTAATCGTCGTGCTTATCATGCTGGCATTAAAGAACAGCAGGAAGGGCACAGATAATTCCGAAGAACAGCAGGATGAGGATCCTGACAGTGAAGAAACGCCTGAGGATGACGGCGAAAAAGAGGATGAAAGATCCTGAGTCTTAAGGGCATTTTCCCGCCGCTAATGACTTTCAGGGTGTTGATGTAGTAGACTATACCAATATTTCACAAGGTGACGAAGGAAAAACAATATGAAAAAACTCGGTGCGTTAATTCTTATCACAGTTATGATCCTGGCTGTTTTCACCGGATGCAGCAATTCCGGTACCGTTTCAGTCGCTTCGGCAACATACCAGCCGCTGATCGATAATTACGGCGACCAGCTGCCTCTGTATCTCGACAGACAGTATTACTTTGACGGACAGCCCGTTTCGATTCCCGAAACGAATTTCTATTTCATCAATGCTTTTTTCGATCTCAGCACTTATGCAATGTACGGTTATTTCCCGGCAACCGCTAAGGGATATATCGATCTTTCAGCTGAATGTCCTGAGGAAGGTTATACAACATACGGCGACTATTTCGTTAAGTATGCCGAGAACTCTCTTGAGAGCACATGCATTCTGATTGCACGTGCGGAAGCTGAAGGTGTAACACTTTCAGAAGAATCCAAGGCATCCATCGAGTCTTCATTGACTGAAATGAGGACAAACAAAGCAGCAACCGCCGGATTGACTCTTGATGAATACCTCCAGTCTTATTACGGTCCCGGAAACGACGAGGCTACCTTCAAGCAGATCCTTGAGAGATATTATCTTGCAGATGAGTATTCCCGCTATTACTGCAGCAAGCCCGAGAACAATGCCGAAGGTCAGGCTGCTAAGGAAGCAGCTCTTGCAGCAGCAAACAGCATGAAGGATCAGTGCACGACGATCGATGATCTTACAGCTCTTGCACAGGCAGCTCAGCAGGCAGGCGATGTTTTGGATCAGGGCGATATCGCAGTCCCCAAGGGCCAGATGGTTCCCAAGTTTGAGGAGTGGGCTTACGAAGAAGGCAGAACAGTAGGCGAACTCGACGTCATCTATGCCCCTGAATACGGCTATTTCGTAGTCGGATATCTCGGTGTTGACGATTCAACCGGTGTTCCGAATGTCAGATATGCTCTTTTCTATGCGCCCGAAAACGATGATTCGGCACTCGAAGCATTGAGCAAGGAACTCCTTCAGGAGATCGATGAGAAGAAGCACGATTTCCACTATACCCAGGCAACGGTTTCTTCAATGACCACCACGGATGTTCTTATCGTTGTATTCCTTACGCTTGCAGGCGTTTGCATCGTGGCAGTTGTTATCATCCTGATCGCGTATGCAACGAAGAAGAACAAGGGCGGCGCTTCAAAGGCTAAAGTTTCTTCCAAGCCTTCAAATTCAAAGAACAAGCAGGCAAATAAGCCCAAGCCTTCAAAGCCTTCCAAAAAGCAGGAAGAGGAAGAAGACGAGGATGATGAAGACGAAGAATACGACGAAGATGACGAAGACGACGAGGACGAAGAAGAGGAAGACGACGAGTAATCGTTAAACATCTTGAAATTCAAGGGCTGTTTCACAAAAGTGGGGCAGCCCTTTTATTTACTTAAAAATAAGGGCATGATAAAATTCTATGATTGCAGTATTATCGAAATTTGTATTAGGAGTGTAATTTCATGGAGATTACCAAGGATCTGGTTCAGTATCTCGAGAATCTCGGAAGACTCGAACTGAGCCCGGAAGATGAAGAAAAGACACAGAAAGCTTTGGGCGATATCTTAGGTTATTTCGACCAGTTGAACGAGCTTGATACCGAAGGCGTTGAGCCGTTAAGCCACGCTGCAGGCGTATCGAACGTAACACGTGAAGACGTTATCGCAAACGAAGATATGAGGGATGCGGTCTTAAGCAACGCACCCGAGACAAAGGACGGTACGATCCTCGTACCGAAGACCTTTGATTAAGGGGTGTGCACATGACTGATATCGAAATTAGAAAACTCGGAGCCCTTGAGATAGGCTCGGCAATAAAGGAAGGAAAGATCACTTCTGTCCAGGCGACAAAGGCTTTCCTCGATGCAATAGATTCGATCGACGGTGATTACAAGACATACATCACAGTGATAAGAGACGAGGCTCTCGCAAAGGCTCAAAAGACTGACGAGGCCATCAAGGCAGGAACGCTCACAGGTCCTCTGGCAGGCGTTCCGATCGCTATCAAGGACAATATCTGCACTAAGGGAATCAAGACAACCTGCGCATCCAAGATGCTCGGCAACTTTGTTCCTCCCTACGATGCTGAAGTTATCCGCAAGATAGAAGATGCCGGAATGATCATTCTCGGCAAGACAAACATGGACGAGTTCGCAATGGGCTCCACAACCGAGACGAGCTATTTCGGTGCCACATCCAATCCCTGGGATAAGGACAGGGTACCGGGCGGTTCATCAGGCGGTTCCGCAGCATGTGTAGCTGCAGCTCTGGCTCCTGTTGCTTTGGGTTCCGATACAGGCGGATCCATCAGACAGCCTGCTTCTTTCTGCGGCGTTACCGGCCTTAAGCCCACATACGGTTCCGTATCAAGATACGGCCTTGTTGCTTTCGCTTCCTCTCTGGACCAGATCGGCCCCATCGCAAGAAAAGCGGAAGACATTGCAGCCGTTTACAACGTAATCAGCGGAAAAGACCAGAAGGACCAGTCTTCTTTGGAATCAGAGAAGATCGACATGGACGCTGTTGCAAATTACAGCCTTGAAGGCAAGAAGTTCGGTATTCCGGAAGAATACATCGGCGACGGTATCGATGCCGACGTTAAGAAGGCAGTTCTTGATGCCGTTGAAGTACTTAAGTCAAAGGGCGCTACTGTTGAGACATTCTCAATGCCGATAATCAAGTATGCAATCCCGACTTACTACATCATCTGCTGCGCTGAGGCATGCTCCAACCTGTCAAGATACGACGGCGTTAAGTACGGCTACAGACCTGAGGGTATCGAAGATCTCGGCCAGCTCTATATCAAATCCAGAAGCGAAGGATTCGGCCTTGAGGTCAAGAGAAGGATCATGCTCGGTAACTTCGTTCTGTCTTCAGGCTACTATGATGCTTACTACAACAAGGCATTGAGAGTAAAGAACCTCATCAAGCAGGCTTTCGATGAGGCTTTTGCAAAATACGATGCTATCCTTGGACCTGTTGCACCTACTGCAGCATTAAAGAAGGGCGAGAGCCTTTCAGATCCTTTGAAGATGTACCTGGGCGATATCTGCACGGTACTCATCAACATCGTCGGCATCCCCGCAATGTCCGTACCCTGCGGCTTCACATCCGAGGGACTTCCCGTAGGTCTTCAGATCATGGGCGACAGATTTGCAGAACAGACAGTTACAGGCGTGGCTTCCGCTTATCAGAAGGCCGTTGCCGCTGAGGGCTTCGAAAACAGAATCCCTGAAGAAGTCTTAAGAGGGGAGGGCTGATAACATGCAGGATTATGAGATGGTAATAGGCCTCGAAGTACACTGCGAGCTCTCGACAGAATCAAAGATCTTCTGCGGATGCTCCGCCAAGTTCGGAGGCGAGCCCAATACACACGTATGCGAAGTCTGTTCCGGTATGCCGGGTACACTTCCTACACTTAACAGACAGGTAGTCGAGTATGCCGTAAAGGCAGGACTCGCGCTTAACTGCGAGATCACAAGAAACAACAAGTTCGACCGTAAGAACTATTTCTATCCCGACCTTCCGAAGGCATATCAGATATCACAGCTCTACTATCCGATCTGCAGGAACGGTCATGTCGACATTAAGACATCACAGGGCATGAAGTCCATCGGCATTCACGAGATCCACATGGAAGAGGATGCCGGCAAGCTCGTACACGATCCCGTTACGGGCATGACCATGGTCGACTTCAACCGTTGCGGCGTCCCGCTCCTTGAGATCGTTTCTGAGCCTGACTTCAGAAGCGGTGAAGAGGTTATCGCATATCTCGAAAAGTTAAGAGATACGATGCAGTATCTCGGCATTTCCGACTGCAAGATGCAGGAAGGTTCCATGAGAGCAGACGTCAACCTTTCAGTACGTCCCAGAGGCCAGAAGGAATTCGGCACAAGGACGGAGATGAAGAATATCGCATCCCTCAAGGCTATCGAGAGGGCTATCGAATATGAGCGTGACAGACAGATCGACCTCATCGAAGAGGGCGGCAAGGTTGTCCAGGAAACAAGACGCTGGGACGACGAGCAGGAATACACATACTCCATGCGTTCAAAGGAAAATGCACAGGATTACAAATATTTCCCTGATCCCGACCTCATGCCGATCAACATCTCCGATGAGTTCCTCGCAAAGGTAAAGGCCGAGCTCCCCGAGTTTGCCGATGCAAAGCGCGAGAGATACGTAAATGAACTGGGTCTCCCTGAATACGATGCGGAGATCATCACGGGAACACCCGCATTGGTCAAGGTTTTCGAGGCTGCATGCGAAGTAACTTCAAAGCCTAAGGACTGCTCCAACTGGCTCATGACAGACCTTCTCAAGCTCGCCAAGGACGCCAAGGTCCTTGCTGCCGACATCGATTTCGACGGTAAGGTCATGGGTAAGATAATCAACCTCGTAAATGAGGGAAAGATCAACCGTAAGTCAGGCCAGAAGGCATTAGAAGAGGCTTTCCTCAACGGAACAGATCCCGAGAAGTACATCGCCGACAACGGTCTGGCTCTGGTATCCGATGCCGGTTCTATCGAGCCTGTCATCAAGGAGATCATTGCCGCCAACGAGAAGGCCGTATCAGGCTATCTTGCAGGCGAAGAGAAGAACCTCACATTCCTTATCGGCCAGTCAATGCGTGCCCTCAAGGGTAAGGCAGACCACCAGGTCGTAAGGCAGACACTGATCGATCTTCTTAACGGAATGAAATAATGGATACATTCTTAAGTATTTTACTGGTCTTATTCTTCGTGCTCGTTAATGCCTTTTTCTCAGGCACCGAGATGGCTGTCATCTCCCTTAACGACGCAAAGATGCGTAAACTTGCCGAAGACGGCGACAGAAAAGCCATGCGCGTTATCAAGTTCCTCGATAACCCCGGAAGCTTTCTTGCGACGATTCAGGTAGGTGTTACGCTGGCCGGATTCCTGTCATCCGCTTTTGCGGCAAACAGATTTGCTTCAAAGCTCGCGCTTCTGGTCGATCCCCAGACGCTTCATCCCTGGATGGAGTCATTGTGGACCGTCGTAATAACGCTGGTGCTCTCATATTTCTCACTGGTTTTGGGTGAGCTCGTTCCCAAACGCGTTGCCCAGAATAGCCCTGAGAGATGGGCTTTTGCCGCTGCCAACGTGGTCAAGTTCATAGGTGCGGTCTTAAAGCCGTTCGTTTGGTTTCTTACAAAGTCCACCAACTTCGTGCTCATGCTCTTCAAGATCGATCCCAACCAGACTGACAAGCCTGTTACCGAGGAAGAGATCCGCATGATGGTCGATGTCGGTTCCGAATCAGGCAATATCGAAGATACCGAGAAGGAAATGATCGAGAACGTTTTCGAGTTCAACGACAAGGAAGTTTCCGAGATCATGACGCACCGCAAGAGGATCGTCTCGCTTCCTATCGATGCCGGGTATGACGAGGTCATGCGCGTTGCAAGGGAAGAGAAGTTCACGAGAATCCCCGTCTATAAGGATACGATCGACGACATCATCGGCATCCTTCATATCAAGGACCTTATCGGCATCATGCCTCCCACGGAGGATAAGCCTTTCAAGCTCGAGAAGTTCATAAGAGAGCCTCTCATCGTTCATGAGACACGTAAGATCTCCTCGCTCTTCGGTGAGATGAAGAACTGCGGCATGCAGATGGCCGTAATCGTTGACGAGTACGGCGGAACGATGGGTATCGCAACGATCGAGGATATGCTCGAAGAGCTCGTCGGCAACATTACGGACGAGTTCGACGACGAGGCAGATGAGTTCGTTAAGCTCTCAAACGGCGACTATATCGTAAGGGGTGACATGACCTTAAGCGACCTTGAGGACGTCCTCGACATTGAGCTTACAGACGATGAATATGACACGATCGCAGGCCTTGTTATCTCTCAGCTCGACCGTGTTCCCGAAGAAACGGAGCACCCGGTCGTAAACTACAAGAACTTAAGGATCAAGGTCTTAAAGGTCGAGGAGAATGCCATCGCCAAAGTCCTTATCCACATCAATCCCATTGTCGAGCCCGAAGAGGACGGCAAGGAGGAAGGTGCCAAGGGCGATGAGTAAGTACGACCTCGTTCTATACGATCTGGACGGAACCCTCTGGGATTCTGTTCCGCTTATCCTGGAATGCCTGAAAAAAGCGTATGAGCTGGTGCTTGGCGGCACCGACAGAACAGATGACGACCTTCAGAGCTATATCGGAAGGCCTCTGGGCGACACTTTCGCGATGCATGACGATGAGACAAAAGAGAGCCTCGTCAACACTTATCTCGAGTATAACTGCGCAAGACTCAAGGAAAATGCCATCCCGATCTTTCCCGGTGTCTATGATTTCCTCTCGAAAATAAAGTCTTCGGGCATCAGGCAGGGCATAGTGACTTCAAAGCGCGAGTCCTCTGCCATGATCACGATCGATCTTTTGGAACTGGGCGGATACTTTGACATCAAGGTCTTCAGGGAGGCGACAGAGCGCGCAAAACCCCACGGGGACCCGCTTATAGAGGCTGCAAGAAGAGCCGGCATCACGGACATGAGCCGCGTGCTTTATGTGGGAGATGCCGTCCCCGATATCCTTTCGGCCCGTGACGCAGGCGCTGATTTTGCCCTCGTAGGCTGGACAAAGATGCCCAGAGAGGAATTGGACAGCCTCGGACCCGACTACGTTATTGAGGTTCCGGAGCAACTTCCTTGCATTATCAAGGCCTCCGAATTATAATGTTTGGTGCTTTTTTAATTTAAATAATAATAATTAAGGTGGGTAGGCAAAATGGCAAAGACCTCCAAGTCCGGAAAAAAGGCTAACAAGACTCTGGTTTCAGGCGGAATGATGGTAGTAATCGTTGCTATCATTCTCATTATCGCTTGCTACTTCACATATATCTCCGGCGTACTTCCCAGAACACTTACTGGTGTCGGAATCACAGAGACCCTTTCCGACGGAACAACAAAGACTGTAAAGAACTTCTCTGTTCTTGAGACAAACTTCCACTTCAGAGAAGTTTATGACTCATATTCACAGTACGGCATGGTATCTGAAGATCACCTTGATGAGGTCTACGATACTTCTTCAGGCGAGACATACAGAGACTGGCTCCTGAGAGAAGCTGCTAAGCAGATGAAGACTCTCGCTCTCGTTGAGCGTGCAGCTGAGCAGAACGGCTTCATGCAGTATTCAAAGGCACGCGACGTTGCTGCCCAGAACCTCGAGACTCTTGATCTTTACGCAATGATGTACGGTTTCCCGTCAGGCAACAAGTATCTTGAAACTCTCTACGGAACAGGCATGACAAGAAGATCTTACATCGACTTCCAGGCACGCGAAGTTCTCGTTCAGGAATACGGTTATTACCTCCAGCAGTTTGATCCTGCTGTCGTTCCTACTGATGAGCAGGTTCAGGCAAGATACAACGATGCTCCTGACAAGTACTACGTTTATGATTACAACTCATTCTTCGTAGCAGCTGACAAGGATGATGCAGGTCAGGTTATCGATTTCGACAAGTGCGTTGCTACAGCCGATAAGATCGCTAAGGCAGCAAAGGATTCCGCATCATTCAGAGCTGCTGTCATGGATTACCTCAAGGAAACAGGCAACGATACTGCTCTTGCTGAATATGAGGACGGTGGAGATCCGACATACACGGAAGACATGACATATTCTCTTGCTACATACATGTCACCTGACGTAAGAGCATTCATCTTCAGCGACAACAAGCCCGGTGATGTTAAGACTATCGAGACAGAGTTCGGCGTATATGTTGTTTATATTGCCGACAAGAGACTTGAAGAGGAAAAGACTGTAACTTTCAGACAGCTTTCCATCAGCACAGGTATTACTACAGAATCAACACCTGAAGAGATCACAGCTGCTGTTAACCAGACAATCGCAGATGCACAGACATACTGCACACAGGGAATGGATCCTCTCTCTTTCTACAATGTAGTTAAGAACCATTCCACAAACAAGGATGCGATCCTTACAGGCGGATACAATGACGGCGTTACAGCAGATGCATTCCTTCCTGAAGAAGGCGAGGGCACAAATACTGCTACAAAGACTGCAGGCGAGTGGCTTTTCGATGACAGCCGTAAGCAGGGAGATGTAACATTCATCGTTTCCGATGACTCCAGAACAGTCTATGTTTACTATTTCGAAGCTTCAAGAACTTCATATGAGACAGCAGTAAGAAACGAGATCATCTCAGCTAACTTCGATGCATGGAACACTGCTCTTGAGAGCGGCACTCCCGAGTACACTATCAACGCAGGTTTCTGCAGATATCTCATTTACTGATAAGTGCTTAAGATTAATCTAAACAAGCACCACTGTTAAAGGTGGTGCTTTTTTATTGCATTTGCCGAGTTCACTGTTGACCGCTTAGGTTATAAGATAAAATCGCTTTAATAAGGTAATATTATTATTCTTTGTAATTAGTATTACTAAATATAAAGCGTGTTATTTAGTAAGGAGGATAATACTATGTTTAAGAAAGTAATGGCACTCGTGCTCGGTCTTTCTATGATGCTCAGCATCGCTGCATGCGGTAAGAAGGTAGAAGTTCCTTCAAAGAGCGACGTTAAGAAGGCTGCTGCTGAAGAGTACGACATGGACTTCAAGGTAGATTCCGAAGAGATCTCCAAGGACGAGAAGGAAGCTGAGTGGGTTCTTATCTCCAAGGACGGTTCACTTGAGGTAACAGTTACATGGAACGCTAAGAACCCTGAAGAGTTCGAGTTCGATGCTGAGGAGCATCCCGAGGCTACAGAGACAGAACCCGTTGTTTCTATCGAGACAGATATTTCAGAGTCTTCTGAGACATCAGAGACGACAGCTGCTACAACTGCTGCAACATCTGAGACAAGCGCTGCAGGTTCTGAGACATCTGCTTCAGGTTCTGAGACATCTGCTAACCCTAATCCCAATCCCAGCGGAGCACTTTATGTTAACTTCGATGAGATGAACTTCTATGTAAACGGCAAGAAGTTCACACTCGGTAAGACAACACTCCAGGAAATGATCGATGCAGGCGTACCTTTTGACTCTGAAGATCTTCAGAACGCAAACAACAACGTTAAGTCAAACAGCGAGTCTGACTGCTTCAAGATCATGATCGGTGACTACTACTATGCAAGAGTTTACTTCATGAACGATACAGAAGACGGTAAGGCAGCTAAGGACTGCTTCGTTCACGAGATCTCTTTCCGTTATGATGATCCTCAGGATGTCGTAACTTTCGATTTCCCTTTCGATATTACAATGGATTCACTCAAGGCAAACTCCGGTGAGCCTAACGAAGAGCCTTTCCACTACGACGGAGACGGAGATTATTACTCTGATACTCTCAAGTACACAAAGGAATCTGAGAGATACTACAACAAGAGCGTATACGAGTTCGATTTCGTAAGAGGCGAGTTCGACAGCATCCGTATGACATACATTCCTTAATCGGAACTGACTACGGTATAAAAGCAAATACAAGGCTATCTCTGATATGGAGATAGCCTTTTTTATGAGTTTTCGAACACGTTTCGGGATTTGTGATTGACAACCCATTATTCATATAGTATTTTTATCTCAATTTAATCAAACCGTTGACGGAGAGTGAGTAGCTTTAAGCACACCTGTCAAAGAGAGCCCGGGATGGTGAGATCCGGACACAAGGAACTTTTGGCGAATGGACTTCGGAGGGCGCGAAGGAAAGGGAAATTCCCAAGTATATTGCGACGTAAGGCATGCGTAAGTTGCCGGAGATATGTTGGTATCTTGCTAAGCGCACGGGAATTGCCGTGAATCAAGGTGGCACCGCGGATAAGTTTTATTCGTCCTTGACAGAAGACAGGAGATCTTTTGTCGAAGGGCGTTTTTTATTGCCTTCCGGCAAAATGAAAAGTCGGAGGTGACAAAAATGAAAGTAGTGCCGTCTGTTGAAGAGGTCAGAGAATTAGCTGCTACCGGCAAGTACGATGTCGTACCCGTAAGCTGCGAGATATTATCTGATTTCACGACCCCCATCGAGACGATCCGTATATTAAAGAACGCATCGACTCATGCTTATATGCTCGAGTCAGCGCAGGCAGACGAGAAGTGGGGAAGATATACTTTCTTAGGCTTTGACCCCAAGCTCGAGATCACATGCATCAACGGTGAGATCACCTACGGCGATAAGACCGAGAAGACAGATAACCCTTCTAAGATAATAAGAGAGATATTGTCCCACTTCAGAAGCCCCAGGCTTTCTTATCTTCCTTCATTTACCGGAGGACTGGTAGGCTATTTTTCATACGACTACTTGGGATACGCAGAGCCTACAGCCAAGCGTGACGTTACCGATACCGAGAATTTCAAGGATGTCGATCTTATGCTTTTCGATAAGGTCATAGCATTTGACCACGTAAGACAGAAACTTATCTTTATATCCAACATGTCACTTGAGGATATCGACGAAGGATACAGACAGGCAACGGAAGAGCTCGAAGAACTGGTTAATCTTGTAAGGACAGGCGCCAAGGCTGATGAGAACGACGGCAGACTCATGTCGGAGGTAACACCGCTGTTCTCCAAGGATGAATACTGCGCAATGGTCGAGAAGGCAAAGCGTCACATCCACGAGGGCGACATCTTCCAGATCGTTCTGTCCAACAGGCTTTCCGCTTCTTTCGAAGGCAGCCTTCTTAACACATACAGGATCTTAAGGACGATCAATCCTTCCCCTTACATGTTCTACTTCGCAGGAACGGACGTTGAAGTTGCAGGCGCTTCACCCGAGACCCTGGTCAAGCTCGAAGACGGCGTCCTTCACACATTCCCTCTTGCAGGCACGCGTCCGAGAGGAAAGACGGAGGAAGAGGATAAGAGGCTAGAAGTAGAGCTCCTTGCTGATGAGAAGGAACTTGCAGAGCACAACATGCTCGTCGATCTCGGCCGTAATGACCTTGGCAAGATCAGCAAGTTCGGCACCGTTGAAGTCGAGAAGCTCAGGAGCATTGAGCGTTATTCACACGTAATGCATATCGGCTCCACTGTCCGCGGCGAGATCGCAGACGGCTACGATGCATTAGATGCCATTGAGGCAGTGCTTCCCGCAGGCACGCTCTCGGGTGCTCCCAAGATCCGTGCATGCCAGCTCATAGGCGACCTTGAAAACAACAAGCGCGGCATCTACGGCGGTGCGATCGGTTATATCGATTTCACCGGCAACATGGATACTTGCATTGCGATCCGTATCGCATACAAAAAGAACGGCAAGGTCTTCGTAAGGAGCGGCGCCGGAATAGTAGCAGATTCAGTCCCCGAAAAGGAATACGAAGAGTGCCTCAACAAAGCAAGGGCAGTCCTCAATTCCCTGACGCTTGCACAGGAGGTGTAACCCATGATCCTTCTTATAGATAACTACGACAGCTTTTCATATAACCTTTACCAGCTGATCGGCGAGATCAACCCTGACATAAAGGTGATCCGCAACGACGAGATGACCGTTGATGAGATCTGCGCACTAGCGCCCGATCACATCATTCTCTCACCCGGCCCGGGAAGACCGGAAGATGCAGGCATCATAGTTGACGTTGCCGCATCGATTCACGACATTCCGGTACTCGGCGTATGCCTCGGCCACCAGGCCATCTGCAAAGCATACGGCGCAACCATTACTTATGCCGAACACCTCATGCACGGCAAGCAGTCTGATGTCGGCCTCTATTCATACTGCCCGCTGTTCAAGGGCATAGGCGACCGCACAAAGGTTGCACGTTACCACTCTCTTGCAGCTGACCGCGACACCATTCCCGACTGCCTGCAGATCACGGCCGTAGCCGATGACGGCGAGGTAATGGCAGTGCAGCACAAGGAGTATCCGATATACGGAGTTCAGTTCCATCCCGAGTCGATCCTCACACCCGAGGGCAAGAAGATGCTCATGAATTTCCTCAGCAATTGTTAATTATCGTGGTGATAACCGTTTCCTTAATGAAAAACCCCGGAGCTGTAATGTTCCGGGGTTTTGCTTATGATTTTCTGTTGCCGAAGTTCCGCCTGCAGAAGAGGATTTGCAACTATTGCCTGATTTTTGAGGCAACAATTGCACAAAAACGGAAATTTATGCAATTGTCGGCCTGTTTTTGAGCAAACAATTGCATAACGCCAATCCGGCTGAATTACATTACGGCCTTTTCGAAAAGATTAAGAATACATATTCCTTACATGTTCAATGAACTTCATTGCAAGGGCGCTCGGAGTCTTCTCCTTATCCCATGAGAGAACGTAGTCTACGTTAACTTCAGGAGTGAGTGTCTTTACCACTACGTTGGAATCGGCTGAGATGTTCTTTGCAACTGATGCCGGGAAGATCGCGATTCCGATATTCTGGTCAACGAGCTTGGAGGCGTTCGAAGAGTGCGCGGTCTTTACGATGAAGCGCGGCTCTTTGCCCGTGCTCTCAAACCAGCTCCTGATCTCTTCTTCTCTTGAATGTCTTGAGGAGATTATGAGGTCGGTATCAACGATGTCCTTGAGGTTGACGGTCTTCTTCTTGCTCTTTGCAAGAGGGTGCGATGCCGGGATGATGGCTGCCCAGCTGTCGCTGTATACGGTGATGCCGTCAAGCTGCTCGGTGTTAAGGGGCGTCATGGTGATCGCGAGCTCCAACAGGCCGGACTTCATTCTGTAGGTGAGGTCGTCCACGGTGCCGCACCATAAGTTATAAGTAACGTTAGGGAATTCCTTTTTAAAGCTTGATATCCACTCTGCAGCAAGGGAAGGACCGTTACTGTCTACGTGGCCCAGATAAAGAGTGCCGCTGAGACCTTTCTTAACGTCGGTGATCTCTGTCTTTGCGATATCGGCAAGAGCAAGTATCTGCTCGCCGCGGCGCTTGAGGGCAAGTCCTTCAGGTGTGAGAGTGACGTGGCGCTTGCCGCGGATTATGAGTGTGCAGCCGAGTTCTTCCTCGAGGTCCATGAGAGCTCTTGAAAGCGGGGGCTGTGATAAATGAAGTCTTTCTGCTGCGCGCGTTATATTACGTTCTTCCGCAACTGTTAAGAAATAACGTATTTGACGTAGATCCATGCGGGTTCCTCCTTAGAATCTTATCATACCCGAAAGGTATCGTAATGCGAATACTATTTGTATTTTATTTCCTCCGCCGTTGGAGATACAATCTTGCTTGAAATCAGTTAACGATATTCTAAACGCATTGAAATCGAATATCAATACTCTTTGAGAATGATTTTATAACCGGCATTAAATCAAGGTGGATGAAAGATAGAGATGCCGGACGGGTGGAGGAAATTATGAGACCTTATGAAGAGAAGTATGTCAATGAATGCTATCAAGCAATGCAAGAAGAGCACGATGCCTGCGGTATCGGCCTCGTAGTAAACATTGACGGCAAAAAGGAATACCGCACATTAGATGATGCACTTTCCATCGTAGAGAAGCTCGAGCACAGAGCAGGTAAGGACGCTACCGGTGAGGTAGGCGACGGCGTAGGAATCCTCGTTCAGATCTCCCACAAGTTCTTCAAGAAGGCAGCTAAGGAAGCTGACATCGCAGTTAAGGACGAGGGCGATTACGGCGTAGGTATGTTCTTCCTTCCCCAGGATACAAAGAAGCGCACACTTGCCATGCGTATGTTCAAGGTAATCGCCGAGAAGAACGGCCTTACCATTCTGGGCTGGAGAGAAGTTCCCACGAATCCTGACATCCTCGGCAAGGTTGCAAGAGATGCAATGCCTGTCATCATGCAGTGCTTTGTTGAAAGACCTGAGGGCTGCGCTAAGGGCCTCGCTTTCGACCGTATGCTCTATGTTGCAAGAAGAGAATTCGAGCAGAGCACAGATGAGACATATATTACTTCTTTATCTTCAAGAACTATCGTATATAAGGGAATGTTCCTCGTCGGACAGCTCCGTAAATTCTATAAGGATCTCCAGAGTAAGAACTATGAGACGGCAATCGCAATGGTTCACTCAAGATTCTCCACGAACACAACACCTTCATGGGAGAGAGCTCATCCTTACCGTCTTGTTGCCCACAACGGTGAGATAAACACGATCAGAGGTAACTTCGACAGAATGCTCGCACGTGAAGAGACATTGTACAGCCCTTCACTCGAAAACGATGTTGACAAGATCTTCCCGATCATTCACAAGACTGGTTCCGACTCTGCAATGCTCGATAATACTCTCGAGTTCTTCATGATGAACGGAATCCCGCTTCCTCTTGCAGTAATGATGATGATCCCCGAGCCCTGGAAGAACGATTCCTACATGGAGCAGGAGAAGAAGGATTTCTATCATTACTATGCAACCATGATGGAACCCTGGGACGGTCCTGCGGCAATCCTTTTCACAGACGGTGTCATCGCAGGCGCTACATTGGACCGTAACGGATTAAGACCTTCAAGATATTACATTACAGACGACAACAGACTTATCCTCTCATCAGAGGTAGGTGTTCTCGACATCGAGCCTGAGCACATCGTAAAGAAGTCCAGATTACAGCCCGGCCGTATCCTCCTTATCGATACGGAGAAGGGATGCCTCGTATCTGACGAAGAGTGCAAGAAGTACTATTCAGAGAAGAACCCTTACGGCGAGTGGCTCGCAATGAGTCTCCTGCATCTGTCCGAACTCAAGATCCCCAACAAGAAGATCCCGGTTCATACACAGGAGATGAGAAACAAGCTCTATAAGGTTTTCGGTTACACATTCGAAGACGTTAAGAACGAGATCCTTCCTATGGCCATGAACAAAGTCGAAGCAACGGCTTCCATGGGTACGGATATTCCTCTTGCTGTTTTGTCAGAGAAGCATCAGCTCCTGTTCTCATTCTTCAAGCAGCTTTTCGCACAGGTTACTAACCCGCCGATCGACTCCATCAGAGAAGAGATCGTTACGGATACGACAGTTTATATCGGTTCCGACGGTAACCTCTTAGAAGACAAGAGCAGCAACTGCCGCGTGCTCGAAGTAAATAACCCGATCCTCACAGGCGTTGACCTCATCAAGATCAAGTCTTTGGATCAGCCCGGATTCAAGAGCGCTACAGTATCTATTCTTTATTATAAAAATACTTCATTGGAAAAAGCGTTGGACCAGCTCCTTATCGCAGTAGACAGAACATGCAGCAAGGGCGCAAACATCATCATCCTCTCAGACCGAGGCATCGATGAGAACCACGTTGCGATCCCTTCGCTCCTCGCTGTTTCCGCAGTTGAGCAGCATCTGGTCCAGACAAGAAAGAGAACTGCCGTATCTCTCATCATCGAGAGCGGCGAGCCCCGCGACGTTCACCAGATGGCAACACTGCTCGGTTTCGGCGCACGTGCAATCAATCCTTACCTTGCTCATGAGTGCATCGCAGAGATGATCGACAAGGGAATCCTCGACAAGGATTACCATACTGCAATCGACGATTATAACTATGCAATCCTCCACGGCATCGTTAAGACGAGCGCGAAAATGGGTATTTCCACTCTGCAGTCTTACCAGTCAGCCAAGATCTTCGAGGCTGTCGGTATCTGCAAGGATGTTGTAGACAAGTACTTCACGGGTATCACAAGCCGTGTAGGCGGTATCGGATTGGATGAGATCTCCGAGGGAATACTTTTCAGACACGTGGGCCTTGATACAGAGACAACTCTGGACAGCACAGGCTTCCATAACTTAAGAAGCGGCGACGACAAGGAAGATCACCTCTATAATCCCAAGACGATTGTTGCCCTCCAGAAGGCAGTCCGCGAAGGTTCTTACGAGCTCTTCAAGGAATACACGGCGATCGTTGATAACGAGAAGCCTCATACATTGAGAGGACTCCTCGCATTCAAGAAGACCGGCAATTCCATCCCGCTCGAAGAAGTCGAGCCCGCATCCGAGATCGTAAAGAGATTTAAGACGGGTGCTATGTCTTACGGCTCGATCTCCAAGGAAGCTCACGAGTGCATGGCTATCGCAATGAACCGTCTGGGCGGCAAGTCCAATACAGGTGAGGGCGGTGAGTCACCCGAGAGATTCGGAACGGAGAAGAACTCCAAGATCAAGCAGGTCGCATCAGGAAGATTCGGTGTTACAAGCGAATACCTGAACAGTGCGGAAGAGATCCAGATCAAGATGGCACAGGGTGCTAAGCCCGGTGAAGGCGGCCACCTCCCCGGAAAGAAAGTTTATCCCTGGATCGCAGAGAGAAGATATTCAACACCCGGTGTTGCTCTTATCTCACCTCCGCCTCATCACGATATCTATTCGATCGAAGATCTGGCTCAGCTCATCTACGACCTCAAGAATGCAAACAGAAAAGCAAGGATCTCCGTAAAGCTTGTTTCTGAAGCAGGTGTAGGAACTATCGCATGCGGCGTTGCAAAAGCCGGTGCACAGGTAATCCTTATCTCAGGTTATGACGGCGGTACGGGCGCAGCTCCGGCAAGCTCCATCCATAACGCAGGTCTGCCTTGGGAATTAGGTCTTGCAGAGACACACCACGCTTTGATCGAGAGCGGACTCCGCGGAAGAGTTGCTGTCGAGACAGACGGTAAGCTCATGAGCGGAAGAGACGTTGCCATCGCAGCACTTCTTGGTGCAGAAGAATTTGGTTTTGCAACCGCACCGCTGGTTTCCATGGGATGCATGATGATGAGAGTCTGCAACAAGGATACCTGCCCGTTCGGTATCGCATGCCAGAATGAGGAATTAAGAAAGAGATTTAAGGGTAAGCCCGAGCATGTTATGAACTTCATGCTCTTCATCGCAGAAGAGTTGAGAGAGATCATGGCAGAGCTGGGATTCAGGACAGTGGACGAGATGGTCGGAAGATCCGATCTCTTAAAGGTTAAGGACAAGCAGATAACCAAAAGAGCTGAGATGGTCTCCCTCGCACAGATTATCGATCCTGCTTATGCGGATTCCGAAATACGCCATTTCGAGCCCAGCCACGTATTTGACTTTGAGCTCGAAAAGACGGTCGACGAGAGAGTATTCCTCCCTGAACTCGCGAAAGGCCTTAAGAAAGGTTCGATCAAGATCGACGATGTTAAGGTATCGAGTACCGACAGAGCAGTAGGAACCATCCTTGGTTCGGAGATTACTGCAAAGTACGGAACGGATCTTGCCGATGACAGCGTCATCGTTGAGCTCACGGGCGGCGGCGGACAGAGCTTCGGAGCATTTATCCCGAAGGGTCTCACCATTAAACTCACGGGCGATGCCAATGACGGCTTCGGCAAGGGCCTTTCCGGCGGAAAGCTCATCATCAAGCCCGATGAGAATTCTGGTTTTGATGCTTCAAAGAATATCATCGTCGGAAACGTTGCACTCTACGGAGCTACAAGAGGAACAGCTTATGTTTGCGGTATCGCAGGCGAGCGTTTCATGATCAGAAACTCCGGTGCAACAGGCGTATGCGAAGGAACCGGCGATCACGGACTTGAATATATGACAGGCGGAAGAGCTGTCATCCTGGGTGAAGTAGGAAAGAACTTTGCAGCAGGTATGAGCGGCGGAATCGCTTATGTATTAGATGAACATCACACTCTCTATACAAAGATCAACAAGGCTCTTGTAGAGATGAGTGAGATTACGGAAGACGCAGATAAGAACGAGCTCAGACAAATCCTCGAAGGATATGAGCAGGCAACAGGATCTTCTAAAGCAAAGGCTATACTTCAAGACTTCGACAAGTATGTCGCAAGCTTCAAGAAGATCATACCGACAGATTACCGTCACATGCTGACCTTGATCGCCAAGTACGAAGAGCAGGGCATCCAGCACGAGCAGGCGGTGTACGAAGCTTTCAAAGAGAGCACGAAAGTCGGCGCTTGATATATCGGGGGAGGATCTTATGGGTAAAGCTACAGGTTTTTTGGAATTTGGCAGAAGTGAAGATTCCTGGGTCAACGAAGAAGCAAGGATCAAGAACTTCAATGAATTCCACAATCATTTAAACGAAGAAGAAAGACGCTGCCAGGCAGCAAGATGTATGGATTGCGGCGTTCCGATGTGCCAGTCGGCAATCTGCCTCAAAGGCATGGTAACGGGATGTCCCTTGCATAACGTTATCCCCGAGTGGAATGACGAGATCTATAAAGGTCATTACGAACATGCTCTGGCAAGACTTTTGAAGACATCCAATTTCCCGGAGTTCACCGGAAGGGTATGCCCCGCGCTTTGCGAAAAGGCATGCATCAACGGAATCAATTCCGGAGCGGTTACGATCCACGATAACGAGCTCTTCCTGATTGAAAAGGGTTACGAGATGGGTTACATGAAGCCCAGGATCCCGAAGACCAGATCAGGCAAGAAGGTTGCAGTCATCGGCGCGGGCCCTGCAGGACTTGCGGTTGCAGATCAGCTGAACCACAGAGGCCATGAGGTAGTGGTTTTCGAGCGTGAAGACCAGATCGGCGGACTTCTGATGTACGGCATACCGAACATGAAGCTCGACAAGAGCGTAATACAGAGAAGAAGAGAACTGATGGAGGCTGAGGGAATCGTTTTCAAGACAGGGACTGATGTAGGAAACGGTGAAGCCTTCGACAAGATAGTAGATGAATTCGACGCGGTCGCACTCTGCTGCGGAGCGAAGAAGGCAAGATCGATTACGGCAAAGGGCGCCAATGAGTGCAAGGAAATGTACTTTGCGGTTGATTTCCTGAAGCAGGCTACAAAAGATCTCCTGTCCGGTAAGCAGGGAAAATGGACCATCAGTGCCAAGGACAAGAACGTAGTTGTAGTCGGAGGCGGTGATACGGGCAATGACTGTGTCGGAACATGTATCAGACAAGGCTGCAAAAGTATCACACAGCTCGAGATGATGGCAAGGCCGCCTAAGGAACGACAACAAAACAACCCCTGGCCCGAATGGCCGAAGGTCGAAAAGACCGATTACGGACAACAGGAGGCCATAAAGGTTTTCGGATCCGACCCCCGTATATACGAGACGACGGTAAAAGAACTCGTAATGCAAAAGGGAAAGCTGACAGAGATAAAGACAGTTCAAGTCAAATTCGAAGACAGAAAACTTGTTGAGGTAGAAGGAACCGAACAACTTATAAAGTGCGATCTTCTGATAATCGCCGCAGGATTTGTAGGATGCGAAGACTACATTGCACAGGAAAGCAAAGTCGAGCTGACGCAAAGGGGAACAGTAAAGACAGAGCCTGAACAATACCAGACATCGGTTCCCAAGGTGTTTACGGCAGGAGACATGCACAGAGGACAATCGCTCGTAGTGTGGGCCATTACAGAAGGAAGACACTGCGCTGCAGCAATGGATAAATTCCTTATGGGGTACACCCCGCTGATCTAATTAAGTTTATAAATTTTTAGGAGGACATAATTATGGAAATGAGATCTGTACCGGAAATGTTCGGCGAGAACGTATTTGACGACAGAGTAATGAGAGCAGTCTTAAAGGATGACGTTTACCAGTCACTCAAGAAGACTATCGATGAGGGCGCAAAGCTTGATTCAGGCGTAGCCGATCAAGTAGCCGCAGCAATGCGTGACTGGGCTTTAAGCAAGGGTGCTACACACTTCACACACTGGTTCCAGCCTTTGACAGGCGTTACTGCTGAGAAGCACGACTCGTTCATCGAGCCTTCACCCGACGGCGGCGTCATCATGGCATTCTCCGGAAAGAACCTTATCCAGGGTGAGCCTGACGCTTCTTCATTCCCGACAGGCGGTATCAGAGCTACATTCGAGGCAAGAGGATATACTGCATGGGATCCTACATCTTATGCATTCATCAAGGATAAGACACTCTGCATCCCTACAGCTTTCTGCTCTTACACAGGAGAGGCTCTCGATAAGAAGACACCTTTGCTCCGTTCAATGGAAGCTTTGAACAAGCAGGCACTCCGTATCCTCAAGCTCTTCGGAAATGAAGATGCAAAGTATGTTCATACATCAGTAGGACCTGAGCAGGAGTACTTCCTCATCACAAAGGAAATGTACGACAAGCGTCCTGACATCAAGTACACCGGCAGAACACTTTTCGGTGCCAAGGCTCCCAAGGGCCAGGAGATGGACGACCATTACTTTGGTGTTATCAAGCCCAAGGTTCAGGAGTTCATGAACGATCTTAACAAGGAACTCTGGAAGCTCGGAATCCTTGCCAAGACAGAACACAACGAAGTTGCTCCCGCTCAGCACGAGCTCGCACCTATCTATTCTTCAACTAATATTGCTACTGACCAGAACCAGCTCATGATGGAGATCATGCAGAAGGTTGCAGCACGTCATGGTCTTGTCTGCCTCCTCCACGAGAAGCCTTTCGCAGGTGTTAACGGTTCAGGTAAGCACAACAACTGGTCAATGGCTACAGATACAGGCATCAACCTCTTAAGCCCCGGAGCTACACCTTATGAGAACGCTCAGTTCCTGCTCTTCCTCTGCGCAGTAATCAAGGCAGTTGACGATTATCAGGATCTCCTCCGTCTCTCTGTTGCTACAGCAGGCAACGACCACAGACTCGGTGCTAACGAGGCTCCGCCGGCAATCATCTCAATATTCCTGGGTGATGAGCTCTCCGCAATCCTCGATGCCATCGAAAACGACAAGCCTTACGAGGGCGCTGAGAAGAAGATCATGAAGCTCGGTGTTGACGTACTGCCCCGCTTCGCACGTGATACAACAGACCGTAACAGAACTTCACCTTTTGCTTTCACAGGCAACAAGTTCGAGTTCAGAAGCCTTGGTTCTTCAAACAGCATCGCTTGCGCAAACATGATGCTCAACTCAGCAGTTGCTGAATCCTTGAAGATCTATGCTGACAGACTTGAAGGTGCTGAAGATTTCGAGACAGCACTTCACGATATGATCAAGAAGACGATCAAGGATCACAAGAGGATCCTCTTCAACGGCAACGGTTACGATGATGCATGGGTCAAGGAAGCTACAGAGGTCAGAGGTCTTTCCAACTACAAGACAACACCTGACTGTATGCCTCACCTCCTCGATGAGAAGAACGTTAAGATGCTCACATCACACAAGGTCTTCACAGAGGCAGAGCTCAAGTCCAGAGTTGAGATCATGCTCGAGAACTACAGCAAGTCAGTTCTCATCGAAGCTAACACAATGCTCGAGATGAGCAGACGCCAGATCCTTCCTGCAATCGAGTGCTACGAGAACAAGCTCGCAGGCAGCGTATCCGCAAAGAAGGCAGTATCTCCTTCCGCAGCATGCGTTTACGAAGGCGACGTAATTGCAAAGCTTTCCGACCTTGCAGACAAGGTTTACGCAGGAGCTAACGATCTCGAGAAGGCAATCGCCGATGCAGGCAATGAAGATGACATCATCAAAGAAAGCCTTTTCATCAAGGACAGCGTCATCACGGCAATGAACGATATCCGTAAGGCAGCAGATGAAGCAGAGACATATGTATCCAAGGAATGCTGGCCGCTTCCTTCATATGGCGACCTGCTCTTCAGTGTAAAATAACAGATCCTCATATTCCACCCAACTAAGTAACCCCCGGAGTTTTCGGACTCTGGGGATTACTTAGAATTTTGTATTTATATGAAAAGAGATGATAACCATGACTAAGTTTATATTTGTAACCGGAGGAGTTGTTTCAGGCCTTGGAAAAGGAATCACCGCAGCTTCACTCGGCAGACTGTTGAAAGCAAGGGGACTTAAGGTCGCTGCCCAAAAGCTCGACCCATACATTAACGTCGACCCCGGTACCATGAGCCCTTACCAACACGGCGAAGTTTATGTCACCGAAGACGGCGCAGAGACGGATCTCGACTTGGGTCACTACGAGAGATTCATCGATGAAGACCTCAACAAATATTCAAATCTCACATCCGGTCGAGTTTATTGGAACGTCCTCAACAGAGAAAGAAGAGGCGAGTACTTAGGCTCGACCGTTCAAGTTATTCCGCACATTACGAACGAGATCAAGGAATTCGTTTACCGTGTAGGCAAGAAGACCAATGCCGATGTCGTAATCACCGAGATCGGAGGTACTGTAGGTGATATCGAGTCACAGCCCTTCATCGAAGCGGTAAGACAGATCTCCCTGGAAGTCGGAAGAGAGAACAGTCTCTTTATCCATGTAACTCTCGTTCCTTTCCTAAGAGGTTCAGACGAGCACAAGTCAAAGCCCACACAGCATTCCGTAAAAGAGCTGCAGGGAATGGGAGTCAATCCCGGCGTCCTGATACTCCGCTGCGACGAGCCTCTCGAAGACGAGATAATCAAGAAGATCGCACACTTCTGCAACGTTAAGGAAGACTGTGTAATCGAGAACATCACTCTGCCTGTCCTTTATGAAGCACCTCTGATGCTCGAGAAAGCAAACTTCTCCGAGATCGTATGCAGGGAATTGGGCCTTGAGACAAAAGAGCCCGACCTTACACACTGGAAGGACATGGTCGATAAGATCCATAACATCGATGAGGAAGTTAAGATCGGCCTTGTCGGAAAGTATGTCCACCTCCACGATGCATATCTCTCTGTAGCAGAAGCTTTGAAGAGTGCAGGCTACGCAAATGACGTCAAGGTCAATATCGAGTGGATCGACTCCGAACTCATCACCGAACAGACAGTAGGCGACATGCTCTCCGGTCTTGACGGCATAATCGTTCCGGGCGGATTCGGCGACCGCGGAATCAACGGCATGATCCTTGCTGCCAAGTATGCGCGCGAAAACAATGTCCCTTACTTCGGCATATGTCTCGGAATGCAGATCGCAGTAATAGAATATGCGAGAAACGTTCTTGGTATTACTGATGCGAACTCAGGCGAGTTTGACGAGCAGTGTGCGAACAAGGTAATCGACTTCATGCCCGGCCAGAGCGACGACATCGACAAGGGCGGTACGCTCCGTCTTGGCGCATATCCCTGCAAGATAGCTCCCGACAGCCTTCTTTACCAGTGCTACGGCAAGGATGAGATCCAGGAACGCCACAGACACAGATATGAGGTCAATAACGATTACAGGGCTAAGTTTACGGAGAGCGGCGCACGCTTTGCCGGTACGGCTCCTGACGACTCACTCGTTGAAGAGATGGAGATCCCGGGCCACAAGTTCTATCTGGGTGTTCAATATCACCCCGAGTTCAAGTCGAGACCTGACAGAGCTCACCCGATATTCAAGAAATTTATCGAAGCCTCCAAAGCATAAACCTCATGCAAGTAACTCCAGAAACTCTTCTGGAGTTACTGCTTTTATGGGGCAGTTCCCAAAGTCTTTTGTGTTGCGGGTTACGATACAGTCTGCGCCGACATATTCGGCACAGGCATATTGGATCGCATCTTCGAAGTCGGTGATGTCGTTGTTATCGAGAGCTTTATCAATGACCTCATCTGTTACTATTACTGTACGCAGATAGCCTCTCATATCTTTTATAAAGTTTTTTCTTTCTTCGATGCTCATTTCTTTTCGGAGAATATAGAAAAAGTCGCAGAACAATCGTGTCGATACACAGCCTTTTACCTGCTCATCTCTGCATAACTTTAGTATCTTATATGAAGATTCAGAGAAAGGCATTCTTCCGATTGCTATGTCAATAATTACATTAGTATCAATCAGTATAACCATGCTTGCGCCTCAACTCTTCTTCTAAAATTGCCTTGTAATCATCACCAATATCCATCGGCCGGCATAAAGACATCATGTCTTCAAATGCTTCCATTCTTCTGCGGCGGTCTTCTTCCTTCAGTTCATCAGCATAAGCTTTGATCCTTTTAAGATCGTCTTCGCGCAATGTATCCATGGTGCTGTTGATATCGAGCGTGATCTCGGATGCCGGTCCCATGGCGGATGGAACGATAGCGAGGGTATAGCCCATGGCCTCAAGCATCTTGAGCATGGTATCAAGCCTGGGACTTGTGCTCTTATTCTCGATCCTGCCGACTGCGGCCTGCTGCATGTTGGCTTTCTTGGCAATTTCAGCCTGGGTGAGGTGTCTCTTTTTACGTACTTTTATGAAATCGTCTATTATCGCTGATTCGTTTCTTACAGGATTTATATTTGAGTTGGTAGCCATGTTAAACACCGCCTTTCATTCTTTATAACATTTTCGTTATAATAATATCACAAACGATATAAGACTTCAATTTGAAAGGGAGCTGCCGGCCCGGGCAATCTGACGGCTGGGGACGGATCTGTCCTGAAAACGGGCCCTTATATATAAAAATATTAGAAATTACAACATAAAACTCATTCTTCACGAAAAAAGTTGTTGACAAGAATTGTTTGCTTCTATATAATTCTTTACTGCG
Source organism: uncultured Saccharofermentans sp. (assembly GCA_905234715.1). Classification (GTDB taxonomy): domain Bacteria; phylum Bacillota; class Clostridia; order Saccharofermentanales; family Saccharofermentanaceae; genus Saccharofermentans. The sequence continues at coordinate 47,586 of CAJOJI010000012.1, forward strand.
TCGTAATGGGTTTGGGCAACTATGCCTATTTCTCTTGACGGAAAAGAATTTTTATGGTAAATAAAAATGCTTTTCAACCAGGAAACCGCTTAAACCTTGTGTTTTTAAGCTTTGTGTGAGGTGATTCGTTAACAATGGTCCATTCCGTAAAACAAGGCAAGACAGAGCGACAGTCGTATTCCAAGATCAAAGAAGTAATCGAGGTGCCTAACCTTATCGAGAACCAGAAGCAGTCTTATCAGTGGTTCATAGATGAGGGTATGCAGCAGATCTTCGACGAAGTTTCGCCGATTACTGATGATCAGGGTAAGTACGAGGTCTATTTTGTCGGTAAGATCTTCGATTCTGAGAATCCCTGTGATCCCACAGGAAAAGAGAAGGAAGGCAAGGGTAAGAAGAACAAGGAGCCTAAGAATCCTGTTAAGCTTACCAAGTCTGCAATCATTGACAGCTGCAAGAAGAACGACAGCAACTATGCTGCTCCTTTGAGCATCCAGCTCAGACTCCATAACAAGATTGACGGAACAGTAACTGATGAGACAGCTTTCGTCGGCAATTTCCCTATCATGACAGATCAGGGTACATTTATTGTCAACGGCGCGGAGCGTGTCGTAATTAATCAGATCGTTAGATCTCCCGGAGCTTATTACAGCGAGATGAGATCCAAGATGGGCAACAGACTTCTTTCCGCTGAGCTTATCCCTTACAGAGGATCATGGATCCTTATCGAAGAGGATGAGAAGGAAAGCAAGCTCAATGCTAAGGAGAGAGCTCTTAAGGCTGCAGGCGCTCCCGATGCAAACACCGATCCTGAGGAATATAACCTTATCTACATCGTCGTAGATAAGTCACATAAGATTTCCCTCTCAGTATTCCTGAGATGCTTAGGCCTCGTTTCCGACGAGGACATCATCAACATGTTTGGTGATGAAGAGTGCCTCAGAATGACACTCGAGAAGGATGAGACAAAGAATGCTTCCGATCCTTACACGGCAGCACTCCAGGAGTTCTTCAAGAAGGTTCGTAACAACGAGCCCTTCACAGTTGATAATGCGAAGAACATCCTCAACAAGACATATTTCGATTCTTTGAGATACGACCTCGAGAGAGTCGGTATATACAAGGTCAACAAGAAGTTCGAGCTTTCAGCAAGAATCGTCGGCAGCAAGACAGCAGACAATGTTGTTTCTGAAGACGGTGAGCTTATCTGCAAGAAGAACACTGTTGTTACAGAAGAGATCGCTAAGAAGATCGAAGATGCAGGCATCATGGCTGTTCAGATCTTCCCCAAAAAGCTCGTTCGCGCAGCTGATGAGGATGAGTTCGAGGATGTACCTCTCAAGGTCATCGGCAACGGCAGAGTTGACGCTGAGTCTTTCATCGCTAACAGCATCACAAAGGCAGAGTTCAAGAAGTTCGACCTCGCAAGAACAGGCATTAACGAGAAGGTTAGAGCAAGCGTCTTGAGAGAGATCATCGAGGCAGTTAAGGAAGAGGGCAAGAACGACATCGCTTCAAGACTTGAGGCTGCTATGGCTGAGCGTAAGGAAGACCTCATGCCCAGAAACCTCACGATCGACGATATCTATGCTTTCGTTTCCTACTACATCGGTCTCCACAGAGGCGTAGGAAGAATCGACAACATCGACCACTTGGGCAACCGTAGAGTTAAGTCTGTAGGTGAGCTCCTCCAGAACCAGCTCCGTACAGGTATCCAGAGAGTCGAGAAGAATACAAGAGACAGGATCTCTCAGATCTCCAGCAAGGAAGGCGAAGTTGTTACGGCTACAAGCCTCGTTAACACAAGACCTTTGAGCGCTGCATTCAGAGAGTTCTTCGGATCATCACAGCTTTCAGCTTTCGCTGACCAGAACAACCCGCTCGCTGAGCTTACGAACAAGAGAAGACTTTCAGCTTTGGGTCCCGGCGGTATCTCACGTGAGAGAGCTTCAATGGAAGTCCGTGATATCAACCCTACACACTATGGACGTATGTGTACGATCGAGACACCGGAAGGTCAGAACATCGGTCTCATGACCTCACTGGCTATCTACGCTCGTATCAACAAGTACGGATTTATCGAGACTCCTTACAGAAAGTTCGATAAGGAGAACCTCAGAGTAACTGACGAAGTTGTTTACATGTCCGCTGACGAAGAGGATGAGTACAACATCGCTCAGGCTAACGAGCCTATCGATGAAGACGGCCGTTTCATCGGCAAGAAGATCGTATGCCGTTACTTAGACCAGTTCCTGCAGCTTGACCCTGAACAGGTCGACTACATGGACGTATCTCCTAAGCAGCTCGTATCCGTTTCAACATCACTCATTCCGTTCCTTGGTAACGACGACGCTAACCGTGCTCTCATGGGCTCCAACATGCAGCGTCAGGCAGTACCTCTCATCAAGCCTGAGGCACCTATCATCGGAACAGGTATGGAATACCGTGCAGCTAAGGACTCCGGCGTATGCATCGTTTCCGCACACGACGGTGTTGTATCCTTCGTTGCATCAGACAAGATCGAAGTTACTACGGCAGAAGGCACAGTAGATACATACATGCTCGCCAAGTATCAGAGATCCAACCAGAGCACATGCATCAACCAGCGTCCTATCGTTGCTATCGGCGATAAGGTAAAGGCCGGCGACACTATCGCAGACGGTCCTGCTACAGACAACGGTGAGCTTGCTCTCGGACGTAACGTTCTCATCGGATTCACAACATGGGAAGGTTACAACTACGAGGACGCTGTTCTCGTAAATGAGAGAATCGTAAGAGATGATGTTTATACATCTATCCATATCGAAGAGCACGAGTGTGAAGCACGTGAGACAAAGCTCGGTGCTGAGCAGATCACAAGAGAAGTTCCTAACGTAAGTGACGAAGCTCTCTCCAACCTCGACGAGAACGGTATCGTTATGATCGGTGCTGAGGTAAAGGACGGAGACATCCTCGTTGGTAAGGTTTCCCCTAAGGGTGAGACAGACCAGACAGCTGAAGAGAGACTTTACAAGGCAATCTTCAACGAGAGAGCAAGAGAAGTTAAGGATACTTCAAAGCGTGTTCCTCACGGCGGTTCCGGCGTTGTAGTTGACGTTGTTGTTTCCACAAAGGAGACAAACGGCAACCTCAAGAACGGTGTTGATAAGAGAGTCCGCGTCTATGTCGCTCAGAAGAGAAAGCTCTCCATCGGCGATAAGATGGCAGGTCGTCACGGAAACAAGGGTGTCGTCTCCAGAGTACTTCCTGAAGAGGATATGCCTTTCCTTCCCGACGGTACAACACTCGATATCTGCTTGAACCCCTTGGGCGTTCCTTCACGTATGAACATCGGTCAGCTCCTCGAGGTACACCTCGGCCGTGCTGCAAAGGCTCTTAACTGGAAGATCGCAACTCCTGTTTTCGACGGCGCAAACGAGAACGACATCGCTGATGCATTCGAACTCGCAGGCATCGATAAGGACGGTAAGACTGTTCTTTACGACGGCCGTACAGGTGAGCCTTTTGAGAACAGAGTAACAGTAGGTATTATGTACTACATGAAGCTGCACCACCTCGTTGACGACAAGATGCACGCAAGATCCACAGGACCTTACTCACTTGTTACTCAGCAGCCTTTGGGTGGTAAGGCTCAGTTCGGCGGACAGAGATTCGGTGAGATGGAAGTTTGGGCACTCGAAGCTTACGGTGCTGCTCATACTCTCCAGGAGATCCTCACAGTTAAGTCCGACGATATCGAAGGACGTTCAAAGACATATGATGCCATCATCCGCGGCAAGAACATTCCTGATCCGGGTATCCCTGAATCCTTCAATGTCCTTGTTAACGAGCTTAAGGCTTTGGCATTGGATGTCCGCACATACACAGACGATAAGGAATATATCGTTGAAGACAGACAGTCATTCGACACATACAGTGAGATGGATGAGTCTACAAGAGCTTCACTCGACGGTGAAGATGCAGAGTCTCCTTCTGATATTTTCAGCGAAGGCTTCGTAGAGGCTGACGAGCTCGGAAACATCAAGGAAGAGGACGGCGACTTCGGCGACGATTCCTTTGACGATGACGGAGACATGTAAAGGAGATAAAAGATAGATATGAATGATACAAATCATCTTACAAAAATAAGTATTCAGCTTGCATCTCCCGAGGTCATCAAGAGCTGGTCACACGGCGAAGTTAAGAAGCCCGAGACCATCAACTATCGTACTCAGAGACCTGAGGTAGACGGACTCTTCTGCGAGAAGATCTTCGGACCTACAAAGTCTTGGGAATGCCGCTGCGGTAAGTACAAGAAGATCAGATTTAAGGGCATGATCTGCGATAAGTGCGGAGTTGAAGTCACAAAGAACACAGTTCGCCGTGAGAGACTCGGTCATATCCAGCTCGCTACACCTGTATCACACATCTGGTACTTCAAGACCCAGCCTTCCAAGATCGGTACACTCCTCGACCTTACCGTTAAGCAGCTCGAGAGCGTTCTGTACTATTCAAAGTACATCGTAATCGATCCCGGTGACAGCGTTGAGACAGGTCTTAACAAGCTCGAGATCATTACTGAAGATCAGTACAAGACAGTAAGAGAAAAGTGCGGCAAGGATTCTTTCGTTGCAAAGATGGGTGCCGAGGCTATCAAGATCCTCTTGTCTGAACTCAATATCGACGAGATCATCGAGCAGCTCCAGCAGGAGAAGGTCGGTTCCGTAAGCACACAGAAGAGACTCAAGATCAACAAGAGACTTGAGATCGCTGAGGCTTTCAAGGCATCCGGCAACAAGCCCGAGTGGATGGTACTCGACGTTATTCCGGTACTTCCTCCGGAACTCCGTCCTATGGTACCTTTGGACGGCGGACGTTACGCTACTTCCGACCTTAACGACCTCTACAGAAGAGTTATCGGAAGAAACAACCGTCTTAAGAAGCTCCTCGATCTCGGCGCTCCTGAGATCATCGTCAGAAACGAGAAGAGAATGCTCCAGGAAGCTGTTGACGCTTTGATCGACAACGGCCGTCACGGCACACCTGTTAAGGGTTCAACATCTGCTACAAGCAACAGACAGCTCAAGTCACTGTCTGACATGCTCAAGGGTAAGCAGGGACGTTTCAGACAGAACCTCCTCGGTAAGCGTGTAGACTACTCCGGACGTTCAGTTATCATCGTCGGACCTGAGCTCAAGATGCATCAGTGCGGTCTCCCTAAGGAGATGGCATTGGAGCTCTTCAAGCCCTTCGTAATAAAGAAGCTCGTTGAGATCAACGACAAGCTCAATATCAAGACAGCAAGAAGACAGGTAGATGCAAGAGTTCCTGAAGTATGGGATATCCTTGAAGACATCATCAGAGATCATCCGGTACTTTTGAACCGTGCTCCCACACTCCACAGACTTTCAATCCAGGCATTCGAGCCTGTACTCGTTGAAGGTCGTGCTATCAAGCTCCATCCGCTCGTCTGCACAGGCTTTAACGCAGACTTCGACGGAGACCAGATGGCTGTACACGTACCGCTTTCCGCAGAGGCTCAGGCAGAGGCAAGATTCCTCATGCTCTCTACAAACAACCTCTTGAAACCTCAGGATGGTAAGCCGGTTACTGTTCCTACACAGGATATGATCCTCGGATGCTACTACCTCACAATGGAAGTAGAGAACGATAAGGGCGAGGGCATGGTCTTCGCATCCATCGACGAGGCTCAGATGGCTTATGATGAGCACCAGATCACGCTCCACAGCATGATCAAGATCCGTATCACCAGAGAGGTTAACGGTAAGCTTGAGACAGGTCTTGTCGAGTCCACACTCGGAAGATTCATCTTCAACCAGATCGTTCCTCAGGATCTCGGATTTGTTGACAGAACAAAGCCTGAGAACCACCTTAAGCTCGAGATCGATTTCGAGAAGCTTAAGAGCCAGAAGGAGAAGGCTGCTGCAATCAAGGCTAAGGATCCTGATAAGGACGTTAAGTTCGAGTTTGCTCTCGGTAAGAAGAAGCTCGAAAAGATCATTGCTAAGTGCATCGCCGTACACGGTCTCGAGAGAACAACAATATTCCTCGATGACGTTAAGGCAATGGGTTATAAGTTCTCCACCATCTCCGGTATCTCCATCGGTATCGAAGACATGATCATCCCTGACATCAAGGATAAGATGATCGCTGAAGGTGATGAGAGAGTTGAAGAGATCAACGAAGCTGCTGAAGAAGGATTCTTCACAGAGACCGAGCGTCACAACGAGGTTACTAAGGTTTGGTCTGAGACAACAAACAACATCACAAAGGCATTGATGGACAACCTCGACATCTACAACCCGATCAGAATGATGGCTGACTCAGGTGCCCGTGGTTCCAACAACCAGATCAAGCAGCTCGCAGGTATGCGTGGACTTATGCAGGATACGACAGGTAACACAATCGAGATCCCGATCAAGTCCAACCTCCGTGAAGGTATGAACGTGCTCGAGTTCTTCATTTCTTCACACGGTGCGCGTAAGGCCCTCTCCGATACGGCTCTCAAGACCGCTGAGTCAGGTTACCTTACAAGACGTCTCGTTGACGTTGCACAGGCTGTCGTTGTTACAGAAGAAGACTGCGGTACTGATGACTTCACATGGGTTAAGGAGATCACAGAGGTTTCCAACAAGCATGTTAATGTTATCAAGTCCCTTAACGACCGTCTCTATGGCCGTTATGCAGCTGAGGATATCGTAAACTACCAGACAGGCGAGGTCATCGTTAAGAAGAACGAGCTGATCGACGCTCTCAAGGCAGAAGATATCTGCAAGTCAGTTGACCTTGCTAAGAAGGAAGCTGAGGAAGCAAGACAGGCTGTTAAGGATTCCGTTAAGATCAAGGGCGCTGAGACACCCGAGAAGCTCGCTGAGCGTGACAAGAAGATCGCTGCTAAGATCGCTGAGGCTGAGGCTGAAGGCAAGATCCTTACAAAGCACCAGATCGAAGACCTCGGAAAGCTCAAGATCAGATCAGTATTCGACTGCCGCTCCAGAAGAGGCGTCTGCACAAAGTGCTACGGTATCAACCTTGCTACAGGCCGTCCTGTTGCAGTCGGTGAAGCTGTAGGTATCATCGCAGCTCAGTCAATCGGTGAGCCTGGTACACAGCTTACGATGAGAACGTTCCACTCCGGTGGTATCGCTGCTTCCGGTGAAGATATCACTCAGGGTCTCCCTCGAGTTACAGAGATCTTCGAGGCAAGAGATCCTAAGGGTCACGGCATCATCTCTTCTGTTCCCGGTGAAGTTAAGATCGTCGAGAACGAGAAGACAAAGCAGAAGACAATCGTTGTAACACCAATTTATGACGAAGATACAGCTCCTATCCTCGATGCTAAGGGCAACCCCATCGAGAAGATGGAATACAAGGTACCTTCACACGCTACACTCACCGTTACTGACGGTCAGGTAATCGAAGCCGGCGATCAGATCATTGACGGTAAGATCGATCCTAAGGAGATCCTCAGAGTTAAGGATATCCGTGCCGTTCAGAAGTACATCATCAGTGAGATCACTAAGGTTTACTACACGGGTGGTGGTGTAAACATCAACGATAAGCACATCGAGATCATCACAAAGCAGATGATGAGAAGAGTCCAGATCGACGATCCGGGTGATACAGGCTTCATGACAGGTACTACTGTTGACTGGTATAACTTCATTTCCAGAAACAGAGACTGCGAAGAACAGGGTCTCAAGCCCGCTAACGGCAAGACGATCCTCCTCGGTATCGCTAAGGCTGCAAGCGCATCTGACTCGTTCATGTCCGCTGCATCCTTCCAGGAAACAGCTAAGGTTCTTACAGACGCTGTTATCAAGGGTAAGGTCGATCCGCTCATCGGTATCAAGGAGAACGTCATCATCGGTGCGCTCATCCCTGCAGGTACCGGTATCAAGGCTCACAGTGACATCACTGCTGTTCCTGTCATCAAGGCAAACAGCAAGCTCATCACAGGCCACGAGTACGGTGAAGCCGAGAGCGACTCAGAGTTGTTCGCTAACGATTATCTTGATCAGATTCAGGCAAGAAACGAGCTCCTCGACGAGCAGGACCGCCTTGAATCACAGCTTGAGGTAGACGGACTTAAGGAAAAGAAGTAATTCTTTTGTCCCGAGATTGTAAAGCAACTCGAAGTCTAAACAGTTTATAATGACGCCGGAGGAGTCTATTCTCTTCCGGCGTTTTGTTATGCGGCGTTAAATTTTCGGCATGTTTACAGACATTTCGGGACTTGCCCGCCTGAGAATTGCCACACAAAGCCTTTCAGCCGGTTGTATAATCTATATGACCGTATGTATATGGGCATGGAGATATATGAGGAAAGCAGTATTAAAACATAACAGAAAGCAGCATATTCTGGCTATTGCGACGGGCTTCTTTGCAGCCCTCCCGGTAATATGCCTGCCTATCGGCCTTCGTGAAGGCATGACACCTGCTATGGTGGTTTCCCATGCATATGAACAGGTTTTCGGTACGACCAGCATCCACACGGGTGAGGTTGTTATTGAAGACTGGGCACTCGTAAGCAGTGCAGACGAGCTCGTAAGTGCCGAAGTCACTCAGGCTCCGGCTCCCACTGCAGATCCCGCTGATCCTTCTGTTGTTCCTGACGAAACACAGGTTACGGAAGTCTGTGCCCCCGTAAGTTATAAAGATATTCCTAAATACGTTGTTTATCAGCAGTACGACAGTTCCAATCTCCCGATCGAGCTCTTGGATCCCGAGTGCTTCGCAGCTGACAACACCACATATTATGTAAGAGCTAACCAGTCCATCCTTAAAGAGATCCCTGACATGGATTCGAAAACGCTCGTTTCTCTCCATCTCGGTCAGCAGGTTACACGTACCGGTGTCGGTGACACATGGTCAAGGATCGAGACTGAAGACGGCCACGAGGGATATGTTCTTACAGGTTCCATCCAGGATACTATGCTTTCCATCGAGATCGACAGAACGGTATGGGTCGATACGGACGGACTTATAGTAAGAGCAGAGCCTGACACATCCGCAGACGAATTGTGTGTTGCAGGCCGTGACGCTAAGCTTTACTGCAGCGCCATCGTAGGCGATAAATGGTATAAAGTCACAACAACAGGCGGTACGACCGGATATGTTTACAAGTCTTACACGACAACGAATCCGCCGCCGACGCCCACACCCACACCGACTCCTTATCCGAGAGGATCCAACTCCAGCGGCAGGAGCTACGGCAACCCGAGAACACTTCCTCAGATCACCGGTTGTAACGGTGAGAGTATCGTATCCATCGCTGAATCGATGCTCGGTGTACCTTACGTATTCGCAGGTTCAGACTCAAGCGGTATCGACTGTTCAGGTCTTGTAATGTACTGTTACGCACAGGTCGGCGTATCCGTTCCTCACGGTGCTACATCCATCATGTACTATTCGGGCGTCAGCGTTCCGAGAGAGGACTTAAAGCCGGGTGACGTTATCTGTTACGACTACGGAACCTATTGCGGACACGTTGCAATCTATGTCGGAGACGGTACGGTAATCCATGCGTCATCCACCAGAGGCCAGGTTGTATACGGAAGCCTCGACATGATGGGAATCATGGATATCAAACGAATCATTCAGTAAAATCAACATTCAGGGCGGTCATCACGACCGCCTTTTTTAATGCTGTGTATATTTAATAAACGGTGTATATCAAGTACAATAGCATCGATAAAAGTTTCACAGGAGATCAGGAATATGGCAGACAGAACAGTCAGCGGATTTTTGGAAGAGTTATCTTCAGGCGCACCCACACCGGGCGGCGGCGGAGCATCGGCTGTATGCGGCGCTATAGCAGCAGCTTTGGGCTCAATGGTAGGCAATCTTACAAGCGGTAAGAAGAAGTATGCCGAGT
>CAJOJI010000013.1 GCA_905234715.1 uncultured Saccharofermentans sp.
ATGAGCCATACGATCGCATCGAGAGTGTTGTAAAGGAAGTGGGGATTGATCTGCGCCTGGATAAGTGACAGCTCGATGTCGCGGAGCTTGATCTGCTCCTGGCGGTTTAATTCGATCTGCTTATCAAGTCTTGCGGCCATGTCTTCGATACCGGCAGAGAGAAGTGCGAGGCTTGTGTCATCGGTCTCGACCGGAGTATGAGGACTCAGGTCACCGCCGCCGATCTGTTCAACGCGGCTGTTCATCTCAACGATAGGATCGGTAATGCTTTTCGAGAGTTTGACGGCACGGCTCAAAACGATAGGGATAACGAAGATCATGACAAGAACGACGAAAAGGATCTCTACGGTAAGCCAGAAATCTATCTGCTTCTGGATGCTTGCCATCTCGCCTGCCTCGTAATAAAGATACGAATACATGTACTCTTCAATGAGGCCTGTCGTGATGTAGATGTTGGTCTCAAGCTGATTCATGCGGTCATCGTAGCTGGAAGTGTTTTCGATGTCCTGCATGTATATGCTCAGCTTGTCGCAGAGCGAAAGAACGCTGGTTATCGACTTGCGGCCGTCGGAGTTCGATGTGTTCTGAAGAAGGTCTTCTGCAAGGGATCTTGCCGATTCAACATCCTCCCACGGCATTTCGTCGCTGTATCCCGTTACGTAGAAATACATCTGCTCATCGATCTCCTGCTTGAACTTCTGGTTAAAGCCGGATACTTTGACGATGTTTCCGGACACGGATGCGTACATCAGGTTACGTGTCAAAAGCATAACGAAAATACTGACGAGTATGACAGCGATCGGAATAAACATCTGAAGCATAAGGCGGTACATTTTTTTCTGTACCGTGTTCGAGCTTTTTCTCCTGTCGGAGGAAGACTTCATTATTCCGTGACTTCCCCGTTACGATACTGGCTGGGGGTGCAGCCCTGGTTCTTCTTGAATACGAATGAGAAATATCTGGGATCCCTGTAACCGATCTCGTTTGCGATCTCGCCTGATCTCTTGCTCGTGTTGCGCAGGAGGATCTTAGCCTTAGCCATTCTCTTCTTCGTGATGTATTCGACGAATGACAGGCCGACCTTGTTGGAGAACAGGGCGCTTAAGTAGTTGGCGCTGATGTTGATCTCTTCGGCAACTGAGTCGAGTGAGATATCCTCATCGGCATAGTGTTCGTTAATGTAATCGACTGCATTGTTGATGATGTCGTTGCCTCTCTTCTGTGCTTCGGCATCGCGCATCTTGATCGCGACTGAAAGAGCCTCAACGAGATAAGGCTTAACTTCTTCAGCAGAGATGTTCGTATCGAATGTAGGGAGGCTGTTTGCGATCTGCTCCGAATCGACGTCTGCTTCCTTGAGTGCGAGTTCGACATTTACCCTGATGCTTACGAGCAGGTAGTAGCGAAACAGGATCGAATTGACGCTCGATTCAAGGCTCTTCAAATAGTCGTCGGCAAATGTCTCAACTTCACCGGCGGTACCCGTCTGGACGAAATACCTGATGATCATGGGGTCGAACTTGCCGGCATCGATCTTATGGAGCTCGCTCTCGTCAGGAACGTACTGCTCAGACTTGATCTGCTCTGACGTGAAGATATGCTGGTTAGGGAAGATGTGTCTGTAAGCAAATGCGCGGTTTGCATCCTGATAGCATGAGGACAGGCCGCTCAGTCTGTTTGTTGCGACACCTACTGCAACGTGCCAGTCGAGTGTGGCCGAAGCCTGCTCGCAGTGCTGGCCGATCATCTTGACGCACTTTTCCTCCATGCGTTTCAAGCTCTCTTCGTCGCCCTTGATGAGCACGGCATATGAGAACAGATTGCATCTGAAGATGATGTAATCGGGATACTGCAGGAACTGGTTTAAGAGATTTTCCGTTACGCCGGAAGCCTCATCCGAATAAGTCGACTGGTCAAGGTCCCTGATCGAGAATATAACAATGTTATATCCGTCAGCCGAGAGGTTTAAGTGGAGCTTGTCTGCTTCCTCGTAGATCTCCTGGACTGACAAAGATCCCTCTACGAGCTTCTCAAAAAATACTCTGTGCGAAAGACGCTCGAACTTCTTAAACTCCTGCTCGTAAAGTTTTACATAGTCCTTCTGCTCGTTCTCTTCGGTGATCTTCTTGCGGACGCCTTCAAGAGCATTGATCATGTCTGTCTTGGTGACGGGTTTTAAGAGATATTGCTCGACGCCGATCTCGATTGCTTTTCGGGCGTACTCAAAATCGCTGTAACCTGAGATGACGATTATCTTTATGTTGGGAAGCTCTTTGGTGACAGTTTTGCTTAAGGAAAGTCCGTCCATGAAAGGCATAGTGATGTCAGTGATGAGTACGTCGGGCTTGAGCTTGCGGATCATGGGCAGAGCCATCTCACCGTCGGGAGCGTCGCCTACGAACTCGAAGCCGTACTTCTCCCACGGGATCATGTCGCGCAGACCTTCACGCACGATGCTCTCGTCTTCACAAATAAAAACCTTGAACAGATCCATCAAATGTCCTCCACTAAATCAACTTAATTGTATCATAGGAGGAACAGGGCTTTTTTCTTTTTTCTGTTTAAAATATTTAGAAGATCTATAACTTTGTCAGGCAGCTTCAGCGGGCTGCTCAGCCTTTTCGAGTTCTTGTATCTTCCTGATCCCGAGCATGACCAGCGCAACGATCACGAGGCAGATTCCCGATCCGATTATCGTAATTGATGAACCTGTTCCGACGCCTTTGCCTGTGAGGTTTCCGACTGCATCTGCGGTAATTCCGCTGAGTGCATATGCTGCAACATAACCGAGCTGTGAGATGAAGCCCAAGAAAGCCCACGCTCTGCCCTGGAGTTCAGCAGGGATGTTGATCCTTACGAGATAGTCGAGGCAGTTGTTTGCGAAGGGCAGTGCCGCGAAAAATACGAATCCGAATGCGCAGATGATATAGACATTTCTCGTTACGGCGAAAAGTGACATGCCGACGCCTGATACTGCAAGACCGATGCTGAGGACTCTTGCGAAGTTTTTCTTAATTCCCTTGATGCCGAGAAGGATGCTTGTGACGAGCATTCCGGATGCTGCCGCAGTCTCAACGATTCCGAGTGTCTTTGAGTCGGAGAAAGAGAGGACAAAGGGTTCGCCCAATACCTGGAACACACCCATGAAGAGGCAGATCAGGGAGGATACGACTACGAGAACGAGAAGTCCCTTGTTGCCGGATACAGCTTTCCATCCTTCTTTCATGCTCTTGAAGAACGGTTCGGGATTGGAAGGTGTGCTTGTCTTGATTCCGCTTCTTACGACTGCAGCTGCGATGACCGTGAGGAAGAATGTGCAGATGTCGATTATGAGTATCAGCTTGATGTCGCTTACCGCAAGAAGGAAGCCTGCGATTATGGGTGAGAAGAGGTATCTTGCAGAACCTGCCATCGATACGAGGCCGTTTGCCTTTGAATACTGTTCCTTTGTGAGAAGGTCGGTGATGGTTGCCGTGTATGAAGGTTCAAGGAGCGCGGAGAAGACGGAGCTTATGGTGGTTCCGAGATAGATCTGCCAAAGCGCGGCTTCTCCGCTGAGCATGCATATGAGGATGAACAGGACGCCGAGACCTGAAAGACCATCGCCGATCATCATGAGAAGACGTCTGTCATAGCGGTCTGCAAGAACGCCTGCCGGGATCTTGAGAACAAGTGCCGGAAGGAATCCGAGGAGTGTGAGCATTGCCATGTCTGCAGCGCTTCCCGTTTTCTGGAAAATATAAAGACCTAGACCGAAGCTCGTAAGGCCTCCGCCGATGGAGGATATGAGTTCGCCTGCCCAGAGCAGAAGGAACTTACCGTAATTGTTCTTTGTCTTTTCCATTTTCATGACCGCCTTTTCGGTTTTCTGACTATACTTTACAGCCTGAGTATGAGTAAATCTTGAGATAACTCTTACGTAATCCTTAAATAGTTCTTAAATCTCACCCGCGCGTCTTTAGTTTATTAGAGTGTTTTTCTGTTATAATACAGAAGTTATTAATCCCCAAAGGAGTATGTTATGGACAAGATCATTGCTTTCATACTCTATTTCGTGGTTGTCCTTGCTATCGGAATTTATTTCTTCTTTAAGAGTAAGGGCGGTGACGAGAAAGAGTATTTCTTGGGCGGCCGTCACATGGGTCCTTTCGTAACTGCGATGAGTGCGCAGGCATCGGACATGAGCGGCTGGCTTTTGATGGGTTTCCCGGGTTCGCTTTTCGCGTTCGGTATGGGACAGGTTTGGATTGGAATCGGTCTGGCATTAGGAACAGCTGCCAACTGGATCTTCGTAGCTACGAGACTCCGCCGTTTCTCCAAAGCTTCCGGTGACTCGATCACACTTCCTCAGTATCTTACAAACAGATTCGCAAGTAAGAGTTCTGTACTGAAGGTAGTATGTGCGATCATCTTCCTCATCAGCTTTACGGTTTATGTTGCTTCCGCATTCGTTGCAGGCACAACGGTTTTCGCATCAGTACTTCCCTGGTTTGCCGATCACCAGCACCTCGCCATGATCATCTTCGCAGTGCTGATCCTCATCTACACTTTCCTTGGCGGTTACAAGGCAGTCTGCTGGACTGACTTCTTCCAGGGTCTCATGATGCTCATCGCACTTCTTGCGGTTCCGATCGTAATGAAGGCTTTGGGCAATTTCGACACAGCTCATTATGCTGAATTCACAAACGCAGCAGGCGATACAGTTTCCGCATTCGGAACAGATCCTTTTGCAGCTCCCTGGCAGGAGATCGTAACAGGTCTCGGCTGGGGTCTGGGTTACTTCGGTATGCCTCATATCCTCGTTCGCTTCATGTCTATCGAGAAGCCTTCACAGATCAAGAAGTCAGCAACAGTTGCCATCATCTGGGTTATCCTCACACTCGGCGCTGCTGCAGTTATTGCTTACCTCGGAAGAACATACATCATGAAGGATGGCACGGCACTTGCTGAGCTCCTCCTTCCTGACGGACGTAAGAGGATCTTCATCGAAGTCGTTTGCGACATCTTCCCGGGTTTTGTTGCCGGCATCCTTTTGTCAGCAATCATTGCTGCAGCAATGTCCACAGCCGACTCTCAGCTCCTCGTTGCTTCCTCAGCATTCACGAGCGACATCTATAAGCCCCTTATCCGCAAGGACAAGGCTTCCGACAAGGAGATGCTCTGGCTCGGCCGTATCGTAGTTCTTGTAGTTGCAGTTGTTGCATTCTTTATTGCACGTCAGGGTCTTGATAACGAGAAGAGTTGGGCTGCCGACATCATGAACATGGTTGAGAACGCATGGGGTCTCTTCGGTGCATCCTTCGGACCTGTAGTTATCCTCTCCCTCTTCTGGAAGCGCTTTAACTACGCTGGTGCAGTTGCAGGCATCATCGGCGGCGCTGTTGTCGACATCGCTTGGCTCCTCTGCTTCACCGACACGATCAGACCTGCAATTATTTCCAGCACAGGTGTTTACGAGATCGTTCCCGGCTTCATCGCAGGCCTCATCATTGCAGTTGTTGCCACACTTGCAACAAAGGCTCCGGGCAAGGAAGTCGAAGAAATCTTCGCAAAGGCTACAGATAAGTCAGTAGACGACTGATCTTACGCATCACGAAAATCAATACGGCCTCAAAGGTTCATTCCTTTGGGGCCTTTTTTCTCCCTGTTTTTGCCCAACGTCGAAAAAGACCATTTGAAGAAGTTGGTCGCTTTTCATGTGGATAGTTTCCCGCATGTGCTAACATAGTATGAACATTAAATTGGGGAATAGGATTTATGACACAGATACATTGGGTAAAGTGCAAGACAGATAACTGCTATGTCGTCGAAAACGGAAGCGATGCGATACTTGTCGATACAGGAAGCGCAATAAGCTGCGACAAGGTCCTGGAGGAATGCAGCAAGTACAACATGAAGCTGATCGTTCTGACGCATGTCCATTTCGATCACGCCGAAAATGCCGCAAAACTTTCAAAGCATTTCAATATTCCCGTTGCGTGTCATGAGGCTGATGTTGAGCTCTTCGAGAGCTTTGACAAGCAGCCGATGGAATCTTACGGAATCGTCGGCAAGGTCGTTCTGGATACGTCATTAAAGGTTCTGAGAAACACCAAAGTCGAGAAGCCTGAAAATCTCATCTTCATCAAGGACGGTGACGATCTTTCGGCTTACGGTTTTGACGCGAAGATAATAGGTATGCCGGGTCACACAAAAGGTTCGATCGGAGTCGATGTGGAAGGAACACATCTTCTGGTCGGCGACGAACTCGATAACTGGATCAGCCCTGCCACGGGACATCTTTATAACGATCTCGATGCAATCAAGAACAGCGCAGATAAGATCGTGAAACTCGGTGAGAGAACACTTTACTACGGCCACGGAAAGCCTACGAAGAACAAGTTCAAATTGCTCTGATCATCCATGAAGAGTTTATAATATTGGCAGGACACACCATGTCCAATCCCTGAAAACACGGCAATTCCCGCTTTGTGTCGTGTTAATTTCCGCAGGACCGTCGTATCCTGACGCTATCCGGAAGGAGGTATCCGAAGCTTGGATCAGAAAAAGACAGGACAGTTTCTGAAGTCCTTACGTAATGAGAAGGGACTTACACAGGAACAGCTTGCAAAGCAGTTTAACGTCAGCAACAGATCCGTCTCAAGATGGGAGACGGGAACTAATCTGCCGGATATCTCACTTCTAGTAGAGATAGCTGATTTCTATGATGTCGACGTAAGAGAGATCATAGACGGGGAAAGGAAAAGCAAAATGATGGATAAAGAGACAAAAGAGGTCGCCGAGAAGATGGCGGTCTATGCAGGCAATGAAAAGGGACGTTTGTTAAGGGGTGTCCAGATAGCCGGAATTGCCGGTGTATGCGTGACGCTGATAGCACTCGTGCTTCAGATAATCGCATATGACATTAATAATCCCGACTTAAAGAGATCATCGGCGATCTTAATGACATTTCTGGCATTTGTTGCGATGTCGATAATCACCTTATATGTGACCGGCATTCTTAAGAGGATCTCCAAACACAGAAAACTTGTAATAGCCATAAGAGTGACCATTATCGTTCTGCTCTCTGTGGTGACGCATTACATAGTCGTGGGCTTTTTGCTACTCGGCATGTTTGCCGCTATGTTCTACAGCGCAAAGATCAAAACCACAAACGATATTTCGGATTACAACACGTATATCCATGACGGCAAACCAAACAGTGAATACACCATGGGCAAGCAGCCGATCTTCGATATCTTCCCGGAGACGATCGATGTTCCCGCAGATGATTTCCAGATCACTTACTACAACCCTTGGGATCCGCAGTATCTTGTCTACATGACGCTTGATTACGGCGATGCCTACGATGAGGAAATGGCAAGGCTTGAGGCGATCGGCATTGAGGAATACGAGGGCATCTATACCGTTACGGGCGAGCCTGAAGGCTACGATATCGTTGCGATGGATTCCGATGAATACAACGGTTTTGTCTATGCCATGATCCCCGAAAACAAGGATGGCAACACTAAGATCACCTACTGCGCGATCGTGTTCTGCAACTATTTCCTTGACCTGGATGTGCACGAGTATATGAAGGAAGAATACCTTCTTCCGGGTTTTGATGCGACAGACGATAACCCCTACAGGAAGGAAATGATGGGCACCTGAAAAATAAATATAAGGTTTCACGCATATAAATAATCGGTAAACAATCTCAAATTCTTATTACAATTTCGACTTCCCGTTTTTATAATCAAGACATTATAAAAGGAAGTGCGGGAAGGATCATGTATTACGCCAGTATTGGAATAATATCAATAATCATCCTTGTCCTCGTTAATTTCGAGGTGCTGGGCAATGAAAAGAGTTCATTTCCTAATGAACTCCGTAATAAGTACCGCCAGTTTTTGATTGCCCTTATCGCATATTTCTTTGTAGATGCTATGTGGGGACTGCTATATGAACAAAGATGGGTAGTGGCTGCATATATTGATACTATCCTGGTGTTCTCCTCGATGGTTCTGTCCGTATTATTCTGGACAAAGGCTGTGGTTGTGTTTATCGGGAACAAAGGCAAGCCGACTAAATTATTTGTTTTTGGCGGATGGTTCATTTTCGGTTTTGAAATGGTTATCCTTACCGTTAATCTGTTTGTGCCGATCGTATTTACTTTTACCGCAGAGAAAGAGTATGTGGCACTTCCCGCAAGATATGTCGCTTTGCTTATGCAGATGGTAATGTTCTTAGGGACAGCAATCCATGCTTTTGCTGAATCGGCAAAAAGCGAAGGGATCAATAAAGCTCATTACAGGACAGTAGGCTGCTCAGCCATCATAATGGCGATCTTTATTGCTCTGCAGACGCTGTTCCCCTTCATGCCTTTGTATGCACTGGGATGCCTTTTTGCGACATGTGCTATACATTCATTTATATACAGGGAAAAAGATATCGTGCACAAACACGAGATGGAGAATGCCTCGAAGAAGGCTTACAGAGACGGTCTTACCGGAGTCAAGAACAAGCTTGCTTATCTTGAATCATTGACGGAACTTGAAAAGCAGGCTAAAGATCACAGTTTTGAGGGATATGGACTGGTTGTATTTGATCTTAACGGTCTGAAAGTAATTAACGATACCATGGGTCACGAAGCAGGCGACGAGTATCTGAAGAGGGCCTGCAGACTAATTTGCGAGCATTATAAACACAGTCCTGTTTACAGGATCGGCGGCGATGAATTCGTTGTAATCCTCACCGGAAGTGATTTTGATAACAGGGTTTATCTGCAGACACAATTTGATAAGAAGATCGATGAGAATGTCGGCAAAGACGGTCTCATAGTTTCCAGCGGAATGGCTGTTTTCGATCCCGAGATAGACGAAAGCTACACTGAAGTATTTATCCGTGCAGATAAGAGGATGTACGAGCGCAAGATGGCGTTGAAGGCATTAACGGCTCAATAACATCAAAACATTAATAAAAACCAAAGATAAATTGAATATTTCGCTCCGCTGTTGTTGATAAAATGGAACCATCAGATAAAACTTTCAGCGAGGTGTTTTTATGCTCGATCTCAAGGGGAAATGGGTCCTGATAACAGGTGCTTCACGCGGTCTCGGAAGACTTGCCGCAAAGCTCATGGCAGAGCAGGGCTGCAATCTCATCCTGCAATCAAGAAGCGTGGATCACACTTTATCTCTCGAAGAGGAAGTTAAGGCTTTGGGCGTTAAGTGTCATTCCTTTGAAGCTGATCTTAATGATATCCCGTCGGTAATGAAGATGCTCTCTGACATTGACGCACTCGGAGTCGATGTTGACGTTGTCCTCAACAATGCAGGTCTTCAGATCGCATACAGACCGGAGTACTGTGTGACACCTCCGGAAGATTTCACGGTCAGTTTCAATGTCAACACGATCGCTCCTGCTATGATCTGCTATCACTATCTTCCCGGAATGCTCGAAAAGGGTTTCGGCCGCATCGTAAACACTACGAGCGGCATCGATAAAGAACCTGAGCAGGCAGGATATTCGGCAGCGAAGGCAGCACTCGACAAGATAACAAAAGACATGGCTTCGAGACTTGGCGGAACAGGTGTAACAATGAACCTTACAGATCCGGGCTGGTGCAGGACGGACCTCGGCGGCCCCAATGCCCCTAATGCACCCGAGAGCGCGATTCCCGGAGTAGTTGTCGGAGCATTTGTGGATAACGATGTAAACGGTCAGATATTCCGCGCACAGGAGTTCTCCGGAATGAGTCTTGAAGACGCGGTCGCAAAAGCTAATTCAATTAATTAAGCAAAGGAGATATGCATGGAAAATTTTACCTTCTATTCACCTACGAAATTCGTATTCGGCAAGGGCACAGAGAATGAAGCAGGAAAGCTCATCAAGGCATTTGGCGGAAGCCGTGTTCTCATCCATTACGGTGGCGGAAGCGTTGTCCGTTCAGGTCTTTTAGACCGTGTAAAAGCTTCTCTTGAGGCGGAAGATCTTGATTATGTCGAACTCGGCGGAGTTAAGCCCAATCCGAGAAGCGGACTTGTATATGAAGGTATCGATCTTGTAAGAAGAAACGGCATTGACTTTATCCTTGCAGTAGGCGGCGGAAGTGCGATCGATTCATCCAAGGCCATTGCCGCAGGCGCTGTTTACGAAGGCGATTTCTGGGACTTTTACTGCGGCAAGCCCATTCTCAAGGCACTGCCCGTAGGTACGGTTCTTACTATCGCAGCAGCAGGCAGCGAAGGTTCCGGCGACTCCGTAATCACAAAAGAAGAGGGCATGTTCAAAAGAGGCGCAAGCGGTGAGGGCATAAGACCCAGGTTCAGCATCCTGAATCCTGAGCTTACTGAGACGCTTCCTCCTTACCAGACAGCATGCGGCATCACTGACATTATGGCTCACCTCTATGAGCGTTATCTTACAAACTCTAAAGACGTTGAAGTAACCGACCGTCTCATCGAAGCTCTTCTCATCACAATGAAGAATGAAGGTCCCAAAGTTATTGCAGATCCCAATAACTACGAGGCAAGAGCAAACATCATGTGGGCAGGCACGATGGCACATACAAATTCATGCGGTGTCGGCCGTTCACAGGACTGGAACAGCCACAACATCGAGCATGAGCTGTCCGCTCTCTACGACTGCGCTCACGGTGCCGGTCTTGCTGTAACGATGCCCGCTGTTTTCAAGTATGTTATGGATCACGACAAGGCACGCTTCGCACAGGTTGCAAACCGTGTCTGGGGCGTTGATACCGCAGAAGAGGGAATCGAAGCTTTCAGACAATTCCTCATCTCGATCGGAATGCCTTCCACATTGGGCGAGCTCGGCGGCAAGGAAGAGGATATCCCGACGCTTGTTAAGAACCTCTGCTACGGTGACGGACGTGACGGAACGATATCGGGCTTTGTCACTCTCAATGAAGATGACTGCACGAAGATATATAAGAGCATGATCTGATAGTAAACGGCCTGTTTCGAAAGAGACAGGCTTTTTTATTTCATTGGTTAATGCAGCGGTATAATATTGAAAAACCTGTGCGGGAGGACGGCTTATGAGCAGCATTACTATCCGGAATATCAGCATCACCGAGCTTGCTGTTGACGCAATCGTAAACGCGGCAAACTCAAGCCTCATGGCGGGCGGCGGTGTGTGCGGCGCGATCTTCAGGGATGCGGGCCTCTTTAAGCTTCAGGCTGCATGCAATAAGATCGGTCACTGCGATACGGGCAATGCCGTGATCACTCCCGGTTTTAAACTTCCTGCGAAAAACATTATCCATGCGGTCGGCCCCGTCTGGCACGGCGGCGACAGGGACGAGCCCAAGCTTTTGTACAGTGCTTATAAGCAATCTCTTAAGGTTGCCCGAGAAAACGACTGCCATTCGATTGCTTTTCCTCTGATCTCCGCGGGCATCTACAGTTATCCTCAGGATCAGGCATGGCGCGTAGCCCTTCAGGCCTGCAAGGATTTTATCGAGGCTAATAAGGACTACGAGATCGACATCATCTTCGCGGTGATAAGCGACGATATTCTGGCCAAGGGCAAAAAGGCAATGGCAGATTTGAATATTGCTGATAAAATGTGAGTTGAATTGTTTTAATTGGAGGATGTTCTTTAGTGTTTTTCGAGATAGATGAGACATTGAGGGAAATTGACCGCAAGGATCTTAAGAAAACGGACAAACAGTTTGTTGCCGTACTGACTTTTGAAGAATGGAAGAAGATGCGTGACAGCTTCGAAATGGGAATCGATATCGATCCCGACCTCTCAGATATTTTCCTTACAAAAGCGGAAGTAAACTACGACTCACTCACCGGCACATTCGCCGTTCCCGACAGAAAGAACCCTTCGGCAGACGACCTTAAATTCGCATTTGTATTAGACGAGAAAGGTGTTGTATTCATCGACGATAACAGCACCGCATTAGAGATCATCAAAGGCGTTCAGCGCACGAAAAAATGGAAGCTTCCGAGCCTCGAAAGATTCCTCTACGACTTCCTTGATCAGATCGTAAAAGACGACTTAAGACTCATGGAAAGATATGAGGACGAATTGGACCGTATGGAGCAGTCCATAATAGACGGCGAGGACAACCTTCCTTCAGAGCGTTTAAATGACATCAGAAGCGATATCCGTTACCTCCGCATCCACTACGAGCAGCTTATGGATCTTGCCCAGGAATTCGAAGAGAACGAGAACGGATTCTTCAAGCTCGAAAACTTAAGATATTTCAGACTGTTCATCAACCGCGCCGAAAGACTTCACGAGGAATCGATGTCACTGCGCGATTACACGATGCAGATCCGAGACCTTTACAAAGCTCACTTAGACCTCAAGCAGAACCGCATCATGACCCTGCTTACTATCGTAACAACGATCTTCATGCCGCTTACATTGATCGCCGGCTGGTACGGAATGAACTTCCGCTTTATGCCCGAGCTCAACTGGGAAGGAAGCTATCCCGTAGTGATCGGCGTCAGCGTTGCAATCGTTATCGGAAGCCTTTTGTTCTTCAAGAAAAAGAAGTGGCTCTGAGGTGGTTAACCCGTTTATCTCATTATCAAATAAGATCTCATGCGCGCTCGACAACAAGCGTGACATGAAGATATGCGGCGAAAAACTCGGCGTATTCGTTCCGTCGCCCTTCGATAAAGAAGTGGGCGCGACAGGCTGCCAGTCTGCTCCGTATAAAGGACTCGATGTCGTTCTGAAAGACCTTGATCTTTCTTCTGACGATTCATTCGTTGACATCGGCTGCGGCAAGGGACGCGTCATCGCATATCTTGTCGGAAAAGGCGTGCCGTGCAGCATCACCGGCATCGAGATCAACCCGGAAGTCGCTTCTGTTGCAAGCCGCTGGACCAAGCGTTACCGCAACGTAGAGATCGTTGAAGGCGACGCTTTCGGCCTCGATTACAACGATTACACGGTGCTCTTTATGTACCGCCCGATGGAAAGCGACGCCTTCATCTGTTTTATCAATCTCCTCGAAATGACGCTCACTCATCCCGTGAAGCTCTACTACTATGCCGACGGCCAGAGCGGATACTATCTTAATGACAGACCGGGCTGGAATCTCATTGAGCGTCACGAGATCCAGCATGTCGGAGGAAGATATATCCACATTGTTCCGCAGCGCTATTCCGTGTGGACCTATAATCCCTAATTTCGTGTCGGAATTTTGTCGATTTTGCAAGGTATAAACCTGACCTTCAGAAGTTGTCAGGCAATCCTTGTGCGTATCGTCCTGAGAGTTTGTATGTTTTCTTGCAGGTTTGTTGTCGGTTTTTACCGCACTATTCAAAAATGGTTTGTAATCCAAAAACCGACAACGAAACGACAAGGTAGCTTACAAGATAACCTGCAAAGCAGGCACAATATTACAGAAACCAACAAAGACCTCTGAAGAGTGCTCCGAAAAGGAATGAAAATACCGACAGGAAATTAAGGAAATAAGACCGCACCCTGCCATGCTTGTTTTACAGATCAGCCATTTGCCGTCAAGGCTGGCTTCGCCACATTCTTGCGAATGCTCCGGCCCTGACTGCCATGTCTGATCTGTGTCGGGTGTTCAGGCAGGTTGCGGTCATTTATGGTCTTATTAAAGGCGGCATCGTAAGATGCAGGGCGGGGCTTGCCCCGTCTTGAACACAACAAGAGCAGCTGCAGGCAAGAGCAGTCAATAGTGCCGAAGGCAAGGCGGAGCCGGTCTGTTGACGGCGGTGCCTGCAGGTGCTATCTGACGTTTATCTGTTATAATTACCTTGTCGTTCATGGTTTTAATGATATGGGGTGTTATACATGAAACTTCGCAGAAAGTTATTCTCAAGCAAAGACCCTTATGACTGCACGAAGCAGCAGTTGTTTCTTGATGCATGCAAAGAGAATTTCAATCACCTGATCAATAACTGTGATGACTATAAGAAGATCTGCGAAGGCCTTGATATTCATTCTTCAGAAGACATTAAGGGCGTTGAGGACATTCCCATCATTCCGACGATGCTGATGAAGCAGCATGATTTCAGGTCGGGAAGATATATGGTGATGGCTACATCATCAGGTACGAGCGGAAAGAAGAGTCATGTCAGATTCGAGTTCGGAGCTTTGTGGTCTGCACTCAAGATGTCGATAAGGGTTACGAGATACCACGGCATCATGACCGCCAAGCCGTGCCGTTACATCGTCATGGGATATAAGCCTCACAGATCGAATAAAACGGCTGTTGCAAAGACAGCATACCTTACTACTTTTCTTGCACCTGCTATCAGCAGAAAGTTCATCCTGAAGCATACATCAGAAGGTTATAAGCCTGACTTTGAGAGCATCGTTGAAGCACTCAAAAAATATGAGAAGGGAAAGGCGCCCGTCCGTTTCATGGGCTTTCCTTCATATACGTTTTTCCTGTTCAGACTGTTAGAGGAAAGAGGACTTTCGTTTAAGCTCCCCAAGGGTTCAAAGGTAATGCTCGGCGGAGGCTGGAAGCAGTTCTACCAGGAAGCTGCGGATAAAGAAACATTCTATAAGCTTGCAAAGAAAACGCTTAATATCGATGAGGAAAACATCGTAGAATTTTTCGGTGCGGTAGAGCATCCGATACTTTACACGGACTGCGCTTACCACCATTTCCACGTGCCGGTTTACAGCAACATCGTCATCCGTGATCCGGATACTTTAGAACCCATCGGCATGGAGAAGACGGGACTTGTAAATCTTATCTCGCCGCTTTGCAAAGCGACGCCGATATTGTCGATAATGACGGACGATCTCGGAATACTTCATGACGGTGCGAACTGTCCGTGCGGCGTGAAGTCGCCTTATCTTGAGATAGTCGGACGCGTGGCTCCGGATGATATCAAGACCTGTGCGGCAGGTGCTGCAGATATTCTTCAGGGGGTGAAGGTATGATCCTTTTCGACGGGAAGACATATGAGAGTTCCGAGCAGGACCGCCTCCTCAATGAGCTTGAGGAAAGGATACCTGTTATCCTTTCGAAGGAACAGCTCTCGCCTGAGGTTGTAATTGATGCGGTAGAGCAGCTTCGCGTCGATCTTTTGAAGGGCAGGTTCGACGACCTTCTGACGGCTTTCCCGGAAGATACGGTCGAGACTTATAAGCAGCAGGCGGAGGCGCTTTTATCCAAGGAGCATCTGCATAAAAAGCTCGTGACGGAACTGGGAAATACGGAAGAGTACGTCACCGATAAGATCGACGGTTTTTCGCAGATCAAGGTAAAGAAAATGCCTTTGGGTGTTTTGTTCCACATCGCTGCGGGAAACATGGATTTCCTGCCTGCATATTCACTTGCAGAAGGTCTCATGACAGGCAACATAAACATATTAAAACTCCCGTCGGCAGACAACGGACTTTCGCTGAAGCTCATTATGCAGCTCATAGAATACAGGCCGGAACTGAAGGATTATATCTATGTTTTCGATACCGCATCGACGGACATTCAGGGCATGCGCAAGATGGCTGAACTCAGCAATGCGATAAGTGTCTGGGGAAGCGACATGGCGATCGAAGCTGTAAGGGGACTTGCACCGACGGGCGCGAAGATAATCGAGTGGGGACAGAAACTCGGATTCTGTTATGTCTCCAAACCCGGCGAATCAGCAGATGCTGATGCGAAACTCGAAGGCCTTGCAAAACACATTGCGACCACAAAACAGCTCCTTTGCAGCAGCTGCCAGATAATTTATATCGACACTGAAGACATGAATGAAGTGAAGGCATTTGCCGAAAGGTTCCTTCCAATACTTGAGACTGCAGTTAACGGAAATGCGACTCAGGAGATAGGCATACGCGCAAGAGATACGCTGGTCTCGTACACACAGAGATTGAAGAGTTATCTCGGTGAGGAGGACAGGCGCGACAACGTGTTAAGAGGCAAAGGCTGCAGCGTGATAATTGCGGAAGACAGCGCACTCGAACTGTCGCCCATGATGTGCAATGTCCTCGTAAAACGTCTGCCTCGCAAAGACATAGGCAAAGTGCTTTACGCACACAGATATCATTTGCAGACAGCAGGACTTATCTGCCCCGATGAAGACAGAAAAAGCATATCGGAACTTTTCGTGCAGTGCGGACTTATCAGGGTGACAGAACCCAAGGATATGAGCGCATATTTCCCGGGCGAATGCCACGACGGAGAGTATGCGTTAAACCGCTACATGCGCATCGTAAATATCGAATGCTGAGCGGATCAGATCTTGCCCTGAATAAGCTGGATCACATATTCCAACAACAAAAACAGTAAACGCGATGCAAATAGCGCGCCTGCGATTATGCCGATGGTTATGAAGAACTTCTTGAAAGACTTCGGCCATGTGCCGGCGATGCTGCCTGTCTGTCCGTTGATGAGGACACGGTAAACGGTTCCCTTGTAGTCGAATGAAGTTATCCAGATGGGCGCAAGAACATATTTCGCGCGGATGTTGCTTGCCTCCGGTTTGAAATCCAGATTCTTGACGTGATCGGCACCTTCCATTGCTTTGATCTGACCTCTGATCCTGTTATAGATCTTGTCCATTGCCGTTACCCATGCCTGCTGGCCGTCGATCGTATAGCTTTCGGACCAGAATCCGGCGAGAAGGTTGGGGTCGTATCTCTTCATGAAGTTTAAGTCAAAACTGGAGACGCTCTTCCAGAAGCCGTCATTTTCGAGACGGCTCGTGGCAATCAGAGTCAGGTTTCTGATAGGAAGCTGGCAGACGCCGGTTGCCTTGTGCCACTTTGTGTAACTGTCGTCTCCGCTGCCGTAGTCTATACCGAACTTTCCCGAATAAGGGGAATAAGTGTCGCAGTCAAAGACCCAGTACGGAACATATACACCGGTGAGGTCGGTGATCTCTGCATTCTTGGCGATGTCCATCGGTGCCAGTCTTCTCTTGGAGATCCAGTCTTTGAACATGCTCTGGGCATTGGCCTTGTCTATCTTGAAGGGTATGATGCCTGTAGGTTCGAGCATTCCTTCGCCGGTTGTTTCGGTGATGGAATTGGATCCGCAGTAAGGGCAGAGGCCGGACATTGCGTTCTGGTCGGCAACGAACTTACCGCCGCATGTACCGCACACGATCAGTTTGTTTACCATGCGCAGATAGTGCTGGCCTGATGTGTAATTCAGGTCTTCGAGAGTGTATCCGAGTCCGGGTGCAGCAGGCATCGTCTTGATCTCAACTGCTGCTCCGCAGAAGTTGCAGACAAGTCCGCCTGACGCGGGATCGAATGCGAGCGTTGCGCCGCATGAAGGACATTTGTTGTCTGTTGATGTGGAGCTTGTGACTACAGGTGTGGCAGCAGGAGGAATGATCGTGGGCGCGTCTCCTGAAGGCATCGGAGGTGCCGAAGGCGCAATGCCGTTGGCAACATGCATCTGCTCGATGCGCTCTTTTTCCGCAGCATCGTTACGTCTTTCTCTGGCTTCCCTGAAATTGGTTACGCCGAAGTGATCACTTAAGACGTCGCCAATTGTTGTATCGTTCTTTTTGAAATCTGACATATTCTATCTCCTTATTCCGCATAAACCCTTATCCTTGAGGCGCAGCATATGCGCTCCATAGATAATTATATCAGAATCGGAAGAGCAGGTTTTTTATTTTGTTGTAAGGGAAGTGGTTTTACCGGCATTTGGGGAAGCGCTGATATGACGCCAGTACGAAGATCTGATGAGATCAGCGCTTCCTATTTGCCACACGTAGTGTAACACGGGAAGGCAGGTGAATATTAGTGAAGACAGGGTGAAGTATGAGTGAAAATTGAGTGATTCTCGTGACGAACAGATTACAAGGGTGCTTGACGCACAAAACCTCATGCTGTATTATCACGGCTGAAATCTAACAAACGGAGGAACACCAATGAGAAAGACAATCTGCTGATGTTTTAAATAAAACGCCTCGCGGATAAGTCTATTTTTGTGTGTTCATTTATATTTGCAATCTTATTAGCCGCGGCCGCTGCTTTGTGTCGCGGCTTTTGATTTATCCGGCAGAGGATTTTCGAAAGGAATCACTATGCCAGTAATAAACATTAACAATTTAACATTCGGATACGACGGGTCTGAAAAGACTTTGTTTGACGACGTCACCATTACTCTCGACACCTCATGGAAGCTCGCTCTTGCTGGCCGCAACGGCAGAGGCAAGACCACTTTCTTCAAGCTCCTGAGAGGCGAACTTCCGCACGGCGGCACCATTACGGGCGTACCTGAGACGATACTTTTCCCGATGGACGAACTCCCTGACAACGAAGACTGGAGAGTCAGAAAAGAATTGAATCTCATGGGCGCCGATCCCGACATCATGTGGCGTCCGATGGATACCTTGTCGGGCGGTGAGAGGACCAAACTGATGCTCGCAAATCTCTTTGCATCTGACGGAATCTATCCGCTGATAGACGAGCCCACAAACCACCTGGACAGACAGGGAAGAGAAGCTGTTGCAGATTACCTGTCGACCAAGGACGGCTTCATTCTTATATCGCACGACCGTGCGTTCCTTGACCGCTGTACTGACCACACACTCGTTATCTCCAAGACAGGTCTTGAACTTGTAGGAGCAACATATTCAGTGTGGTGGGAGAACAACGAGCAGCGCATGGAAAACGAGCGTGCAAGAAACGACCAGCTCAAAAAAGAGATGAGCTCGATCGATGCCGCAATGAAGAAAAATGCGCAGTGGTCATCCAAAGCAGAAGGATACAAGAACAGGAGCAAGGCTCCGAGCAAAGTCGCGGAAGATCATTTCAGGAGAGCATACGAAGCGGAGAAGGCAAGAAAGCTGATGTCAGCTTCCAAAAATCTCGAGAGAAGAAACGAGCGCAAGCTTGAAGAAAAGCAGGGCCTTTTAAAGGATCTCGAGCGCTCTGAAAAACTCAAGATAACGGGCACGGAACATCACAATAAAACACCTGTGATCTTAAAGAACGTGACGCTGAAACGTTACGGCGAGCCAGTTGTTGAAGGCTTCGATCTCACGGTCGAGCGCGGCAACAAGATATCGCTTCAGGGCAGGAACGGATGCGGCAAGAGCACGCTCATAAAGTATCTTGCAGGACAAGGTGATAACGAGGGAATCACTGCAGAAGGAGACGTCTATATTGCGCCCGGTCTTAAGATCTCTTATGTCGGCCAGGACACGTCTTCGCTTAATGGAACACTCTACGACATAGCTGCAGAACGCGGTGCCGACAAGACGATCTTTTCGACGATCCTGATAAAGATGGGATTTACAAAAGAGATGCTCTACAGGGATGTGTCGCAGCTGTCTTTAGGCCAGAAGAAGTTTGTTATGATCGCGCTCTCGCTGTGCGAACATGCCGACCTCTATCTGTGGGACGAGCCGCTCAATTACATTGACGTTTACATGCGTCAGGAGATCGAGCGTCTGGTTAAGGACAACAACGTCACGATGCTTTTTGTCGAACACGACCGCACGTTCGCGGAGTCGGTGTCTGACAGGGAAGTGAATATGTGATCTAAGAATAGAAGCTCTCGGTGCAGGGATCGCGTTTGACGTAAGCAAAGAAACCTTTTCCGTCAAAGAGAACAGCAAGCTCGGTATTAGGTTCGATACGGAAATAGTTTACTAAACTGCTGTATGAGAACATGCCTTCCTTGCCGTCCATGATCCAGCCGCCCTCTGCTTTCTCGACGACTACATACTGCACGAGCGCGGTGTTGCATTCGAGCTCCCGAGGCAGAAGCATCTTCAGGTATTTTGAGTAGTGCGTTGCCTTCGCCTTTTTGTACTCACGGTCATCTAAGATGAAATAGAGTATGGGAAGAAATCCGCATGACAGGATGAGCATTGCGCATAACGTTGCAGCAAAGGCTGTCGGGTGTGCGTTGACGGAGTCCGGGAACAAGAGCACCCATGCGACAAAAAGCAAAACAGTGACTGCAGGAAGAATGAGAGACTTTCCGAGTGAAGCACGGTGTGTCTTCATCCCTTTGTAAGGCTCGAACATGACCAGTTCGGGATGCTCAAGAAGTATCTCGCGCTCTTCTGCAGTGACTTTACGTTTCATCTCAGATGCCTTTGCAGAATGAGATAATCTCTTCTTTTCTGGGTTCGACGTCAGCTTTGTTCTCGACAGAAGTGAGACCTAAGCGGCCTTTGCATTCGATCTCAAGATGTCCGTAGAAGTGCTCGATGCTGCCAATGAGGCGCTCGCACTCGGGCATGTTGGGACCTGTTCTTAATGCGATCGCATAACCCTTTTTGCCGGGCTTGATGGTTGCGTGAGGCTCATGCGTGTTGCACCAGGGAGTTACCCTGTCGATGAAGGACTTGTACTGTCCCGGGATGTCTGCCCAGTATGAAGGAGCGACGGATACGATGACGTCTGCCTGATCGAACTCGTTCATGATGTCACAGATAACTGAAGCATCCGGCATTACGCATTTGGCGGTGGCGTGGCATGAGCGGCACCCTCTGCAGAAAGCGAATTTATAATCGTCGATGCAGATGCTCTTCGTGTCGTAACGCGAAGACAGTTCGGAGCAGACGGTCTTAACTATCTCTGCGGTTGCGCCTGTTCTTACGGGACTGCAGTTGATCACGAGTGCTTTCATTCGTTGCCTCCTTCTTTACGGATATCCATGAAGATATCGACTTTGTTTCTGTGGAATTCCCTAAAGCCGCATTCCTGATATACGTGGAATGCGCGTTCGTTGGTGACATATACACCCAAGTGGATACGCTCAAGACCGAGGTCGTTGAAACCGTAGTCGATCATGCGGCGGAGGGCTTCCTTGCCGAAGCCTTTATTCTGCATGGAGCCGGTGATGGCGATTCCCCATTCGGCATCGTCGCCCTTGCGGTCGAAGAACTCGGCGTTGCCGATAAACTTTCCGGTGGATCTTTCGATCATGGAAAACATGGTCGCATCATTATCGATCTTATCGCGCATGTACTTTTCTTCTTCTTCGAGAGTGTAAGGCTCGCGTCTGGGACCAATGTGTTTTGCGACATTCTCGATGTCATTGACCATCACGAGATAGTCAGGGATCAAGTCCATTGTGGGCTTAACAAAATCGATTCTTTCTGATTCAAATACCTTTTCCATAATTGGCCATTATACCAATACATGAATAATTATTGTTTTAAATAATTTAATAGAGCCGTGATTTGTGTGTAATACAAAGCGTTTAGAATGTTAATTGGTAGAATTCTGAATCCGGGTGAGGTTTACCGTGCTGTCGAGATACGTCTATGCAGGCATATTTTTATTTCTGATAATCGCGCTTGTTGTTTGCGCGGTTAATGCCAGACGTCATCACAAGGAACTCGGCAAAGCTGTTTCAAATCTCGATCTGGCTTTTATACCTCCGATCCTCGGCAATGCCATCATCGTTATCGCAACAAGAAAGTGGCTGGCACTTGTAGGCTGCTACATCTACTTCATCGGAATGAATCTTGTTATCTATGAGATGGTTAAGTTTACGGAAGTATACTGCAAAGGCACCGGCCAGGAGGGCAGAAAGGCTCCCAGATGGATAAAGTGGCTGCTCCTTGCTGATGCCGTTCAGCTTTTGGTCAACATATTTACAAAGCATGCATTTGATATCGAGTGGATCGTATATGAGGGCAAGATATTCTATGTTTTAAAGCCTCTTGCCGGACAGTATATCCACAGGCTGATCGACTACGGAATCTTCATTGCAGTCATCGGTATATATGCATTCATGACTTTCCGTGCATCACGTTTTATCAGGGAAAGATATTCAATTATCTTCATCACGATGGTTTCCGTAGGCGTATGGGAATCGTATTATATCTTCTCAAAGAACCCGATAGACCGTTCCATGATCGGTTTCGGAACATTCGGAATCCTCGCTTATTACTTCGCGATTCACTACAGACCGTTGAGACTTTTGGATAAGATGCTTTCCGGCATCGTATCGAACGG
Source organism: uncultured Saccharofermentans sp. (assembly GCA_905234715.1). GTDB lineage: Bacteria > Bacillota > Clostridia > Saccharofermentanales > Saccharofermentanaceae > Saccharofermentans. The sequence goes on from CAJOJI010000013.1 coordinate 21,895, forward strand.
TAAGGATGCATGCTTTATCTTCTCGCCGAGAGGAAGATGCATCTGGATCAACAAGGCTGCAGGTCTTCTCGTAGGTCTTTCGGAAGAGAACTGCGAGAAAGCTCCTGATGCTCTTGCATATCTGTTTAACACCAAACTCAGAAGAGGCAACTGGACCGAGCAGCACATGACCGGTGCAGGTGACAGCATTAAGTATTACCTTTTCGAGAACAAGGACGTACTTAACGAGACGGGAAAGACGACCGGATATTATCTGAAGGTCAGCGATATCACGAAGGAACAGTTAAAGATCAGGAAGGAACTCTTCGAAGCCACACACGACAGACTTACCGGTCTTTATACAAAGGATCACCTGTTTAAGCTCATTAAGCAGACGGTAAATGTCCACAAGGATACTGATTACATGATCCTTTACATCAACATCAACAGCTTCAAGGTCGTAAACGATATCTTCGGCAACGATTTCGGCGATTATGCGATCAAGTGTTTTACCGATAAGATGAAGGAAACATTCTCAAAGAAGTGTCTCCTCGGAAGGATCAGCGGCGCGAACTTCGGCGTTCTCGTACCGAAGGATGAATTCGATCCGGAAGTTATTGAGAATGAACTTGCGCTGATCAAGATCGAGCTTGATTCCGCCACATATCCTATCACTTCACAGATCGGTGCATACGAAGTCAACCACGAAGACGGTGATACATCCACCATGTTCGCCAATGCGCGTATCGCGCTTACAACTATCGAGAACGACGATTCTGTTCATATCGCTTACTACGATGACAAGCTCAGAAACGAGATCTTGTGGAACCAGGAGATCACGGCGCAGCTTGCAGACGCGATTAAGAACCGCGACCTAAGACCGTACCTGCAGCCCATCGCAGACAGCGACGGAAACATAGTAGGATGCGAAGCTCTTGTACGCTGGATCCACAAGGATCACGGATTCCTCGCGCCTTTCAAGTTCATTCCCTCGCTTGAGAAGAACGGCCTCATCGTTGAAGTAGATAAGTACATGTGGCGCTGCGCATGCGAGATACTTTCCGAATGGAAGAAGCGCGGATGGAACATATTCGTATCCGTAAACATCTCGCCCAAGGATTTCTACTATCTCGACGTACCGCAGTATATCAAGGAACTCGTCGATGAATATGGACTTGACCCCAGGCAGCTCCGCGTTGAGATAACGGAGAGCGTAATGGTCAATGATGCGGATAAAATAGTCTCCATCATGCAGGAGTTCCGTGATTACGGCTTCATCGTTGAGATGGATGACTTCGGAAGCGGATATTCTTCTCTCAACATGCTTAAGTCACTTCCTGTCGACGTTCTCAAGATCGACATGAATTTCCTGGGCAAGACCGACGACGAGCAGAAGGCCGACACCATTGTTAAGAACGTTATCAATCTTGCGATGGATCTCGGTATTACATCGCTTACCGAAGGCGTTGAGACACAGGGACAGTACGGAGTTCTTGCAGACATGGGCTGCAAGCTCTTCCAGGGTTATTACTTCTCAAAGCCCATCCCTACGGATGAGTTCGAAGAACTGGTTATTGTTAAGAGAAAGTAAGTTTACTCCAATATTCTTCTGACAGAATCCTTGGCCTTATTCATAAACGCACGCACCAACCTCGTTTTGACAACAAGATCTACAAGCCAATTTTATCACCGTACGGCAGGAGTTTAATGTTTTAGATAAATAATATAAATATATAAGGCGAGGGATTACAGGGAAGATATGCTGTAACCACTTGTCTTTAAAGCATTCAGCGCCTTATCGAAGTTTTCTTCCTTAACGAAGATATAGTCGGTGTTATATGTCGACACCGCGAAAATGCCGATCTTGTTTTCGGCAAGGATGGAAGATATCTTTGAAAGTATCCCGATAAGCGAGAAATCTAGCACGCCTTCAATGCGGAAGCCCTTCCAGCCGTCATCTCTGACGGTGGTATTGCCGGGCACGTCTTCACATTTGCAGACAAGGGATATCTCCTCGTCTGTCTTAGCGGCGAAATAAAAATCCTTGTCCGCCGGCATTGTGTCGGCGGACAAGAGCTTACAAACGGTAAATCTGTAGGGAAGTGCCTTAAGTTCCATAAATGTTACTGGGGAAGGTCCATGTTAACGGTCTCGCCGTTCTTTTTATCCTCCTATAAGAAAAGTAAAGTCTGTAAAATCGATTATAACAAAAAAACATGGTAGAATTACCGTTGAATTCATATCGGAACCATGGAGTTTACATGAAAAGACTGACAGCACTGACATTAACGGCAGCCATTATCTTTACAATGACGGCATGCGGAAACAAGCCCGAACCTTCAGCTGAAGATCCGGTTGCAGTAACAACGGTTAATGAGACGACAGAGGCTGAGACTGTCCCTGAGACTTCCATTGAAGAAACTATGGACCCCGTTGAGACTCCTGACTGGGCAGGCGCCTGGCAGGCAACCGATACGGAAGAACATTTCGAGATCACCGACGTTACAGATGAGGGATTCAAGCTGACATTCTGGCATTTCGAGGAAGGCCAGATCGAAGAGTTCATATACAAGATGGAATTCGACAACCACGAAAAGACAATAGCTTCCGAGATCGGCACAGCCAAAGATCACGGCGGCTGGGAATATACATTTACTTTCAAGGGCGACACGATCCTGGTGCAGTCCAAACTCCCTGACCAGATCTTCAAGAGAGCAGAACCAGAGGTTGTCTAATGCCATTAGATCCTGAAAAAGTTGTAAGACCTAAGCGCAGGAAGCACTACGGCAGAGCCCGTTACTTTATTCTTGTCCTGATAATCCTGCTTCAGTTTGCGGCGATGACATATGTCTGCAGAGACAAGGCAGAATATCACATCGACGAGATATACAGTTATCTCCTTTCAAACAGCTATGACACCGACCGTATCGCTCACGACGAATCCAAGTGGGACCAGTGGGTGTCAGGTGATGAGTTTAAAGATTTCGTCACGGTTCAGCAGGGCGAGGGCTTTTCTTATGACAAAGTCTATTTCAATAACTCTCTTGACTGCCATCCGCCGCTTTACTATTGGGCGGTACACACAGTCTGCTCGTTCTTCCCGGAACATTTCAACATGTGGTTTGGTCTTGTTTTAAATCTGATATTCCTTGCGGGAGCTGATATCTTTATCTATCAGATCTCCAGAAAACTCATAGCCTCCAAGCATCTTCAGTTCCTTCCGGTGATAATTTACGGCTTCTCGCCTATCGCTGTAGAGACGGTGACATTCATCAGGATGTACATGCTGCTTACGATGCTCGCGATGATCTTCTGCTACCTGATTATCAGCATGATCAAAGAAGGCGTTACCAAGACGAAGCTGGCATTCACGTGGATAGCGATCTATCTCGGAGGAATGACGCAGTACTATGCTCTGGTTCTCTGCTTTTGGGGAGTGCTGTTTTTCGAGATCTATCTGCTTGCGAACAAGAAGATAAAGGAATTCTTCATAAACGGCATCGCATCACTTGCAAGCGTTGCACTGGTCTATTTCTCGTTCCCTTATATCCTCACGCAGGCATTCGGTTCCGACACGAACAACATCGGAAACGAAGTATCGGGAAATCTTTTCAACATCAAGCTGCACTTAAGACAGGCAAGAGATCTCATGGAAACGTTTTTCGACCACACGGGATATGAGAACTTAGGAAACATCGCATGTATCGTTGTTGCCGCAGCAGTCTTATTCTTTTTCGTATGGAAACTGATCTGGAAAAAGAAGGAAGCATTCAGGCAGACAACTGAAGCCTGGTGGATCTTCGGTGTATTCACCATGACGTTCCTTTCAGTCTCATTCATCGGCGGAGAGTATGTCTACCTCAGATATATCTATTTTGTAGTGCCGCTCGTATATCTACTTGTCGGTTATGCGTTCGACAGATATACGAATCTTGGCGTTCTGCAGAAGATAATCGCAGGTGCACTGACCATTTTTACTCTCTCAATGTTTGTCTACGGCGCGGTCAAAAAGGAGTCTCCTTATCTGTTCAGGGATATGGCTGAAAGCAATGCGGTCTTAAGTGAATATTCAGATCTGAAGCTCATCGTGATCGGCTCTGAAAGCGAAAGAGCTACCTCCGTTCCCACGGGAAACATAACGAAGATAATGCTGTTCGACGAAGTTTATCTTTGCACCAAAGAGAGCATTAAGAAGGCCGGTACATTCGAAGAGTGCCTGAATAACGAAGAGCAGTTCGTAGTATTCATCGGAACATCCGATTACTGGCTGGACGGCCGCCTGACGATACTCGAACAGGTCAACGTGACGAACAAGGACCTTGTCATCGGTTTCGTCGTCGGGTTCTTGATCTACCTGGTTAAGAAAAGAACATAACGAATTAAACTTTCCCTTGAAAAATATTGAATAAAACGATCCAGATTAAACAAGGAATTATTCAAAACCGGATGATATTGAATAATTCCTTGAATTATAAATGGCTATTTCTTCAAATATTTTTCAAGCCGTTTTTGTAATGTCAGTCGAGCTCGATCTCAATAAGGCTGCCGATCTTATCCTTGGGCAGGATGTTGGAGCCTTCGCTGACTACTGCACCGTCAACAGTGATCTTCTTAACTGATGAAGCATCGGAAGCTTTCTTGTAAACGACAGTAACAGGTTTGCCGTTGAACTCGAAGCTTACGGAAGCCTTGCCCTCTTCATCGAACTGTGAAGGGAGGAGCTTGGGCTCAAAACACATGTCGCCGTAAGCGCCCTTGATGCCGAACATCTCGGTGAGGACAGTGAGTATGAGCCAGCTTGCCGCACCTGTGAGATAGTGGTAAACGCCTCTGCCCTTGGGATCGAAATATTCAGGAACACCGGGATAGATCTTGCTTTCTTCAAAGTCGGTTGCATGGCCGTAAAGTGTGCCAAGTACCTTCCAGCCTTCAGCCTTGAATCCTCTTGAATAGAGGGCGTTGCCGAACATTACTGTCATGTGTGAGAATACCGCGCCGTTTTCCTTCTGGCCGTAGGAGAAGCCGAACATACGGCCCATGTCGGTTTTCACCTCATGGAAGTCGGTGTTGAGCTTGTAGCCGCCGATGGAAGCATCGTAGATGTATTTGTCTGCAGACTTAACTATCTCAGAAATCTGTTCTTCGGATGCGATGCCGGACATTACGGTGAATACCTGGCTCGTGAGCATCATGGCGGGCTTTCCGTGCTTGTCGCCGTTAGCTTCAAGAGCGTTGCCGCTGTTGTCGTAATAACCGTTGTAGCGTGAATATCCTTCGCTGTCGGTGAACCATTCGGTCTTTCTGATGTGATCCGTGATCCATTCGGACTTCTTTTCGAGATCAGATGCGAGATCATCGATCGCAAAGGCCTTCTTAGAGCCCGAGAAACCTGTTTTAACACTGTTACAGTACTGATTTAATACGGACTGCAGCTGATTTTCGGGATAGACGCCCAAGAGCCCTTCAAGCTCTGCCGCAGCCTCGATATTGTCCTTGCCGGACACCTTTTTGTACTCTCTGAGGATCGCTGCGAGTTTTTTATAGTTGCCTGCATATGCTGCCGTGAAGGCAACGCTCTCGCCTCTGTCCTTGCCCATGTCCAGAGCGTCGTTCCAGTCGGCGCCTCTGAGCTTCATGTGGCCGTGCTCTCCGACATCGAAGAAGGAAGCGAAGTTCTGGAGAAGGAGATGCTCGATTACAGTACCTTCAGACTTTGCCTGGCTGAGGTCTGTATCCTTATCGAGAAGTTCCTCGCCGCGCATTACCTGGCGGTCGATGAAGTAGGGAGCTGATTCATCAAGGATCTTGAGGTCGCCCGTCTGCTTGATGTAGAGGTCCATTGTCATGAAAGGCCACATTGCGTGGTCCATCCATACACGTGTGATGCCGTTGCGGTCAGCGATGAACTCGCCGCTTCCGCTGCCGATGATGGTAGCATTCGTGCCGTCCGTTCTTACTCCGCCGAAGTTATCGACGAGCATTCCTCTTACATCGGAAGGATCCATGATTATCAGCGCAAGGCAGTCCTGCCAGAGATCTCTCCAGCCTCTGCCGCCCTTGCCGTAGTCGTGGTGCGGCAGGAATGAACAGCCGTAGATCCTTCTGAGCATCGGTTGGATTCCTACCCAGTACATCCAGCTGTCGAAAGCCTTGTCGCCGGTGTGGAAGCTGACGTTGTTTTTCTTATCCCAGTATTCCTTGTTCTTTTCGAGCTCGGCATCGAACTTCCCGGAAGTGAGGTATTTAACTGCAAGCTTCTCAAGTGCTGAGGACTCTGCGAGGATCTCATCCTCTGTGTCGGAGGGTTTGTTCAGATCATCGATCGCAAGTGCGAAACAATACTCGCAGGATTCTCCGGGAGCCAATGTCTTGTTAAAGAACAGTGCAGCGCCCATTGCTTCGAAACCGTCGACTCTGTCACCTGGATGATATCCGTCAATGTGAGGTATGGGGAAGGTCGGGTTATCGAATGCGCCGCCCTCGCCTATGAATTCTTCGGCAACAGGGCAGAAGACGGAAGGTTTTTTGCCGTCTCCTTCTGCTGCGAAGAAACCGTAAATGACTTTATTTCTTCTGTGTCCGCGCTCATCGAACGTGAGAGTTGGGTTATTTGTAACGCCATACTCCGTAACCGTCATTCTGTTGAGCATGGAAGTAACGTTTCTGTGGTCTCTGATGTTGTCTGCAGAACGTCCGTAGATCGGAGTTGCCGCTGTAGGTGTGAAAGAAACAGGTGATGAGCCTGTGTTTGTGATCTTAACTTTTGTGAGCTCGATCCTGTCAGATGTCTCAACGGGAACGAAGGTGGTTACCTCAGTCCTGATGTCCGTGCCTGAGATCTCACGCTCAACCTTCTGCCACAAAAGTCCGCCGTAAAGAGTTACTTTATCTTTTTGGGAAGTGAACTTTCTCGCATTGGCAGAAGCTGAAGCGCCCATGGCTGATATGAGCGTACCGTCTTCGAGATAAAGCCAGAAGTTTCTTGTTGAACGGTTATTATGAAGGTTATCCGATGAGACAGGCTCAAGGATAAATGTGTTCTGCGAAGTCTTGAGATCGCCGCCGAACTCGGGTGTGAGGGATCCCATCATGCCGCTTGCTGCGCCGACGGGGAAATACAGATAGCTGTAAAGATCGGGATCTTCGAGCCTGAATGTGCCTTTGTTGTCTATGAATTCGTAACCTTTCATGGGCAGATCTCCTTAAGTTTCATCACTTTTCTTATTATAAAAAATTACTCGTTTGATTTTAAGTAGGTTTAAGGTTCGGGGGTGATAATGTAGCCATAAGAGCAACAGCTCATTTTCAAAACCCTCATTACACCCACCCTGAAACTAGGTCCGGATTCACAGCATCCGGACCTTTTATTGTGCGCGAACAGGTGTCAAATTTTATGTATAATTTCTCTATATGAAAAAACTGTTCCTGAAACTGAGATATCTTTTGCTGGCGATTGTTATGGTGATCGGCTGTTATACATATGTCTGGCTTACAGGCGACGAATACGTATGTGAGGTAGCCGGTGTCAGCCAGTCTGAGACAGGAGAGATGCCTGTTGCGGTCGTTGAAGACAGCGGGCAGGACACTTTGGAAGTCTTATATCTCCGTACAGAAGGCAATACTGCTTATGTAAGAGTCAGATCCAAAAATCCGGGAAAGGCTTACCTTTCCGTAAGGACAGGCGATCATATCTCAGGAGTGAGCGTTCTTTATATCCACACGAATCTCGTAATAACTGCAGACGATTATTTCGGCGACTTCAGCGGAAGCTTCATAACAAGGATCGGCCTTGCGGTATATCTGGCCATCCTTCTGATAGATCTGATAATCATGTACAGAAGGGGTCTTCGCAAGAACCTTTATCTTATCCGCAACATCTTAAGCTGCGGCCTTATCATCTTCATAGCCGGAAGCCTGCTCATGACACTTATCAATCTGATCAGGACACCAAAGCTCGGTCTTTATGAAGTTTTGGGTAGCTTTCTTAGTTTCCTCGGAACGTTTGCATTATTTACGATGCCTGTGTCAGTGGTAATGGCTGTGCTTTCAACCGTCAGCAATGTAAGGCTCCTCAAAAAAGAAGGCCGTTCATGGAAAAACATGCTTGCGATCTTTTTAAGCCTCATATTCTGCGTTGCATCGGTAACCCCGTTTTTGATTTCTTATTTCCTGCAGAACTCCACACTGATCGATGTCCACGACTGGACCGGTCCGGGACGTTTTATCGGTATGTTCATTGAGAACGCAGCAGGAATCCTAGTGGTCTATTTTGAGTGCATCTTTGCAGGTTCCGTAATCCTTGCAGTCAGGGCCGCACGCCACATCCCTACATTCGATAAGGACTATATCATGATCCTCGGCTGCCAGATCGGCCAGGACGGCAAGGTCACAAAGCTTTTGCAGTCGCGCTGCGACCGTGCGATCGAGTTTGCCGAGATGCAGAAAAAGGCAACAGGAAAAGACATCATCTTCATACCGTCAGGCGGTAAGGGCAAACGCGAAAAGGTTAGTGAAGCTGCTGCCATAAATGAATACCTTTTGAGCAGGGGAATCTCTGAATCATCGATAATAGTAGAAGACAAGTCGACCAACACTTATGAGAACTTCAAATATGCAGTCGAGATAATCAAGAAGAACACCGACAAGAAAGCTCCGCAGATTGCTTTTTCCACGACTAACTATCACGTCTTCAGAGCAGGCCTCATGGCAAGAAGACAGCAGATAAAAGTAGAGGGAATCGGAAGCAAGACAAGGAGCTATTTCTGGGTCAATGCGTTTATCCGCGAATTCATCGCCACGGCGTTCTATAAGAGAAGAACGCATCTCTTGATACTGGCTGTGCTGATGTTGATCAATATCGCAGTCACGCTGATGACGTATGTGTCGAATGTAATCCTGTCGTAGTTAATAAACACTCAACACCTGTTATCCCCAAAAAGTTCAGTTAAAAATTCAGTTAGTAACTGAAAAATGAACCGAATTTTTGAAGCTTTCGAAAAACATTCAGTTAAAAGTTCAGTTATTAACTGAAAACTTAACTGAATTTTAACCTGCTATTATTACCCTGAATTTACGATGCAGTCTGAGTGATAGTTGGTTTGCTTATGTTACTAAGAAGTAAGAAAAAGAACCTGAGCAAATGTGTTTTTTACCCCCTGAAATTGAGACTTTGATCTATGGAATGAGACTAACATCCGGGTGGATAATATTAGCAGAAAGAAACTGTAAAAACAGGGGATAAAAGATGAATAATATAATCCTGCCGATGAAGGTGCATGCTGTTAAGCTGGAATACAAAAGACAGATGCTTGAACATATGCCGCATGGTTATTTTAGGATAATACGCGGCAGAAATAATGTAGTGATTACTTATGATCCTAAGAACCCAAAATACAATAAGGCTCATCCCAGAACGTTATTCAGTTCTTCTAAGAGAGGAAAAGTATTTGCTGAAGCAATTACCATCTATATGAAAATAAAAGCAGAATATGATTCGCTGCTTAATAGTTGGAGATTACTTTATAGTATGCCTCCGCCCAGAGTGATATTTCCTATAAAGCAGTTCTTTGATCCACATCATATGGATAATGCGTATTTTGAAAGGCAGGCTGATTGCCTGGGTAAGTATAAGCCTGATAATCCGACTGTCAGCGATCACGGGGAATTAAAGTCGAAGAACGAACAGATGGGTGCGGATCTTTTGAAGATTCTGGATATTCCGTTTAAATATGAGACTGAAATCTATCTCGGGGCGATTGAGCAGACGATAAATCCTGACTATCTTGTTAACTTCTATGAGATAGACAGGTGCTCTTATGTTGAGATACTGGGAATGAGCGACAAACTTGAATACTCCATCAGGACATCAACAAAGATAATGGGGTTCTCACTGGAGAAATACAGGCCCGGAAGAGAAGTTATCTATGTTCATATATATGACAAGAGCAACTTTGATGAAGACTATTTCGTAAGTCAGGTGTTGTCAGCATTCAATGACATGATTCCTGACAATGCGCTTATCTGGGAGTCTGAAGCAGGAGTTGGATAATCTTTATTCGTTCAGCGCTTCACTCAGCGAAAAAGGCACGCCTCTGGGGCCTCTTATTGCAAAGATCCCGAACTCATCACCAAGCACAGAGAATGTGAAAGCATCTCTGTCGTAACGCTTTAAAAGTTCGATCTTCATGAGTGCCGTGATGGTGAGATTCTTATCCTGATAATCGTAAGGGATATCTGTTTCCAGAACTCTGCATTTATAGAGGATCGCGGATATGGGAGCAGCGACATACATGTAGACTGTATCGCCCTGCATTATGCCGGCGCCCTGCTTCCATGTGATGATGTCATTCTTTGCAAATGCCGCTTCGACATCGTAAAACTTCGGGTTAGCTGGAATTATCCATTCCTTGGGCTCTCTTGATTTCTTTTTACGGCGCTTAGATGCGGTTGCATTGTAGCTGATATCGATGAGATTCTTTACCTTTTCTTCCGGTACCGTGCCGTCCAGCAATACAGTTATCCAGTGCTGTTTGTTCATGTGGTAGGCAGGCATTATTCCGTCTTCTTTAATGAGCATGTCGCGCAGGAACATGTCATCGATCTTGAGGTTGATCACGGAGATGTTTGAAGTGCCTGAAAGGCCCAGTTTGTCACGGCCGACATCCATAATCAGCGCGAACCACTTTTTGTTGTCGTTGTGGCGGTATACGGCGTGACCGTTATATTTCGGCCAGGGATATTCGGGTGTTACGGCGTATTCTTTTTCAATGTAGTTGTTTATCTTCTTGCGCATGGGTTACCTCTACAAGATTATACAACTACAAGCTGGTCAGCAGACTACTTTGTTCTTCCCGGACTTCTTGCCTTTGTAGAGATTCTCGTCGGCGGTGTTGACCCATTTGTCTACGGAAACATCACCGGTGTAATCTGCAAGGCCTGCAGTGATGGTGACCTTGATGTGGTCTTCACCGAATGAGAAGTCTTCCTTTTCGACGGCTGAACGGAGCTGTTCGATCAACGAAGCGCCGCCTGCAATATCACCGGGTGTGAGGATAAGGAATTCTTCGCCGCCCCAGCGTGAGATCTTGCTGTTCCTACAGTTCTCTTTCATGATGCGCGCAACGTTTACGAGCACGTAGTCGCCTGCATTATGGCCGTATCTGTCGTTGATCTTTTTGAAATCGTCGATGTCGAGCATTGCGATGAAGTAGGGAGCTTCTTTCGCAGCTGACTCGAGTCGGCCGATCATGTAATGACGGTTGTAAAGGCCTGTCAGGCGGTCGATGAGTGCTGTCTCTTTAAGCTTGTTCTCGTAATCGCCGATGAGGCTAAGCATCAGTCTGGAGTAGAAGACCAGGAATGCGAGAACTATAACGGAATTGAAGATCCAGAAGGTACCGGCAATTGTATTATCGACGGTATAGATCGGTCCCAGGAATGCCGAATAACCTGTGGAGATCAGATAACCTATGGCGATGAAGCCGCTTACGACAAAAGCATTAACTCTGGCCTTGCCCATTTTGTCTGCCATGTATTCCGTGTAGAAGATGATGGGGATCATGGACATGCAGTAAAGATGCATGCCGATCTTATAACCGAGACATATCGTGCAGAGACAGAAATATATGGTGATCCAGAAATAGACGATACGGACATAGATGTCGAGGCGGTCTTTTGCGATCAGGATATATCCTATGATGTATACGAAAAGAGTGGGGATGCTGAACCAGATAAGGAGAGGCGCTTTACACAGAACGAAGAATCCCGCAAGGCCTATTACCAGAAGCAGGATTACCGTGTTGATTATGTAAGTAAAACGTTTGATGCGCTTGGTGTCCAAAACAGTGACCTCCCATACAGATCGCCCTGATTACACATTTCTAGTATACAAGCGCAAATTCAAGATAGTGTTAAGCAAACGAAAACAAAATAAGAAGATAAAGTAATCTGTAAAAGAACGGCGGAGATATATTCCGCTGAAGATTCGTTTATAATGTGAGTGTGCGCGAAAACGAGGGCGGTCTTGCAGTCGTCTGTGACGGTAAAGTCCTTTCCACCTTAGCTCTGCCTTTGGGCGGACTCATGTGTGAAACAGGCGTTGCCGAAGTCGAGAAAAAGCTTGAAGAGATGAAGTCCCAGGCAAGACAACTGGGAGTTAATGAAGGCATCGATCCTTTCATGACGCTTGCCTTTACGGCGCTGCCGGTAATACCGAGCCTCCGCATACTGACACAGGGCGTAGTCGATGTTGAGATGCAGTGCTATGTGCCTGTGTTCTTTGACTGATACCTCAGATATACACGAAGAGTATTTACGCATTCAAATCCGGTCCGGAAATGTTAAAATCAACAGCGGTAGAGTTGTAATTTTTCAGCGGGATAACAAGGAGAACAGCCTATGTTGGAAGTATTCGGCATCATGATGCTCTGCAAACTCAATAAGAAAAATGCCATCGCCAGAGGAAGAAGACCGGGCGGATACATTGCTCTTACGATCTGTCTCTGGGTCGGTTTGGAAATCATCGGTTTCATCATCGGAGCCATGACAGATCTTCAATACGGATACGCCTTGTTAGGTTACGGATTTGCCGGAATCGGCGCTCTCATCTCATTTCTTTGTGCCAAGTTCGGTCCCCAGGGTGATTATGTTGATCCGAATGCGGCGCCTACAATGAGTTCGCCTGCCGGTGTTCCTTATATGGGCACATATAATATTCCGGTCGACCAGTCCAACTATGCACCTTATCCGAATTCTCCTGCTGCAGGCGTGACTGTCGACCAGTACGGTATGCCCGTCAATACAAAGCTCAATGAATTTGGTATGCCGGTTGACGATCAGGGCAACTACAAGCCTGTCCTTAACCAGTACGGCGTTCCGATCGATCCTACTGCGATCAATGCGCCCCAGCCCCTCTATCAGGCAACTCCTATGGCGGCTGCACCTGTTGCACAGCAGGCTCCTGCCCAGGCAGCACCTGTACAAAAGAAATTCTGCAGCAACTGCGGTGCTCACGTTACGGCTTCTGACAGCGCTTTCTGCGAATCCTGCGGCGCCAAGCTCTGATATCCAAACTCCGCAAGTGCATTGAAGTACGCACTTTCAGGGTAGTATAATTGGTTCATGACACCGGTTATAAATCTGTATTCTGTTATTGTCGGCGACGGTCTTGGAGCAGCCATATTGCTGCTCATCCTTGTCACGAAGGGATGGAGTATTCCCGGCCGTAAAGAAGAGAGCCGCATTCTCATGAACATGCTGGTCGCTTCCGTGATCAACTGTGTTGTTGATGCGGTCGTCGCATATTGTGACGGCCTTCTGGTGCCGGGTTATCACGCAATTCTTGTAGCCGGCAATTTTTATCTTTATATCTACAACATGATTATCGGCGTAATGATCATCCGCATGGTCATCAAGCACATCGATAAATCGCTCACGAAACTCCACATATTTTTCTTCGGTTTCCTGTGCCTTATCGAAACGGTGCTCTTGATAGTAAATTTCATTAACCCCATCGTTTATGTCATTGACAACACGAACCACTACCGCAGGGGCGAGCTGTACTATCTGTTTGTTCTGATTGGTCTGGTACTCGTGTTATACGGTTTTGCATATTATTTCATCTCGAAGATCAAGAATCCGTCGCTTCGATATTTCCCTGTAGCGGAGTTCTTAAGCCCGGTCCTTATCGGAATAATCATTCAGACTTTCATCTACGGAATCTCGCTCATCCCGGCAAGTTTTGCGATCTCTTTGGCGGGCATCGTAATCTCATTCCAAAATGAATGCATCTACATCGACAAGCTCACCGGAGTCTATAACAGATTCGAACTCGACAAGGAGTTAAGACGCCTTCAGAAGGGCCGTAAGGAAAAGATCGTTGCATACATGCTCGACTTGAACGGTTTCAAATCGATCAACGACGAGTATTCGCACGATGAAGGCGACCAGGCCCTGATAGCATTTGCAGAGATCCTCAACAGCGTTTTTGGCTCCATCGGAACGGTAATCAGATTCGCAGGCGATGAGTTTGTTGTCATCGTTCGAAAAGCAAAAGAATCCGACATTGAGATCTACAAGAAAAAGACCACCGAAGCGGTCGAGAAATACAACGAGACATCAGGCAAACCCTACAAGCTCTCCGCCGCAGTCGGCGGCAAGGTCTTTGACTTCAGCAGTGAAGATACACAGGATCTCGTAGTCGTCATCGACGAGCTCATGTATAAGGACAAGAACGACTACTATAAGACGAACGAGCGGAAGAGATGATTATTTATTCCTGATCACAAACTCCGCCACACAGCATGGAATAATTCCGATCAGATAGCAGATAAGATCAACAGTCGAAAAGCCTGTTCCGATGATTATCCTCAATAATTCATTTGTGATGCAAAACCTGTCGCAGAAGCCCCAGAGCTGAAGGAATTCCACGATAAAAGCGAAAACCAGGATGGCTGACGGAATTATAAACCACGGCATCTTCTTGTTCGGAATTATGGTCCTTACGATGGTGTATAAGAGGATCACGACAAGGACATCGCCGAGATATATCCTGACCCAGCCCTGTCCGAACAGGCCTATGAGAATCTCGATGCCGAGCAGAAGGATAGATATAAGTCCGTAAATAAGCCTTCTCAAATCATGCGCCTCATAAACAATTCATAATCCCGTCCATTATACACGGAGACATCCGGCCCCAATAACAAATAAAATATTTTTAATGTATAATAACCACATCAAATCATATGGGGTAATAATATGCTCAAGAAGACAGTAGCAGCGATCTTACTTGCCGGCACGGCGCTCTCCTTTTGCGCCTGTACTGCAGACTCGCACGGACCGAAGGCTACGACTATAACGTTCGCCCAGGAGTTCGTGGATCCCACAACAGAAGAATCCGTCGTAACGATAGAGACGGGCGAATTATTTGAGACCATCACGCTCAAGGGCTCCGGAGAAGGAGAGGAATTTCAGTTCAAATACGATTCCGATATCCTTCAGTACACAGGCCAGGGAGGCAACTTCTATCTGTGTGGCAGCACCGCCACCGAGTGTTATCTTCACATTATGGTCCAGAGCGACGACGGCACATTATATGACATGACAAAAGAGTCGGTAATGGGCTACATCTTGAAGCAGTTTAAGCTGGTATCCGGAAAGCGTGCCTTAAGTTATGCTACCAGTGAGGATAACGTGTACAACATCCTTATCGAATCAGACGGCAAGCTCATCAATGTCCGTGTCGGCACAGCAGACAAATGGCCCTACTCAGTCGAGCAGATTGCCAATCTCATAGACAGCGGCTTCTGATCAGAATTCACATCAGCAAATCATAACCACCCGTCAAACGGGTGGTTTGCACTGAGGCTATAAGCCTCTGTTACCGGCCAGCGCCTCAAGGCGCTGGCTTTCACATACGTTCAAGCCTTATTGCCTTTGACCCGTAGCAGCCCATAAATGGGCTTTCGTATCACTGGCTACCCTTAAAAGGGTCTTCATATTCTTTTACACTCAGCTTATCCATTGCTATGTCATGCTTTTCCTGATCCTGAATGTATTTCTTTATTGTGGCTTCATTCAATCCCACTGTACTGACGTAGTATCCTTCCGCCCAAAAGTGTCTGTTGCCGAATTTATATTTCAGATTTGCATGCTTATCGAATAACATCAGGGCACTCTTTCCCTTCAGATATCCCATAAACTGTGCTACTGAATACTTCGGCGGTATGCTCACCAGCATATGTACGTGGTCGGGCATGAGATGCCCCTCTATAATCTCTACCCCTTTGTACTGACACAGCTGTCGTAATATCTTTGCTATGCTTTCCTTATACTGGTTAAAGATTATCTTTCTCCTATATTTCGGCGTGAACACTATGTGATATTTACACATCCATTTTGTGTGAGCTAAACTGTTATTGGCGTTTGCCATTTCGTCACCTTTCCTTTCTATAATCTCGGCTTGAACACCTCGATTATAGGGAAAGGTGACTTCTTTGTATAACTTCTGTCGCGCACCCGCATAGCGGGTGGTTTATTGTCTCGCACGCTTCGTTCCTCGCGTACTCGACGGAGTCACGTCTCCAAGAATTAAAAGGTCATCTCGCTTGAGATGACCTTATTCATTTCCGTTAAAAGGGTGAATCGACGTTATATCCTTTGGCTATGAGCAGATCGTACATGCTGCCGAGATAATCCTTGAACTTGCCTGTCAGCGAGTTAAATCTTTCTTCGTCTGCCATCTGTAATTCATAGGCATTCTGAAAGTTGAAAAACTCCTCACTCAGTTCTTTTAATTCCTCGAATTTGTTATCGCGAAAAACAGAACCCTCTGTTGTTGATATTGTGGCAACAGCCTGCGTTAATGTGAAACTGTCGGTGATCAATTTGATATTCAGCGGATCGACCTTGCCGTCAGGATTGGAACGCACGAAATCCTTGCAGTTTAAAAGCTCGTTGTACACACCGGTGATCGTTGCAAAAACGCACTTTGCATATTCCGGATCAGTTACGCTGATCTTGGAAAGATCGAATCTATTCTCATCGCTCATAAGCTTTGCTCCTAAGTAAATCGATTTGCCGGCAGAAGCCCGCTGATTGAATTATATCAATCGAATATTGATGTGGACAATAAATGATCTTCAGAATGACTACTAAGTCAATGCTATAATTCACATATATAGGGAATCTGGTTATTAGCTTTGGCTATAGTAAGAGGCAAATGTGTATGGACGATTTTTCTAATTATATAAGAACTGATTCGCGAAAAGCATTAATAACGTCTATAGAAGAATACATGTCTGTTCCAGATATTCTTTTTGATCATTGGATAAAAATATCTGATTTTAATAATTCGTTTGGATTTGACCTGTTCTATCCGATAAGAAAAATCAATCTTAAAAATGGAGAGTGTGCATATATCGGGATTAAAACCAAACGAATCGAATACACCGATGACAATAAAAAAAGTCAGATTAGATTAACTACAACTTCAAATCTGTTAGGTGATTCGTTCAAAAGGAATTTTCATCTTGAAGGCAGACTTATTTTGTTTGAATATTATGGCGAGAAATGCGATGAAGAATGGGATGAGGAGTCGTTTTATTATCGTTATTGCGGAGATTACTATCTTTCCAAACTAGAGATGAATTCTTTGGAAAAGAATTGGAGTTTGATGTTTTCAACTGATCCTAACGATTATGTATGGAAAAATAAGAAGGATAAAGATAAGTATGATGAGATAGAGGAGATCATAAAAAGAGAAGACTCTGTTAACTATCATATCGCTGAATGGATTGAGGATAGATTATCAGGTGCTGGAAAATTGAAGGGTTTATTACCTGATTTTAATATGGAGGAGTTCAAGAAAACAGACGCTTATTATCTCAAGATAAACGAAACCCTCTTTCATGAAATGCTCAATCTTGATGATCGCAATAGCAATACGAAGAAACTGTTATTGCACTTTAAAAGAACTGTTGAGAATAAAGATGGTTCTCTTGTATATGAGTTTGATGCTAAAACCCGTGAAATGATGGAAGTGGATTCGGAATTCTATGGGAATAAAGAATATGTTGATCTTGTTTATAAACCATATTACTACCAAGTGTTCTTTAAATATCCAAAAAATCTTTTGGATAATATTCCAGAACAATTAAAAGATATGAAAGACAATAATAACTATTGGTTTGAGGTTCCGGTTATTATTCTTAAAGTCGAAACAAATGATAATTCGACTTGTATTGGAAAACTGTCTTTTGCTGCAAGTGATTATGAGTCAAAGGATATAATAGTTGCTTGGGATAAAGTTGTTAAAAGTATAAATACCAACAATGCATTAACCGTCCCGCAAAATCAGATAATAAGCGGACAAACAATTAATGATTATTGCAATACCAATAATGATGATTGGGCGGATAAGCTTAAAACTACGCTTGATAGCATTTTTGCGGGCAAGAATAATACAAGAAGCAAGATCGATATAACTATAAATAGAATAGGAGAAGCTAATTTTATATATTGTAAAGGCAATCGCATAAGCTTTGCTTTCGACTTTGGAATTCCGACAGATGATAATATTGTTAATCAAGCTGGAGACTGTGATTACACATTTATTTCCGACCCCCAATATTCCTATCATCCAAAACTTGTAATAATCTCACATTGGCATGAAGATCATATAAAAGGTCTGTTTTTACTTGGCAAGGATTTTTGGAACGACAGAGACGTTTTGTTTTTAGCGCCGGAATTCAATGATCCTTGTGCATCGGAAAGTGCGAAAAAACTAGTAAATTACCTACGTACTACAGGACAATTGATAGAAATATCAAATTATGGAAAAGAAATATATAAAGTTGGAAGTGAGAATATCTTATTTCAAGGAAATGGGGATAAGAATAATAAGGATGACCCCAATCCGAAAGGGTTGTTATTGCAATTAAGACACACATTACTTACCGGAGATTGTATAGCTGAATTCTGGCCTGACAATTATGGGGTTGGTAACAAATTTGATGTGATTGTTTTACCTCATCACGGGTCGTGGGATTGTGTTAAGGGAGGCCATGTTTCTGGATCTTTATCATCTAGCACTAAAAAAATAAATTTAATTGCATGTAGTGGATTTAACAATAATAGTAATCACCCGAATCTGTGGATTCGTCGCAATCTGAAAAGGAGATTTAATTCTTATGACTTTACTCTCCGTTGTACCAATATAAAAAATCCTTGGCGTGTTTATTCAGAACGCGAGAAATATAATTACAATCCTAAATTTACATATGCAGATGCATGAGTTCGCAATGTTCTTCTGAAAATCACACCTTCCTCACAAAATCCAACTCTTCCAGTCTCTTCCTGGCTGCGAAGAATTTGAGTGTTTCATCGCATTCTACAACGGTGTCTGTTCTGTCGTAGACCATGTTGAAGCTGTTGCTTGTAGTGAGGCAGTCTCTGATGCCTTCGTAGTCGATGCTGATCGATAATGAGGATTCAAGATACTTGATTATCGAACGCAGAGCGATGTGATCGATGTCGGCTTCTGTGACCGGCGTGGGTTTGTAAGGGTCATCGTCATAATAGTCTTCCATCATGCAGTCGTTTATCTCACTCATCTGGTAGTCATAGAGTCTGTGAGGACCTTTGAGGAACTCTTCATATGTGGGAGTGCGTGTCGTCACGGTGTAGTTAGGAAGAAGCGTGATGAACTCTTCGTACAGCCTGCGGTTTTCTTCGTCGGATGCATCCTCGTCGTGGAACCTCCTGAACAGATTGGTTGCATATTCATTGTGTTCTTTAAGACGTGTTCTGGCGTCGATGAGCTTATCTTTCATCTCGGTGTCGATCTTCTGTTTGATAGTCTTTTCATCTGATGAGGATTTGACCGTGAAATATTCACGGACTGTTACTGTCTTGAAGTGGTTTCTGTCAACGACGGAAAGTTTATCCCAGTTGCTTGAATCCGACCAGTCGAACTGGGGGAATTCCTTTTTGAGACGTTCCTTGATGAACTTTCTTGCTGTCTGCTTTTCCTGATTGGAATTGAATTTGATGTTGTAGAAACTGAATATTTCTTTATAGACTGAGCCTGAATTCTGCATGTTTACCTTCAAGTAATCAAAAAAGTATCGAAAAACTTTAGCGAGTAATTAAAAGAAACCAATAAAATCAACTATTCTGCAAAAACTATAGCACGTTGCAAGGTAATCTGCAACCGTGATTTAATATTGGCATCTTCGAAGACAAAAACCAACGTAACCGGGAGATATTTGTCATGCATAGATTTAGTAATTATATAGCCATAAGAAGAGAATATTTCGCTACACATTTATTATTTGAGGACAAAACGGAGGAGACGTTTGAGAATAGGATCAAACAGTTCGCCAGATTAAACAGAAGGTTCAGGGAGGCACTCGATCTTTTAACTGAACGCGAGAGGACGCTCCTTCTCGAATACATCAACAATCCTCATCTGGACAATCCGTTGTTCATCGCATTGTTTCCCCGTGAGAAAAACCAGAGATATGCGCGTGTCATCGTAAACAGGGCAGCGTATATAGTTGAGGAATATCTTAAGAGATTTGGGTTTATCGTGGAGATCCCCCGCTTGTCGCTTACGATATTTGCTGATGATGAGGAAGAGATCGATTGCGAAGAAGAATGTGAAGAACAGATCATTATCGAAGAAGATCCGCTCATGCCTTACAGGGCAAAAGCAAGGACTCTCAATATTCCGCCCGAGCTTCTTTACCATTACGATAACCTGACAGAGCAGACTCCTGCCGCGTCGCGTCTTTCAGAAAAGGAGCTTTATAAGAGAGTAAAGAAGCTCTGTTTTAAATATGACATTCCTGAGGAACTTGAATTCTGTCTCCTGACGAGTGTTGCAGAATACTTAAGGGAAGGCACGGTAAAGCCGATACTCCTCGTGGGAAAGCCCGGTATCGGGAAGACTTATTTCGGCAAAGTGTTTGCGGAGATAATAGGGCTTTACTACTATAAGATCTCCGCACCCGGTTCTTCCGGCGGACGCGGCCTTACCGGTGATTCGCCGACTTTTAAGGCCGCGAGATTCGGCGAGATCGTAAATGCGCAGCTTGAGGCAAATGCCACCAATCCGGTGATCCTTGTGGATGAGGTCGACAAGTGCATGATGGCCGCATCGCACCACACATTAAACGACGAGCTTCTGAGTTGTCTGGACAGGACAAGGGTGATACACGATCACTTCCTTGAGCTTGATGTTTCCACATCGCAGATCCCGTTTATCCTCACGGCAAATGAGATCAGGAGAGTGCCCGCATGGCTTAAGGATAGATGTATCACAGTTGAGTTTCCCGATCCCTCTGAAGCGAGGATCACATCGATCGTAATGAAGGAGTTCAATATACTTAAGAAGAACGCGCTTTACTGCAACAGGATCAGTATGGATAAGGATGCATTTATGAATGCCGTCACCAAGATGCGTGGCAGGGATATCGTATCGCTCCGCCAGTACGAGAATGTAATGGACAATGCTGCCAAGGTTGCATATATCGAGATGCTCGAAAAGAACAGAAAGACCATGACAATAAGCGATCGTCATTTCACAAAGGTCATGCAGCTTCTCGGAACGCATACCACGGAGCACAGGATCGGTTTCAGGACCGAATAAACAGTCATACAGTTACACCCATTAATCTTTCCTTTCTTAGAGATTGTTAATGACCCGGCAGGACATGTCCGCCGGGCCATTAGCATAATAAAGAAAGGAAATTATATAGATGGAGACAGCTTATAACAATTCGTCGTCCTTGTATTCGAAGTTGTCCTCGCGCTCGAAAACTGCCACCTGCGTATCGTCGATATAGAACGCAACCCATTCAACCGAGATGTTTTCCTCGTCAAGCGAAAAGGCCAGCTTTATCGGCAGATTGTCACCGAAGATGCTGATAGGTTCAGTCTCTGCGTAAAGAAAATATGAGTCCACCCAGGCTTTAACAAAAGGCAGAGGCTTGGCCTCACCTAAAGAGAGCCAGATGTTCTTTGTTACTTCGTTAAGACTTCTCATATCGTTCTCTATGTAATCCAGGATGTCGAGGACGTCGTCCTCCAGTCCTGTAGTGTCAACCAAAGAAACTATCTGATGGTTGATCGAACCATCGCGGGTTTTGTTTTCATCGCTTTTTCTCATAGCTGTAACCTCCAAATGATTTCTTACTATAGGAAATGGTTGGTTTTTTGAGATTTGTAAAATGAAATCTGAATTATTGTCAAAACATTTCGATGTGGCCTTATATATAACTGTAAATAAACTTCAATAATACGGATCCGGCTATCGAAAAATATCAGGAAAAATACGAAAAAAGTTTTACTTTTTCGAAAAAGCCAACCATTTCCATATATAGAGGCCATTCATCTGATAACGATTAAAGAGAGAAAGTGCCCTAAAACAGGGCATTTGAACCCAATCGGCCCATCTCGCAAAACTTTTTTGTAATTAAATTACAGAAACTATTTACAAACGGGTATCTGATGTGATAGTATATGGCCATCAAACAAAAACAAAACATTTTTTACAGGAGGAAATCACAATGGAAAAGACAATCAGAGACATCTACTTCGAGCTCGTAAACGGCAACTCACAGGTCCGCTTCTTCGATGTTGAGACCAACGAGACGCTCAAGGTTATGAACATCACACCGGGCTTCTCAGACCCTGAGCTCTTCATCAAGTTCATCGCAATCCCCTGCGCTGCAGAGATGATGGACGTCGACGTAAGAGACTACAAGATGTTCTACCTCCCGATGTTCGAGAGACTGGTTACCTGGCTCAACGCTGCCAATGAGGCAGCGTGAGACACGGTAGTTGTATATCACTAAAAAATTTATTAAACTGATTACAAAATTTTTGTATATCCGACCGGAGAAACCAGATGGAAAAGCGTTTATATGAAGTAAAGAAGAAGGGTCCCACGGAAGAGTGTGATTCTGACCACTATGAACTTAAAGAGACGATAGATGGTGCGACGATAACCACTCTTTACGTTGAGACTCATGCACCCAACAGAAAAATGCTTAAGTGGATGCTGGAGTCTGCGGTGGGACTAAGCCGTACACTGCCTCAATTTGCCAAGGATTGCAGTGATCCTTTTAAATGCAGGCTTAATACAAAAACGATTAATCTGCCTACGCTCAAGAGAATACTCTCTGAGAATGATGTCGTAAGACCATTAAAAGATGACGTTATCCAGGCACTTCTGAATAATGCGGACAATCCTGCCACCGTGAACGGGGATGACCTGATGAGGGCCAACGGCCTTGAAGATTACAGGCAGGTGCTGCTTGCAAGGCAGAAGGCGACATCTTTGGCAGTCAGGCTTGAAAATGAAAAACGTTTTCTTGTCCTGAATGCACGCGCAGCAGAAGATATCAGAAGAAAACTTAACTCCGTCAAAAGTTCTGCACAGACGAATTGGATATCTGTACCAAACGGAACATCCGTAAAGAATATTCCTCCTACAAATACCAATCGTTTCTGGTATGGGGAGGAGTATGGTTTTCTTGAGCCGTATGGTTTGAATCTGGCTTTTATGGAAGCAGATAAGAAAAAGATACACTCATACTGGGGCTTCTTTGTAGACAGCACGGAACCCGGTAAAGATATGGATGAAGTAAATCTTATAAGAGATCATTATGAGATCTTTTTATACGACATAATTCATCCTGATTATCTGAATGATATGAAGGTAAGCTTTGTTTTCCAAAACCAGTCCGGCTACAACAAAGCGATTGAACAGCTTGCGGACTATAAGGTAAATAATTATTTTTCTGTCATTCTTATCAGGAAGGGTGAGATAACTGCAGAATATACACTTGCAAAGAAGGACGGATCAAGACCTGAATGCTGCTTGGGCGATTTCTCCGAACATTACGAGAATGATGTGTTCGAAGATGCAGTAAAGTACTATGAAAACAGGCTTCAGACAACGGATGTTCCTGTCTTTGGATATTGATGCAGATGAGCATTGGAGAGAATAAATCTATGAATAAGGATTATATATATCAAGTTGAACGTGACCCGGAAACACTTAAGTATAAGATAACTAAGTGGCACGGTACCGTTGGTGAGGTTACAACATATGTTGAGAAAAGAAGTCCCAACAAAGCTGACCTCAAAGAGATGCTTGAACATGCAAAGGGACCTGACAGAACGATGGCGGAATTTGCAGCGGATTGCAGCAACAAGAACATATGTGAACTGAACGATAAGGTAATCGCACCTCCGGTATTCTCGAGAATAATCAAGGGCGTCGGACTCAAGCGTCCGCTGAAACCGGCCTTAGTGCAGGCTATCCTGAATAATGCGGCGGATAAGGACTTTGTAACACCGGAAAACCTCATGAGAGCAAACGGCCTTGATGAGGAAAGGGAAGAAAGCAAATCCGAACCTGAATTGAAACCGTTTTACGGATATACACGTGCCAAGAATGACAGAGCTGTAAGTGATCTCAAGAAAGCTCTTCACGGCAAAGGCTATGAAGCTTATAGAGTAATACAGTCTGAACAGTTTAATTATGTCGGAAAAAATGTTCCGTTGCGTGATGACACACCGAATAAATTTGATCTGAACATGGATTTTGATGAAGTCCTCCGTGTAACAGACAAAAAGGGCAAAGAATTCCTGTGGGGCTTTGTAATAGATGGAACTGAACCTGAAGATATCGGTAACGGAGAGGTTGTATTAGAAAGTCTGTACTATGAAGGGTATTACAGAGACAAGGAAGAAGCCGAAGAAGATGTCGAGGACAACGTGATCGACAAAAACGGCAAGATACTTCTCCGTGCACTTCTCGATCCGGCTTCTCTTAAAGGAATAAAGATAAGCTTTGTCTGCCAAAACAGGTTCTGGTACAACTTTGCCGTCGAAGCTCTAAAAGATATTGAAGTCGATACGTACATTTCAGTTGTCCTGATCCAGGATTATAAAGTAGTATCCGAATTTACCCTGAAGAACAAGAAGGACAAGAGACCTAAATGTATTCTCGGTGAGTTCAGGGAACAGGATGACGAAGACCGTTACGAATGGGATGTAATGGATATTAACGGGAAAACAGAACGGATAATCAATCCGCCTCTGGGGTACTGATATATAGTTCAAAATAAGCATATAAAGCGCCCTTAACGGGCGTTTTAGTATCCAGTCCGAAAAAGTGTTTTACAAATCTTCAAAACCCAACCATTTCCATATAGTGAAAAACTTATGAAAGGGTGGATGGAATAATGGGTAATAGCAGATTGCTGACTTTTGAAGAAGAACAGGACCTTTTCAGGAAATACAAAGAGGATAATGATCCTGAAGCTCGTGAAGAGATCATATGTTGTAACGTTAATCTCGTGAAGTCGATGGCAAAAAACTACCTGGTAGAGGGTGTCGAGTACGACGATGTCGTAAGTGAAGGCTGCCTAGGCCTCATGAAAGCAGTCGAAAAGTTTGACTATAAGCTGGGGTATAAATTCAGCACATATGCTCACTGGTG